>JAJEAI010000209.1 GCA_022824205.1 Candidatus Binatia bacterium
ACGAAGCTCATTTGTCTGGCGCTGAGGAACATAATTGCCAAGCGGCGAAAACTCCGAAGGAATGGCAGGAAATCCCCTCGCCCAAGTCCACATGCAGAAGTCTCACTATGAACAAGGGCACAGACAACACGTTGGCCGCGAAGTCCTCTCCCGGGCTCAGGGGTGCATGCTTGGTCAGCTTGCCGGTGACGCTCTCGGGAGCCTGGTGGAATTCCGAGATCCAGAAGAAATTCGGGCGAGTACCCCGACGGGGTCCGTGAGCTCGCGGACGGCGGCACCTGGAGCACCATCGCCGGACAACCGACGGACGATTCGGAGATGGCGCTGTCGCTGGCCGGCACCATCGTCGAGCAAGGACGATACGATCCCGAAAAAGCCAGGAAGGCGTATCGTTCCTAGTTGGATTCGGACCCTTTCGATTGCGGCGGCACGGTCCTCAGCGGACTGCTGGGGCGCCACAATCCAGATAGTCAGGCCAACGGCGCGTTGATGCGGATCAGTCCATTGGGTATCTTCGGAACCTATCACGACCCCGCGCAAGTGGCCGAATGGGCGCGGCAGGACGCAGCCCTCACCCATGTCCACCCCGTCTGTCTCCAGGCGAACGCCCTGTTCGCCATGGCCATCGCTCACGCCATCGGCACGGGATGTGATCGTCGGAGCCTGTACGCGCAGGTCGCGCAATGGTCCGAGGAAACGGACCTGGATGTGACCCTGGCAGATGCCGTGACGGGCGCTTCCGTCGCCCGTCCGAACCAATATCTAAGACCCGTCGCGGGATGGGTTCTGGTAGCCTTCCAGAATGCCCTTTGGCAGTTGCTCCATGCCGTGAATCTGGAGGAGGCCTTGGTAGACACCGTCATGCGTGGCGGCGACACGGACACCAACGCCGCCATCTGCGGTGCTCTCCTTGGTGCAGTGGAAGGCCGCGATGCGATCCCCGCGCAATGGAGTGGGTGTCTGCTAAACTGCCGTCCGGCCAAGGGAAAAGCAGGTGTGCACCAACCGCGGCCAAAGCGCTTCTGGCCGGTAGACGCGCCGAAGCTGGCGGAGCGTTTGCTGTGGGCCGGACGCTGATTATATGAAAATCGACAATATCAACGCCGAGTTGGCGAAGTCGGGTTAATTAACCAAGCGCCCGTGACGGGCGACAGGCGAACCGGGCTCTATGCGGCTGCGTAAAAGGGCGAGGGCAGGGCAGGGTAGGCGCGGTACACGTGGCGGAATACTCCGTCGAATTTCTCGGTAACGTATTCTTCGGAGTGGGCGCCATTGATGTGATGTGAATCAGGCCCACATGGTTGCCACATCGTACCTTGGGATGTGTCGATCACTGGTGATGAGTGTCAGCCGTTCGGCCCGAGCCTGGGCGATCAGAAAGCGATCGAACGGGTCGCGGTGATGCATCGGCAGTCTGCCCGCTTCTTCGGCATGATGAAAGGTCAAGGGCAGGTGCGTGAAGCCTCTCTCTTCGACCAACACGGAGAGATTGTCGGGGGCGGTCATGGCTCCCTTCGTCTTCTTGACGGCGACTTCCCAACCGGTGATGGCGCTGACGAAGACTTCGTTGCGCGGGTTGGCGATGGCAGTGCGGGCCGCTTTGGTTAGCCGTGCGGCATCGGAGAGGCACCACACCAGTACATGGGTGTCCAGCAGTAGACGCAACACCTTTGAGCTATTCCTCGTCCGGAAAGATCCTGGAGTTCTCGATCAGGTCCATGAGCTCTTCATCGGGTTCGTCAAAGTCCGGCGACATCCAGAACTGTCCTTCATAACCCCCGAACGGCCGTTCTTCGAGGCGTTTCCGATACGGTTCCAGCCGCAGGTAAGGTTCGCCGGCCTTGGCGATCACGATTTCCTCACCCTCCCAAGCCAACTTGCCCAGTCTCGAAAGCTGGGACTTTGCCTCGTGCATATTCACCTGTTTCATTTGACGACCTATCCAGCTAAGTTGAGCTAAGTTTATCAGGGGTGCCCATTCTCGTCAAGATGGAGACCCGATGCGAGACACTTGGCCCGTGTCATGTTTTCGCGCGCTCGGGCGATTGTGGCCCCACTCGCTCCTCGTTCCAAGCCTTGAACTCCTCAACTGCGGTAGGTAGTTGGAGTTGGCCCGCAAGGTATCGGCCGCTGTCCACAGCCTCTTTTCGATAGCCTCGACGTGTTCAAGCTGCGCCATGTGTTTCGCGAAGAATTTCTCTCAAGCCGTTGCGTAAGGATGCCAGATGCCGTAGTTCATCGGTAAGCTAGGCCAAGCCCGTCGGCTGCCGCGTCCAGGCGTTTGTCTCGCGTCCATAGTCGTGCTGGGGGAGCGAGGGCCGTGGCCGCCAGCAAATGCATGTCAATGTAGCCGATGCCTCGTCCCATCAACTCGTTTCGGCCAATGAAATAAAGCACTTCAGAGTCTTCTGCGGCGGGGATGTGGGGCAGGTCCCGCAACATCGCCAAGACCTCTTGGCGTCGGGCAAGGTTGCCGCAGGCCAACTCGCCGATGACGAAAGGATGGACAAGCGCCTGATCGCTGTCGAGCACGTGCACCAACTCCGGGTCTCCGGCGCGCAGATGCCCGATCCATACCGAGGTGTCGATCAGGATCATTGGTTGGACGGGTCCTCGTCCGCGGGGCGGCGTCGCGGAACCGGCTGCAGGTCAGGCTGACTGCCGCCGAGTCTGGCGAGCCGTCGTGCGCTTTCCCGCTCCACGAGGGCTCGAAGCGCCTCACGAATCAGCGCCGGTTTGGTCGTGATGTTGGTAAGCTCACGGGCGCGCGCCAGCAGATCGTCGTCTATGTTCAGGGTGGTTCTCATGACGGTACTCCGAGCTAAGACTCAACCTCAATTGTTGCATCACTTGATGTCCAAATCAATGCCAACGGTTCCCAGAGAATGGCGGGACGACCTGCCGATCCTCCGTCCGCGAGCGGGGAGCGGGTACGGAACGATAATCATGGCCTGTCAAGGGAAGATGAATTGTCTTCGCCCCTGGTGTATGATGACTTGTCTCGACGGGGCCAATGCCCCGGCGGGGACGACCTGACATGGAAGAGGGTTCCCCATGAGCGATACGGATTCAGGCAGCGTCCTTTCGGATCACGAGCGCGCCACCATCGAGGCGGCGGCCGCGCGCATCGTCCCGTCGGACGAGGGCGCGGGCGCGAGCGAGGCCGGGGTCATCGACTACATCGAGGGTCTGCTGGCCGCGGACGACGTGGACACGGACATCAGTCCGCGGGAGAAGAAGGAGTACGCCAACTTCATCCTTGGCGGCATGGGAGGGCGCACCGAGGAGCAGCAGGCGACCCTGTTCAAGCTCCACGGCACGGGCAGCCGGCACCTCCAGGCCTATCGCGACGGGGTGGTGGAGCTGGACCGGGTGGCCGCGGAGCTGGCGTCGGGCAAGGACTTTCGCGGCCTGGACGACGCGGGCCGGGACCAAGTCCTGACGGTGCTGGACGAGCGCAAGGACGCGTTCTTCACGCTGCTGCTGACGCATACCATGGAGGGCTTCTACGGCCATCCGCGGCACGGCGGCAACAAGGACCGGGTGGGTTGGCGGGTGCTGGACTATCCTGGCCCGAGCTTCCCGCACGGCAACGAGAAACCCTACGGCTGGTATGATGCCAACGAGCCGGACGAGTTCGTCCAGGAGAAGAAGGACGGATCATCCTGACAAGCGGCCCCGGTGACGTGGGCGGTCCCCTCGGTGACGGAGATTCGCCGCCCGGGGCATTCAAGCGCGGAGGAAACGGATGGCAGAGCACGAGACGGTGGATGTCTGCATCGTGGGAGGCGGAGCCTCGGGGCTGGTGGCGGCCAAGGAACTGACCGAGGCGGGCATGACCGTGTGTGTGCTGGAGCGCGGCCCCTGGTACAAGCGCGAGGACTTCGCGCTGGGCGACGAGCTGATGTACAGGCGGCGCAACTTCTTCTGGCCCACGGTGGAGCTGGAGCCGCGCACCTGGCGGCCCGATGCGGACACGCCGGCCGAGGTCCTCTCCACCAAGACCCAGACCTTCTCCAACGCCATGTGCGTGGGCGGCGGCACCATCCACTACAGCGGGCTCTCCTGGCGCTTCCACGAGTCCGACTTCCGCGTCAAGTCCGAGGACGGCCCGGTGGCGGGCACGACCATCGAGGATTGGCCCATTTCCTACGACGACATGGAGCCCTTCTACGAGAAGGCCGAATGGACCGTGGGAATCTCGGGCCAGGGCTGGTCGAGCCCCTTCGACCCGCCGCGCAAGCGTGACTACCCTGTGGGGCCCGCGGCGCGCAACAGCCCGGGCGCGGCCCTGGAGCGGGGCGCCCGCAAGCTCGGCCTGCATCCGTTTCCCACGCCCCTGGCCATCCTCACCGGGGACTATGACGGCCGTCCCGGCTGCATCGGCAAGGGCATGTGCTCGGCCTACGGCTGCCCGGTGGGGGCCAAGTCGAGCACCCTGGAGTCGCTGTTGCCCAAGGCCCTGGCCACCGGCCGCCTGGAGATCCGGCCTCTGTGCCTGGCGCGGGAGATCACGCTGGACCGGAACGGCAAGGCCTCCGGCGTGACCTACTTCAACGGCGAGGGCGAGGAAGAGCACCAGCCGGCCCGCCTCGTGGTGATGGCCGCCGGCGGCGTGGAGACGGCGCGCCTGCTGCTGCTGTCCGAGTCCGCCCGCTTCCCGCAGGGCTTGGCCAACCGCAGCGGCCTGGTGGGCAAGAACCTCATGTTCCACTCGCCGGGCGTGACCCTGGTGGTGACGTTCCCCGAGCCGCTGGACGGGCACAAGGGCACCTCCAGCACCCGGGTGCTGCACGACTTCTACAAGTCCGACTCCAGCCGGGGTTTCATCCGCGGCGGCTTCATGCACCCGCGCGCCCACGGCGGCGATCCCATCGAGCTGGCGCTGCGGCCCATCCACGGCAAACGCTGGGGCAAGGAGCACAAGGACTCCATGCGCGAGACCTGGCGCCACTACCTGCACAGCCACTGCACCGGCGAGAGCCTCCCGGTGGAGAGCAACGCGGTGGACCTCGATCCGGACCTGACCGACTGCTACGGCCTGCCGGTAGCGCGCATCACCTACACCAGCCACGAGAACGACGTCCGTCTCGCCACCTACCTGGGCGAGCGCTCACGGGAGATCTACGAGGCCGCCGGCGCGACCCGGATCATCGTGCCCAAGCCGGAAACCCGCAAGCTCCACAACCACCAGATGGGCAGCGCCCGGATGGGCAACGATCCCGGGTCGTCGGTGGTGGACAAGTGGTGCCGTTCCCACGACGTGTCCAACCTGTTCATCGTCGACGCCAGCGTGTTCGTCACCTCCGCGGGCCTCAACCCCACCCTCACCATCGAGGCCAACGCGTTCCGTGTCTGCGACTACATGGTGACGGAAGCGCGCAAGGGCAACCTCATCCACTGAAGTACCTGGCGTCCCGGTGGCCCCCTTTTTGCGTTCCCATGTGAGCGGGGCCGGGACCCGTCGCCCGTACCTCGGTTCGGCGGTGGCGTCCGAGCGGCGCGGCGGCCGTTCGCGCATGAAACCGGGAGACGGTCGGTCGCGATTGGGGATGTGTCCGGCCGCCCCCGCGGACCATGCCGCGAATGGGCCGGACACCACACCGGGCGGGGACCGATGAGCGGCGCACGAAAGGTACTCAAGGAAGTCTTCGGGTTCGACAGCTTTCGCCCCGGCCAGGAGGCCGTCATCGAGGCGTTGCTGGCCGGGCGTCACGTGCTGACGGTGATGCCCACCGGGTCCGGCAAGTCGCTGTGCTTCCAGGTCCCGGCGTTGGCGCTCGGCGGTCTCACCGTGGTCGTGTCGCCTCTCGTGGCGCTGATGCAGGACCAGGTGGCGGCGTTGCGCCTGGCCGGAGTCGCGGCGGACACGATCAACTCGGCCAACGCCAGGGAAGCGAACGTCGCCGCCTGGCGCCGGGCCGCCGCCGGCGACACGCGGCTCCTGTACATGGCGCCGGAACGGCTCATGACCGAGCGCATGCTGGAGGCACTGGGGCGGCTGCCGGTCAGGCTGTTCGCCGTGGACGAGGCCCACTGTATCTCGCAGTGGGGTCCGTCCTTCCGTCCCGAGTACGAGGACCTGTGCCGGCTCCGGCATCTCTTCCCGGGAGTTCCCATTGCCGCCCTCACCGCCACCGCCGACGCCATCACCCGCGAGGACATCGCCGGGCGCCTGTTCGGCGGCGACGTGGATTCGTTCGTTCTGGGCTTCGACCGCCCCAACATCCGGCTGGCGGTGGAGTTGAAGCAAGAGTGGAAGCGCCAGACCCGGAGCTTCCTGGCGCGTCACGAGGGCGAGAGCGGGATCGTCTACTGCCTGTCGCGCCGCAAGACGGAAGAGACCGCGGCGCTGCTGGCGGCGGACGGCGTGCGCGCGCTTCCCTATCACGCGGGCATGGACAAGGATGACCGCGAGGCGCACCAGAACGCCTTCATGACCGAGGCGGGCGTGGTGATGGTGGCCACCATCGCCTTCGGCATGGGCATCGACAAGGCGGACGTGCGCTACGTGTTGCACACCGATCTGCCGGGCAGCGTCGAGGCCTACTACCAGGAGATCGGCCGCGCCGGGCGCGACGGCGAGTCCGCGGAAGCGCACATGCTCTACGGCCTGGCGGACATCCGTATGCGCCGCCAGTTCATCGAGGAGGAGGACGCGGGCGCGGAGCGGCGGCTGCGGGAGCACAAGCGCCTCGACGCGCTGCTGGGCTACTGCGAGGCGCCGGCCTGCCGGCGCGTGACGCTGCTGGAGTACTTCGGCGAGCGCATCGAGCCCTGCGGCAACTGCGACGTGTGCGTGGATCCGGTGGAGCGGGTCGACGGCACCGAAGCCGCGCAAATGGTGCTGTCCGCGGTCTATCGCACCGGCCAGCGGTTCGGCGCCGCCCATGTGATCGACGTGCTGCGCGGCGCCGCGACGGAAAAGATCGAACGCGCCGGCCACGACCGGCTGCCGACCTTCGGCGTGGGAGCGGACCGGGGCAAGAACGAATGGCGCTCGCTCATCCGCCAGATGGTGGCCACGGGTTTCCTCAGACTCGACATCGGCGGCTACGGCGGCATCTCCATGACCGGCAAGGGCCGCGGCCTGCTGCAAGGAGAGGAGACGTTCCTTTACCGCCCGGACACCGTGCGCGCACGGCCGGACGCTTCCCCGCGGGACGCCGGGGGCCGGCGCCGGCAGGAGCCCGACGGCGCGCCGCTGAGCGGGTCCGAGTCGGCGTTGCTGGAAGCCCTGAAGGCGCTGCGTCTCGATCTTGCCCGGGAGCGCGGCGTGCCCGCCTACATCGTGTTCTCCGACCGGACGCTCATCGACATGGCGCGGCGCAAACCCCGGACCGAGGAGGAGTTCGCCCAGGTCAACGGCGTCGGCGCCGCCAAGCTTGCCGCCTTCGCGGACCCGTTCCTCGCCGCCATCGAGAGCGTGCTGGCGGAGGGGCGCTGACGCCTGCGGTTGCTCTTCGCGTGCAGCACGTCGTGTCAAGACCCCCAAGCACCGACGCCTCGAATCGTCATTCGCGTGGAACAGGCCGTGTCAGAACTCCATTTGAGAGAGGCAACACCCCCCGGAAGCGTCATTCCCGCGAAACAGGGTGTGTCATAATTCCCAGGGCACCTACGTCACAGAACGTCATTCCCGCGGAAGCGGCTGTGTCAAAACACCATCCTGGAGAGGCAACAACCCCCAGAAACGTCATTCCCGCGAAAGCGGGAATCCAGGGGCGGGGGAGTGGCACTACAGCGACGTTTCCCCGCCGCTCCACCCCTGGATTCCCGCTTCCGCGGGAATGACGTTTCTGGGCGTCAGTGCCTCACGGGTCTTGACGCAGCAATCTCCCGCGTTCTTTCCCGGCGAGGGGGCTCTTTCGTCTCAGCGGGTGCGCGTCAGCTTGGGATCGATGATGTCGCGCAGGCCGTCCCCGAGGAGGTTGATGCCGAGCACCGTGACGAAGATGGCGATGCCCGGGAAGATGGTGAGCCAGGGGGCGCGGTACATGTAGCTGCGGCCCTCGCTCAGCATGGAGCCCCAGGTGGGGATGCTCGGCGGTACTCCCAGGCCCAGGAAACTCAGGCTCGCCTCGGTGATGATGACCACGGCCATGGCGAAGGTGGCGATGACCATGACGCTGGGCAGCGTGTTGGGGATCACGTGGCGCAGGATGATGTAGCGGTTGCTGGCGCCCAGCGCGCGCGCCGCCTGCACGAATTCGCGTTCCTTGAGCGACAATACCTCTCCCCGGACCACCCGGCAGTACTGCACCCAGCGGCTCAGCACCAGCGCGATGATGAGGTTCACCAGGCCCTGGCCCAGGAAGGCCATGATGGCGATGGCCAGCAGCAGGAAGGGGAACGCCAGGAATATCTCCGTGGTCTTGTTGATGGTCTCGTCGATCATCTCGCCGAAGTAGCCGGCCACCGCCCCGAGGAAGCAGCCCAGGATGCCGGCGAGGAACACGGTGGCCGCCCCCACCATGAGCGAGATGCGCGACCCGTAGATGACCCGGCTCAGGAGGTCGCGTCCCAGGTTGTCGGTGCCCATGACGTGCGGGTTCGCGGCCAGGTCCAACGATGGTGGCCGCAGGCGCTGCTCCAGGCTCTGTTCCTGGGGGTCGAAAGGAGCGAGCAGAGGCGCCCCGAGCCCGCAGATGCACAGCATCAGTACGATGATGCCGCCGCTGATGACCTTCGCGTAGCGCCGCCAGCCGATCACAGCCGTATCCTCGGATCGACCCAGGTGTACAGCAGGTCGACCATCAGGTTGACGAAAAAATAGACCATGGCGAAGAAGAAGATCACCCCCTGGGCGAGCTTGTAGTCCCGGGTGGTGATGGCCTGGATGAGCAGGCTGCCGATGCCGGGCCAGGAGAACACCGTCTCGGTGATGACCGAGCCGCTCAGCAGGGCGCCGAGTTGAAGCCCCAGGATCGTGATGATGGTGATGAGGGCGTTACGCAGCGTGTGCTTCCAGATCACCGTGCGCTCGCTCAGTCCCTTGGCGCGCGCGGTGGTGATGTAGTCCTGGCGGATGACTTCCAGCACGCTGGAGCGCGAGATGCGCGTGATGATGGCCGCGAAGCTCGTCCCGAGCGTGATGGCGGGCAGCAGGATGTGCTTGAACGCGTCCCAGAAGGCGGCCAGGTCCCCCGCGATCAGCGCGTCCACCAGCATGAGGTTGGTCACCGGCTCCACGTTGACCCCGTAGGTGAGCCGCCCCGCCACCGGCAACAGGTTGAACTGCCCCCCGAGGAAGAAGATGAGCATGATGCCGAGCCAGAAGTTGGGCAGCGAGATGCCCACCAGCGCCACGGTCATGCCCGAGTGGTCCCACAGCGTGTTGTGCTTGATGGCGGAGTAGACGCCGATGGGGAGCGCGATAATGATGGCCACGAGCAGGCTCGCCAGCGCCAGTTCCACGGTGGCGGGAAGTCGCTCGACCACGAGCTGGGTCACCGGCTCGCCGTAGCGCATGGACTCGCCGAAGTTCCCCTGGACCGCCTGGGACACGAACTGCCAGTACTGGACGACGACGGGCTGGTCCAGCCCCCACTCGCGCGTGACCTCCTCGATTTCGTGGGGCTCCGCGTCCTCCCCGAGCAGCAGTGTCACCGGGTCTCCCGGCGCGAGCTGCATCAACAGGAAGACCAGAAAGGACATCCCGATGAGGACGGGTACGGCTCCGATTATCCTGCGTCGAATCATGCGACCCGTCCTATAGTCCCATCTGTCCCAGCGAGCGGTCGAGCCGCTCCAGCGCTTCGTCTACCTGTTCCCGTGTGACCGTGAGCGCCGGGGTGATGCGGATGACGTTGCCCATGAGCCCGCCCTTGCCGACGAGCAGGCCGTTTTGCTTGGTCAGCTCGAAGAGCCTGGCCACGGCTTCCGGGCTCGGCGTCTTGTCGGGACCCACCATCTCCACCGCCTGCATGAGGCCCATGCCGCGCACGTCGCCCATGAGCGGGTACTTCTGCCGCAGGCCCAGCAGGCCCTCCCGGAGCTGATGCCCCCGATCCGCCGCGTTGGCCACGAGTCCCTGGTTCTCGACCACCTCGATGGTGGCCAGCGCCGCGGCGCTGGTCACCGGATTGCCGCCGAAGGTGGAGAGAGACAGCCCCTTGACGCTGTCGGCGATCTCCGGCCGGGTGATGGTGCCGCCGATGGGCACGCCGTTGGCCATGCCCTTGGCGAAGGTCATGACGTCGGGCTCCACGTCCCACTGCTCGATGCCGAACATCTTCCCGCCGGTCCGGCCCCAGCCCGTCTGCACCTCGTCGCAGATGAACAGGCCGCCGTACTTGTGCACGATGTCGGCCACCTCGCGGAAGTACTCCTTGGGCGGGGTGATGAAGCCTCCCACACCCTGGATGGGCTCGGCGATGAACGCGGCGATCTTGCCCGACGTGGCCGTCTGAATGGCCCCCTCCAGGTCCTTGGCGCACTTGAGGTCGCAACTCGGGTACGTGAGCCCGAACGGGCAGCGGTAGCAGTAGGCGTTGGGGATGTGGTGGATGTTCGGGCTCGCGGTGGGGGTGAGGCGCCAGGTGTAGTGCCCGGTGAGGCTCATGGCGAGCTGGGTGCGGCCGCTGTAGCCGTGGCGCAGGGCGACGACGTCGTGGGAGCGGGTATAGAGCTGCGCCACCAGCACCGCGGTCTCGTTGGCCTCGGTGCCGCTGTTGGTGAAGAAGGATTTCTTCAGCGCCCCGGGCGTAATGGACGCGAGCTTCTCGGCCAGGCGCACGTGCGGCTCGGTGGGGTAGAGTGTGGAGGTGTGCTGGACCTTGCGTATCTGCTCCTCGATGGCGGCCACCACCGTGTCGTTGCAGTGCCCGACGCTGATGGTGACGATGCCGCCGAAGAAGTCCAGGTACTCGCGTCCGTCCACGTCGTAGACCAGCGAGTCCTTGGCGCGGTCCACCACAAGCGGCTCTTCGTAGTAGTTGGCGACGCAGGAGAAGAGGTACTCCCTGTGCTTCTCGACGATCTCCTGCAGCCTGCTTGATTCCATGCAAATTCCCGTCTGTTCAGGCCCCGGTTGAAACACAGCACCCTAGCACAAAGCCTGCGAAACGGTCAAAGTTCGGGGCTTCCGGGGCGCCGGCGTTTTGTCGGATCGTAGCCCGAGCCGGCAGGGCGGCACACTAACGCGCATCGCCATACAGCCGCTTCAACCGCGTCGGCGGCACGCCCGCGAGATAGAGGACCTTCAGCGCCCACATGAGCAGGATGGTGCGTACCGCGCCGTGCTGCTCCCAGCGGCGCGCCGAGCTCGTCACGCGCGCGCGCAGGCAGGCGATGCGCCCGGCCCTCTTGAGCGCGCGCGAGAACGCGACGTCCTCCATGAGGGGTATGTCCGGGAAGCCGCCGAGACGCTCGAACACGGCGCGGCGCACGAAGATGGCCTGGTCGCCGGTGGCGACGCGCGTCAGCCGGGAACGCAGGCTGATCATGCGCCCGACAAGGCGGAGCAGCGGACGCGGGCTGTCCAGTCGGATGTCGAAGCGTCCGCCCACGCAACGGGCGTCCGCCATGCATTGCCGGATGTCGCGGCTGGCGCCGGGGGGGAGTTTCGTGTCGGCGTGCAGGAAGAGCAGCACGTCGCCGGCGGCTTCGCGGGCGCCCGCGTTCATCTGCGTCGCACGGCCCCTGGGGGAGGCCAGGAGTCGCGCGGAGGTTGCGCGCACGATCTCCGCCGTGCGGTCGGTGCTGCCGCCGTCCGCCACGATGACCTGATCGGCCTCGGCCCTGTCGAGGTCCGCGAGAGTGGCCGCGATGAACCGCTCTTCGTTCAGGACTGGAATGATGATGGAGAGCCGCATGGACGGGTGGGCGCCCGCCGGCCGGATTCGTCTCAGATCAACGCGCCGCCACAACTGCTGCCGGTGCCGGCGGTGCAGGCGTAGCAGTGGTTCCCCGTGAGGATGGGCTGGTCCTCGAAGTCCGCCGCGGACAAATCCCGGATGTGAGGGCGCTTCCCGTTGTTCTGGCCCAGCGGCATCTCGAGCATCTGGTTGAAGTCGCAGTCGTACACCGACCCGTCCCACGCCACGCTCAACAGGTCCCGGCACATCACCTTCTCCACCGTTTCGGCGTTGAAGTTGTCCTCCAGGAGCTGCAGGTAGTCGTCGTACTGGCCCCGTTGCTTGAGGAACTTCTTGAAGCGGGTGATGGGCATGTTGGTCAGGCAATAGAGGTGGTTGAAGACGATGCCGAAATCGTCGCCGAGCAGGCGCCGGTAGTCGCCTTCGAGTTCCTCTTGCGGCGGCGGCAGGTAGTTGCCCATGGGGTTGTAGACAAGGTTGAGCTCAAGGCCCGAATCGGGCTGCCCGTAGCCCAGGCGGTTCAACTCCTGCAGCCCGCGCACACTCAATTCGAAGGTGCCGTTGCCGCGCTGGCTGTCCACGTTCTCCCTGGTGTAGCAGGGTAGCGAGCAGACGACCTCGACCTCGTGGCGCTTGAAGAACTCGGGCAGGTACTCCTTGCCCTCCTCGTAGAAGACCGTGAGGTTGCAGCGGTCCATGACGTGGCGCCCGAGCGCCTTGCAGGACTCCACGAGGTGGTCGAAGTGGGGGTTCAGCTCCGGCGCGCCGCCGGTGATGTCCACCGTCGGGATGTCGGAGTTCTCAAGGAACCGCAGCACGTCGTCCACGGTGTCCCGGTCCATCATCTCCCTGCGGCCCGGACCGGCCTCCACGTGGCAGTGAAAGCACGACTGGTTGCAGTACTTCCCCATGTTCACCTGGAGCACCTGGAGCTTCTGCTTGCGCAGCGAGCGGCCACTGGCCCTGACCTTGTCGTCGAAATATTGCGTGACAGCCTCCCGGGCCCGGTATTGTGACCCCTGAAGGGCGGGGTTCCCGGCAGTGTTGCAATTGGGTTTGTCTTGGTCAAGACTTGCAGCAATTTTAATTGGTCACGATGGCGACCTCGGAGCCCCCCTGACAACGCGTTCAGCGGCTCCGCCCGCTTGTCACCGTGGCACCGACGGAGGGCGCGTGGAACCCCTATCGAGAGAAATACTGACTTTCTGGTTTGAAACGCTTGACTTGAGCGTGGAGATGGAAAAGCGTCAAGTGTGGTTCCGGTCCACGCCGGAGTTCGACCAATACCTCGTCGACCACTATACCGGGGTTCACGAGCGAGCCGCGGCGGGCGAGTTGGACCACTTCAAGGAAACCGCCGAGGACTGCCTCACCCTGATCCTGTGCCTGGACCAGTTCCCGCGCAACATCTTTCGCGGCACGCCGCGCGCCTTCGCCACCGACCCCAAGGCGCGCGAGGTGGCGGCCTACGCCCTGGACAAGGGTTACGACCGCGGCCTTTCCCGCTGGCCCAGGACGTTCATCTACCTGCCGTTCGAGCACAGCGAGCAATTGGCCGACCAGGAGCGTGCGCTGGTGCTGTACGGCAGCCTCGGGGTCGAGGATTCCATGCGCTCGGCGGTCGGGCACCACGCCGCCATCAAGCGCTTTGGCCGCTTCCCTCACCGCAACGCCGTTATGGGACGCCCCAACACGCCCGAAGAGGACGAGTATCTCAAGGACCCACCCCTATGGGGCAAGACCGCCGCCGAGGCCGCGGAGTTGGAGGCACGCAAGGCGGCTGGCGGCACAAAGCAATAGAGAGCTTCAGTCCGGCGCCGATGCAGACCAAGCACTGAGGGTTCCGCGCTCGCCCGGCATCTCGCTCTACATCCGTCCGGTGGCCCTCGCGAGCGCCCCCGATCTTGACCAGACCGCTCACCTTCAACTGCAACGTTTCAGGAGTTGCCTCACGAAACCCACGACGTCGGCTTGTACCTCGTCGTTCGGACGTCTCGTGAGAAACTCGGCCACCCTTCGGGGGCCGATACTGTCATGCTCGCTGAAGTCCCGTTCCAAAACGTGTAGGGCCTTCACTGCTGAAGGATCGTGGAGCAGTGATTTCAAGGGAGCGGCGACATCATCGACGCCCGTTCCATAGTTGCGAACCACGTAGTACAGATCATAGGCATCCTTGTTCTCCCCACGGTCTCCAAAGGCGAGGGACTTAAGCACCACGTAGGCGCTGGGCCCGCATACCCATATCGACCTCATAGCCTGCTCTCCGAATATGGTCTTGCCCGTCAGATTGACCAACTTCCGATTCTGGAAGGCGAGGTCGAGTCCCGGCGCGATGAAGGCGGCGAAATCCGGTTCGATATCCCGCACTCCGCCGCCTTGGTCGCTAGGAAGACTCGGCGGGATCAGAAAATCGACCGTGATCTTTTTCCCAAGGCCGATCTTCCAGCGTTGCCGCGTTGGATTGCCCTGGCTGCTGGTGTCCTGTTCAAAACCGGCGCGACGCAGTCGCTCAGTCAAGGTACAGTAACGACCGTCGTCCAATAGCCTGATGGTGAGTCCCACGTCCAGATCCAGCGTCCCAGCGTGGGGATCGACCCCGGGCGGCAGGTCCTCCTGGTCGATGAGCAGTGACGGAACCAAGCCTCCGATCACGATCAAGTCATCCGTGATATCGCCCACTTTGGTGGCAATGTATAGGCAGGTCGCCCGCACCAACTCGGTGTATTCCCGCTCGTAGCCAACGTCGGTGGTTGGTTTTCTATTCACAAGTCCTCCACTGCAGATGCTCATTCCTCAACTCGCGCGCGGCCTCCTTGGCTCGTTCGGGGTGGGCATGGAGGTCCAGGTATGCCTGCACCGGGTGAACGCAGTGAATGCCATTCCGAGTCGATGCTCCGTCAAATACCCCTTCATCATTCGGGATGATGAGCCAGACGTTGGCGCCGCGAGTATCTTCTCTGAACGATAGGGCGTCGATCAGATCAGAGGAGGGTTCCTGCCGGAGATACATGCTGACGGTTCTGAATCCGGCGAAATGGTCGAGGCTCCAAGCAGCGGCGAGGCCGGTGGCGGCATACCGGATGGATGCCCGATTCAATCTTGCGCTTAGTTGCCGCAGCAGTTCCTCTCCGGAACGCGCGGCCACATGGCCCCGCAGCACGTAATGCTTGTTGAAGTTGTAGACCTCCAACCAAGCGTCGAGCAGCAGGTCAGGCTCTACGGGCAAGATGGCTCCGTCATCGTTCCGTACGATCAGTCCTTCATCCTCAAGCTTCCCCACCACCCGGCTCGTGTACCCTTCGTCCGTACCCGTGGCCCGCGCGAGTTCTCGCTGGGTAACCGGCTCGGTCGGATGGATGAGCAGCCAACGCGCTATGCGAGAACTCCTCGGCGCGAACGGCGTGGAAGGTCGTCCTGGCCGTTTGAAGAGGTTTGGCTTGCCCTCGATCAGGATACGGAGTCCGGGTGCGGAGATCCTCGCGTTGCCGGACAAATCCAGCCATGCAACGCCGTACTCGGCGCAGCGTTCTTGACCATTGGTGCCCATGAACGGAACCGTTATCAGCGGGACTACCTCGCCGTCGATCCTTCCGGTTCGCTTGATTTCTTCCGCATGTCGGCGGACTTGGGTGATGGCGGAGTACGTCGACGCAGCGGAGCCCACGCTTTTCCAATCCACCACGAAGACAAAATGACCAACGCCCAACACCGCGTCCACTTGCAGGTTTCGATGGTTTTCTCTCATACTCAATGTATGACAGTCGGCATCAACCAGTTCTGCGATGCGCTCAGCGATGCGACGTATGGCGTGCTTTTCGGAAGGGACCTTCATGCTTGACTTAATAACGTTGCTTGATCAATTTGTCAAGTCATTAAATTTAGTCAAGTCCATGAGTCGTCCACCTATGCTGGGCAGGAGAATAAACGGGATCAGCCGCGCTCGTCACACACGAGGAGGAACGCATGAACTATGATTGGATGGAGAGCCCGGTGGGTGCTCTTTTAATCGCTGCCGACGAGGGCGCGGTCAGGATGATCGCCTTCCGGGAGGGACGGCATTCGGGGAAAGTCGCGGAAGGCTGGGAGGAGGGGGGTACGCTCGTGGCGGAAGCGACGCGGCAGCTCGACGAATACTTCCAGGGACGGCGGCAACGGTTTGACCTGCCGCTGGCTCCGTCCGGCACTCCGTTTCAGTTGCAGGCGTGGAAGGCGCTCCAGGAAATCCCATACGGCGCCACCCGCTCCTACGGCGAACAGGCGCGGGCCATGGGACAGCCGCGAGCCGTGCGCGCGGTGGGAGCGGCCAATGGGCGCAACCCCATCGCCATCGTCGTTCCCTGTCATCGGGTCATCGGCGGGGATGGCGGGCTGACCGGCTACGGCGGGGGCTTGGGTGTCAAGCAGTACCTGCTCGATCTGGAACGTTGCCAACTGGCCTGAGGGCCTCCGGACGGACGTGATTTCCAGCTCCGGGCAGTGGAGAAACGGAGTGCAAGTATGAGACTTGAGAATCGCGTCGCCCTGGTGACAGGGGCGGCCACCGGCCTGGGCCGGGTCTATGCGGTTCGGCTGGCGAAGGAAGGCGCACACGTCTGTGCGGCCGACGTCAATCTTGGCGGGGTGGAGGAGACCGCGCGATTGGTCGCGGCCAAGGGGCGCAAGGCCCTGGCGGTGGAGATGGACGTGACCTCGGAACGGCAGACGACGGAGGCCGCGGCGAAGACCTTCGATCACTTCGGCAGCATCGACATCCTGGTGAACAACGCCGGCATCGTACGCGGCACGCCACGGGTGCCCATCGAGGAGGCGAACGTGGCGGACTGGGACCGCATCATCGCGGTCAACCTCACCGGAACGTATCTGGCGACCCGAGCGGTGGTGCCCTACATGAAGCGCTCGCCCAAAGGGAAGATCATCAACATCAGCTCCGGGGTAGCGCTCCACGGACGCACGCTGAGCCACGAGTACGTGTCGTCGAAGATGGGAGTCATCGGCCTCACACGCGCGCTGGCCAGCGATCTCGGCCGCTTCGACATCAACGTGAACGCCATCGCTCCGGGCGGGGTCGATACGTCGCAGGCGCGGGAGGCGCCGGAAACGCCCTCGGAGCACATGCTGCGCCAGCGCAGCGTCGAGCGTCATCTCTTGCCCAGCGACCTCGACGGGGTCGTGGCATTCCTTGCCTCCGACGACAGCGACATGATCACCGGCCAGGTGATCAACGTGGACGGCGGCCGGGTGTTCATCGCGTAACCGGCCGCCTTAGCCCTACGAGCAACCACGGCATTCTGTGCCATTCAGTCCCTTCAGTTCGGTTCGTCTGGGTACTCTACGTTACTCAAGGACTGTGTCCGCAACCGAAAGAAAGGCCAAGGAGGCGCATCAACCGTGATAAATCGTCGCCCGCTAATCTGTCGTGGATGCCAAAGCAAGATCGTGACACGCACGCAGATCGGTCTCGGCGACAGTCAAAATCATTCCTTTGTATGTCCTACGTGCGGGGTAACCATTTCGTTCACGATGGACCTAGATCAAGAGCATACGAGCTTCTCGTACGGCGAACCCAAAAACGCCGATTGGACCGACGATGAACGCGGAGCGATAGGAGCTGTGGCATTGAGCCAGGAGATACCGGTGCCGGTTGCGGGCAAGCACGGTTTCGTGACGAGCACGGGGCCAACGACGAGCCCCTACTTGGAGACCTTTTCGTATCTTGAGGACTGGAAGGAATATCGGCACTCAGAGGAACTGCGGCTTGCCTTCGTCAGGCGATACGATGAGTTTGAACGTAGCATCAAACACTTCGAGCGTAGGGCTTGGCCGTTGTTCGACGCGGCAATGCGTATCGAGGAACAGCCCCCTACTGTGCGAACAAGGCTCATCGATTTCTATGGCGCCATCCAGAGCGAACTTTGTCTGTTCACCCGGACCCCACGTTCAATGTATGACCGAATTAGGCAGCGGTTAGTCTTAGCCAATTCTAAGGAACCAACACTCATGCAGGAGCTGGGTGAAATGTATGTCGCAAGCGGTAGGATGAGTAAGCTTTGGAAAGAGATCGCCGAGAACCGCAGTGCCTTCATCTCGGAATACAAGGGGTTGCAGCCGCTTGTGCAGATGCGCTATTGGCGCGAGGAGTTGAGGGATCCAACGTCGTTCGTGGTGTCGACGAAGCGGTTCGATTCACTCCGTCAACTGTACCTGAATTCCTTCGAAACGCTGTGTCGCCTGCTGGTCATTGGGAAGATGGTCGAGGCGGTGATTCATGCAAGTAGCCTAGACATACCGCTTGCAAAACGGTCTGTTACACTGGAAGAGTTCGAGGCGTTTCCCAACGCGGTGAAATGCACCCACTTTGCGAGTATGGCGATTGGGGACTTGTTCCAAGATGCCCTTGACACGGACTTGCGCAACGGTATTGGTCATCACGCTGCCCACTACGAGGCTGACTCCGACGAGGTCCTTTATTTTCGCTCCAAGGGAAGTGCGGTGGTTGAAGGGCGTCTTTCCTATACGGAGTTCTGTAACAGGCTGTTACAACTGTTTGCGGTAGTTGAACTAGGCTGCGTGTACCATCACTGGTTGCATATCAGCGTCGATGGTCGATTAGCGTAAAGCACGATTCCTATGAGAGCAGAAAAACCGCAGGTTCTGCGGCCGGTCGCAGAACGCATCCCCCCGCCTGTCGGACAGAGCCGGCTAACGCGTCGACGTCCCTACAACAAGGTGTCCTCTGAACCTTCTAGCCTGACGAATTAGTTGACGGTCTCGATGGGCTTCGTCCCTGGTTTCGGTACCCGAGACGAGGCCGTTCGGTGTTGTAGTGACGCAGCCAAGCGTCGAGGTCCTGCTGTAGCGCGTCCACGCTTTCGTAGAACTTCTCGTGCATGGTCACGCGGAAGAACTCCTCAAGGACCGTGCCGTTGAACCTCTCCACGAACCCGTTGGTCCGAGGGGTTCGGACCTTGGTCCTCCGATGTTCGATCCCGTTGAGGTCTAGCCCGGATATTTCACCAAGGCGGGTTTGCGGCGTAGGGAAGAGGGTATCAGCGGGGCAGGAGGCGCCATAGGGGTTCAATTCTGGTCCGCAGAGGGTTTTTGTAGGGCCGGTGATGACCCTGGTGAGGCGAACCGAGC
>JAJEAI010000191.1 GCA_022824205.1 Candidatus Binatia bacterium
GCTCGGTTCGCCTCACCAGGGTCATCACCGGCCCTACAAAAACCCTCTGCGGACCAGAATTGAACCCCTATGGCGCCTCCTGCCCCGCTGATACCCTCTTCCCTACGCCGCAAACCCGCCTTGGTGAAATATCCGGGCTAGTGTCGTGTCTAACATGTCTTGCGGCTTGCCGCGACGATGGCCTTCGGGACAGCAGGATCAACACCTTGTGACGCCCAGCCCCGGGCCCTCCGGGACCCCGAGCTTTCCGTCCACCACCTTGATGCCGGTGAACGGGTCGCCGGTTAGGGCCTCGCACTCGCCGATCTCGCAGAAATCGGACACGCCGGGAGAGCTGAGCGCCACGTGCAAGAGGGCGGCGTCGCCCACCATGCAGGCGGCGATGTTGCTGAGGCCGCACTCGGTTCCGGTCAAGGCGCACATGTCGGTGATCTGGCGCACCTGCTGCACGCCGCCGGCCTTGAGGATGCCGGTGTTGATGGAGTCGCAGGCGTTGTCGCGGATGAGCCTGAAGGCTTCGTGCACCGAGCCCGCGGACTGGTCGGCTTCGATCTTGATGCTCGACCGGGCCTTCACCTCGGCCAGCGCCACGTCATGGTGCCGTGACAGCGGCTGCTCGAACACCGCCACTCCCAGCTCGGCCATGCCCGCGGCCATGCGGATGGCGGACTTGGCGTCGAACGCTTCGTTGGCGTCCACCTTGATGTAGATATCCGGTCCCACCGCGTCGCGCACCGCGGTCACCCGCGCCAGGTCCAACCCCACCTCGCCCTTGACCTTCAGCTTCAGCGCGCGATACCCCTCGCCCACCAGTTCGCGGCACTCCCGCGCCA
Source organism: Candidatus Binatia bacterium (assembly GCA_022824205.1). Lineage (GTDB taxonomy): Bacteria > Desulfobacterota > Binatia > UBA9968 > JAJDTQ01 > JAJDTQ01. Next base: position 834 of record JAJEAI010000191.1, read on the forward strand.
TCTCCATCGGCGACCCCACGCTCACCATCTTGATGACCGTGATCTCCTTGCGCACCAACCCGCCCAGGAGCACGTAGAGGGGCGCTCCGTAGCACTTGCCCAGCAGGTCGTACAGCGCCATGTCCAGGCCACCCTTGGCGCGCCGGTTGTCCACCATCCTGAAGTTGATGAGCCGGTTCAGCCGGTTCAACTCCTCTACGGGCTGCCCCACCAGGAGCGGGCGCATGATCTCCTCGATGGCGCAGCGGACCGAGGCGGGAGTCTCGCCGGTCCTGGGAAACACGTCGATGTAGCCGTAGCCCGTGTGCCCCGAGTCCGACTCCACGCTCACCAGGTATCCGTTGGACGAGTAGAACTGGTTGGTGGCGGTGATGAGAGGCTTCTTGTAGGGCAGCTCCAGAGCCTCGAGCTGTACGTCCGTGATCTTCATGATGGTGCTCCTTGAAAGAGACAACGCATGCCTGCGGTGCGTGGTGACGCCGACGAATCCGCGCGGCCCTGGTGCCCTGTCCTGGTACAGGCCCTCGCGAACTACCCGCCCGGCGTAGGCCCGTGCGCGGCACGCCGGATTAACGTATCCACGGCCAGTACTCCCTGTCCCTCGGGCAGGGCCATGAGGGGATTGAACTCGATTTCGTCCACTTCCTCGCGGAAGTCCAGGGCCAGCCGGGACAGGGCGACGAGGACTTCCGCCAAGGCCGCGACGTCGGCCTTGGGCCGGCCGCGCGCGCCGGTGAGCAGCGGGTAGGTGCGAATCTCCCGGATCATGTCGTAGGCCTCGGGCAATCCCAGCGGCGGCAACCGGAAGGACACGTCCTTCAACACCTCGGTGTAGATGCCGCCCAGGCCGAACGCGAGGCAGATGCCCAGGTCCGGCGTGCGCGAGGTGCCGATGATGACCTCGGCGACCCCCTCGACCATCCGTTGCACCAGGACGCCGTCGATGCCGGCACCCGGCGCCTTCCTGCCCACTTCCTCCAAAAGCCGGTCGTAGGCCTGCGCGACCTCCTCGGCGCTCGCCAGGTTGAGGCGCACGCCGCCCGCCTCGGTCTTGTGGGGCAGGTCCGGGGACTCGACCTTCAGGGCCACCGGGAAGCCCGTGTCGGCCGCGGCCTGGACCGCCTCCTCGCGGGAACGGACCAGGTGCTCGGCGGCGGTCGGGATGCCGTAGGCCCGAAGCAGCCGCCGCACCGTGGCGTGGGAATGGTCGCCCCCGGCCATGAGCAGGCGCAGCGCCTCGGTCTCCGCGGGGTCCACGACGGTCAACGCGGGTCCGCCGGAAGGGCCGGCCGTGCCTTGCCGCGACAACGCGAGGACGTCACGCACCGCGCACAACGATTTCTCGTACTCCAGCAGCAACGGCACGCCCAGTTCGTTGAAGAACTCGAACCAGGAGCGGTCGAGCTGTTCGCTCGCCCGGGAAAGGAACAGGAACGGTTTGCCGCCGCGCCGGAGCGCGGCCGTCGACTCGCGGTACAACTCCATCAGGCGGTCGCTGGGGCGCTTGGGCAGGTTCAGGCGGCAACAGACCACCGCGAAGCTGTCGTCGCGCATGAAGGTCTCCAGGCATTCGAGATACCCGAAGCGGTTCGCCCAATGCAGTTCCTCGATGTCGAGCGGGTTGCCGTTGAAGCTCTCCTTGTCGAAGTACCTGCGCAACGCCTCGTAGGTGGCGCCGGAGGGCTCGGGCAGGTCCAGGTCGTTGCGCTCGCAGATATCGGCCAGGAAGCTGCAATCGCCCCCGGAGATGGTGACGATGCCGACGCCGCCGGAGCCGGGCAGACCGTAGGGCTCCGGTGTCCCCACGGCCAGGGCGGTGACCTCCAGCATCTGGTCGAGGTTGTCCACCGGGATGACGCCCTTCTGCCGGAAGAGCCCGTCCCACACCGCGCCCGAGGTGGCCATGTTGCCGGAGTGCGAGGTGACCGCGCGGCCGCCTTTTTGGGAGCGCCCGAGCCTCAGGGCGACGACCGCCTTCTCACGTTCGCGTGCCCTGTCCAGCAGTTCCGCCATCTCCTCGGGACGGCTCATGGACTCGATGACGGCGACGATGACCCGGGTGCCGTCGTCGTCCACCGCGGCGCGCAGGTAGTCGGTGAAGCCCGCGCCCACCTGGTTGCCGGGAGCGATGGCGTAGCGGAACCCCAGGCAGCGGTCGGCGGCGGTGTTGAGGAAGAGGTTGAGCAGGCCGGCGCTGCTGAACACCGCGCTCACGGGTCCGGTGGTAAGGCGCTCCGGGAGCGGCGACGACCACAGCGCGGCGCCGCATTCGAGTGCCAGGTAACCCAGGGTGTTGGGTCCGGCCAGCGCCATGCCGCTCTCGCGCACAATGCGCGCCAGCTCCGCCTGATAGCCCCGGCCGGTCTCGTCGAACTCGCCGAAGCCCGTGGCCACGGTGAGGGCGGCACGCACACCCTTGGCGGCGCATTCTTCCATGACCTGCACGGTGCCGTCGCGCGGGATCGCGATGACCGCCAGGTCCACGTCACCCGGCACCGCGCCCACCGAAGGGTAGCACGGGAGATCGAAGAGCTGCTCGTAACGCGGGTTCACCGGGTAGATGCGGTTCTTCGGGAAGCCGAACCGGAACAGGTTGCGCATGAGCGCGGCGGCGTGGGGCGCGCGCTCCGACGCGCCGATGAGCGCGATGTTGCGAGGTTTCAGGAGGGCCGACATGCCGTCGGGGTTGGGAGCAATGTGCATGGTGGTCGTCAGCCTCCGCTCATCCGCCCTGCCGCCGCGCGCACCGCGCGCATGATGTTGGGGTAGCCGCCGCAGCGGCACAGGTTGCCGGAGAGGTGGTCGCGGATCTGGTCGTCGGTGGGGTCGCCGTGCTCCTCCAGCAACGCCTTGGCGGCCATGATGAAGCCCGGGGTGCAGTAGCCGCACTGGGCAGCATCGTTTTCGAGGAACGCCTGCTGGATGGGATGAAGCGTGCCGTCGCCATCCAGCCCCTCGACCGTCTCCACAGAGCGGCCGTCCAGCCGCGCGGCCAGCAGGAAGCACGCACTCACGGGCCGTCCGTCCAGCAGCACCGTGCAGCTTCCGCACGCGCCCACGCCGCAGGACTCCCGCACGCTCCAGAGCTTGAGCCCGTCGCGCAGGACCTCCAGCAGAGTGTCGGCGTCGTTGACCGCCAACTCCCGCTGCTCGCCGTTTACCGTCAGGCTGATGTTGCGTTCCACAATCTTGTCCAATGAATTCCGTTAGCTACGGAATCCGCTACACCCCAATGAGTCAGTCCCGCGGAAGCGGGAATCCAGGGGTGGGGGGTGTGGCGGCCTCATTGCCCGGCCCCATCCCGCCTGGATTCCCGCTTCCGCGGGAATGACTCATTGGGGGGCCGGCGCCTTATTGTCATCCCCTTTGTGTCGGCTGCAAGCCGACATGGGTGATTCCCGCGAAAGCCTGCCCTCGACCCCGATCGGGGGCGGGAATCCATCTTCCCGCCACCGCTCACTTCCCCGCCTCCTTGAGCGCCTGGTGTATCCTTTCCGCGGTGAGCGGGATGTCGCGCACGCGCACGCCCACGGCGTCTTCCAGCGCGTTGGCCACGGCGGCGGCCACGGTGAGGGCGCCGGTCTCGCCGATGCCCTTGGCGCCGAAGGGGCCGTCCTTGTGGGGCACCTGCACGACGATGGGGTGGCAGGCGGCGGGTACGTCCTTGATGGACGCGATCTGGTAGTCCAGCAGCGACCCGTTGAGGAGCTGGCCGTCCTGGAACACCATCTGCTCGAACAACGTCAGGCCGAGGTGCATGGTGGCCGCGCCCACGAGCTGCTGCTCGCAGTACTTGGGGTTGATGGCGGTGCCTGCGTCGCCGGCGGCGTGGAACTGAAGCACCTCCAGGCGCCCGGTCTCCGTGTCCACCTCCACCTCCACTGCGCTGGCCGAAGCGAACCAATACTCGGTGCACTTCTCGGACATGCCGGTCTCGGGGTCCATGGGCGTCACCACCGGCTGGCACAGGCCTTCGCCGACCATGGTGGTGCCGAGGCTTCCGAACCTGGCCAGGAACGCCTCGGTGACGCTCATGCCCCGTTCTTCGGCGCCGCGCACGAACACGCGGCCGTCGCGGGCTTCGAGGTCGGCGGCGTCGATCTCCAGCTTCCCGGCCACCGCCTCGAACAGCTCCGCCTTGACGTTGGCGGCGGCGGTGCGCACGGCGTTGCCCATGTGGTAGGTGGAGCGGCTGCCGGCGCTGATGGTGTCGTAGGGGGTGACGTCGGTGTCGGGCTGGACCACGTGCACCTTGTCGTGGGAGATGCCCAGCTCCTCGGCGGCGATCTGCGCCAGCAGGCTCTCCGAGCCCTGGCCCATCTCCACCGTGCTGCTCAGCACGTTGGCGCTGCCGTCGGCGTTGAGGATGACGATGGCGCCGGAGATGGACGGCGTGAGCACTGCCTTGACGCCGCAGGCGATGCCCTTGCCGCGGCGCTTCGTGCCCGAGGCGGGCTCCCCCGGCCGCTCCGTCCCTGCCGCCTCGGTTGTCTGCCGCGCCGCCTCGGAAAGAGACGGTTCATCGCCGGGAACCGCCGCCCGGCCGCCCCACCCCACCGCGTCCGCCGCGCGCCGCACCGCTTCCTTGAGCCCGCATGCGTGCACCGGCGTCCCGGTGACGAACAGGTCCCCCTCCTCCAGGGCGTGCTCCAGGCGGAACTCCACTGGGTCCACGCCCAGGCCCCGAGCGACGATGTCCATCTGCGAGTCGTAGGCCCAGATCACTTGCGGCACGCCGAAGCCCCGGAACGGCCCGGCCGGCGGCTTGTTGGTGTAGACACAATAGGAGTCGATGGACACGTTGGGGATCTTGTAAGGACCCGACGAAGTGTAGCCCGACTTGTGCACGATGCGCGGACCGATCTCGGCGAACGCACCCGTGTCCCAGTAGACCTCGCACTTGCGCGCGGTCATGGCCGAGCCCTTGACCGCGGTCTTGAGCTTCACCACCACGCCGTGCTTGGTGACGGTCTGGAACTCCTCCTCGCGGCTCAGGCTGTACTTCACCGGCCGGCCGGTGGTCATGGCGAGGAGCGCCACGATGGGCTCCAGCTTGTTGTAGAGCTTGGCGCCGTAGCCGCCGCCCAGGTACGGGACGCGCACCCGGATGCGGTTCATGGGCACGCCCAGCATGCGCGCCAGCTCCCCCCGCACGAACGACGGCGACTGGCTGGCGGTGTGGATGTTGATGCGCCCGCTCTCGTCAACGTACGCCAGCGAGACGTGAGGCTCCATGGGCACGTGCTGGGCCGGCGGCGCCGTGAACACGTCCTCGAAGATGCGGTCCGCCTCCGCGAAGGCCGCGTCCACGTCGCCCTTGCGGAGCTTGTAGTGGTAGCAGATGTTGGATTGGTCGCCGGCCTTGACGTGGGCCAGGTCCGCGAACGCGCCCGAGGGGCGGATCTCCTCGTGGATGATCGGCGCGTCCGGCCGGATGGCGTCGATGACGTCCAGCACCACCGGCAGCGGATCGTATTCCACCTCCACCAGCTCCAGCGCCTCCTCCGCCGCGCGCCGGCTCTCCGCCGCCACCGCCACCACCTGCTCGCCCTCGTGGCGCACCCGGTCGATGGCCAGCACCGGCTGGTCCGCGAACGCCGGCCCGTGGTAGGGCGTGATGCCCGGCATGGCGGCGATGTCCGCGCCCGTGAGGACCGCGGCCACGCCGGGGCAGGTCTCGGCCCGGGACTTGTCGATGCTCACGATGCGCGCGTGCGGGTGCGGGCTCCTGAGCACCGCCACGTGCAACAGCCCGGGCGGTTCCATGTTGCCCACGTGCAGCGCCCGCCCGGTCACCTTCTGGACGGCGTCCCGGCGGTCGACCGGCTTGCCGACGATGGAATAGTCCGCCACGCGTTTACCTCACGACGCCGCCAACTCCCGCAGCGTTCGTTTCACCCACACCCGTGTCATCTCACGCTTGTAGTCCGCACTGCCGCGCAGGTCCGATACCGGGGATATCTGCTCGTCGACAACGTCACAGACCACATCCCAAAGCTCCTCGGAGCAGCCCTGCCCCTGGAAACGGTCCAAGCCGGCCGCCAGGAGCGGCGCCTCCGCCACGCCGCTCAGGCCCAGGCGAAGCTCGCCGACATCGTCGCCGTCCACGGACAGGAGCGCCGCCACCCCGATGCACGGCCAGTCGTTGGCCGAGAGCGAACTGAACCGCGAGTAGACCGTCCGGGCGGACGGCGCCACATGCGGCACGTGCACCTCCACCAGGATCTCTCCCGGCTCCAGCGCCGTCTCGTACATTCCGCGGTAGAAGTCCTTCAAGGCCACCACGCGGGTACCCGCGGCTCCGGCCAGCACAACCTCCGCGCCATGAACCAGCAACGCCGGCGGCGGGTCCAGCCGGTAGTCCGCGTGGACCAGGTTACCGCCCACCGACGCGGTCTCGCGGATGCGCACGTTGCCCACGTGGCTGAACGCCTGGGCCAAGGCCGGCGCTCGCCGCTGCACCAGGGGCGAGCGCTCCACCGACCGGTGCGTCGCCAGCGCCCCGATGCTCAGGCCGTCGTCATTGTCGGCGATTCGTTCGAGCCCCGGAATCGACTGAAGGTCCACCAGATGGGAGAAGCGCAACGCCCGCTGCTTCATCAGGATGACCAGCGTGGTGCCGCCGGCGATAGGCCGCGCCTCGTCGCCGTGTTCCAGAAGCATCTGGCTGGCTTCAGCCACGGAGCCGGGTTTCAGGAGGTCGAAAGCGGGAATGGTCATGATGGATCGGATGCCCGGCAAAACACGGACCGGGAATGGCCGGATTTATAGCCTCTACGGCCGTCGTTGACAATTCACGCCGGTATCGTCGTAAGCCTACCCCTCTCTCACCCACCTCAATCCGATGAACCGCGGGTACTTCCATCGTTTAGGATACAGTTCCTGGACCTCTGCCTTCGGAACCGGTTCTACCAATGTTTCAAGCCAGTACTGTCCGACAGGTTGGCTCGCGGCAAGCTGTAACGTACTGAAATGACGGGATAATTGTGGGTTTTGAGGTGTAACCGATTTGGACGGCGAGATCGGAGTTTGGCAGACTTCCGGGATTGATCCGGGAGGTGGCCA
>JAJEAI010000058.1 GCA_022824205.1 Candidatus Binatia bacterium
TATGCCACTTATTTGCGGGACGCGACACTAGCCTCAATGTTGCAAAAAAACCTGGATTCCCGCTTTCGCGGGAATGACGTCTCGGGGGTGGACGTCATTTCCGTTCAAGCGGTGTTTTTACCCACCCCGCTTTCGCGGGAATGACGGAATCGGGCGAGGCGGGGCAGGTGTTCGTACGGGTGGCGGCCCTCAGGCCGCTCCCTGAATGTTGCAGAACTCCTCGTAGTCGATGAGTTCGTCAATGGTGGGCTCGTCGCCGCACATGGGGCATTCGGGGTCGCGCCGCAGGCGTAGCGTGGTGACCTCCATGGTCAGCGTGTTGAAATGCAGCAGCCGTCCGGCCAGCGACTCGCCCTTGTCCAGGATCAGTTTGATGGTTTCCACCGCCTGGATGGTGCCGATGATGCCGGGGAGGACGCCCAGCACTCCGGCCTCGGCGCAACTCGGCGCCATGCCCGGGGGAGGCGGCTCGGGGTAGAGGCAGCGGTAGCACGGGCCGTAGCCCGGGCGGAACACCGACACCTGTCCCTCGAACTGGAAGATGCTGCCGTGGACGTTGGGCTTGCCGGTCATCACGCAGGCATCGTTCACCAGGTAGCGGGTGGCGAAGTTGTCGCAGCCGTCCACCACGATGTCGTAGTCCTTGATGATCTCCATGATGTTCTCGGAGGTCAGCCGCTCCGGGATCGGGATCACGTTGACGTCCGGGTTCAGCCCCTGAAGCGTCTGGCGCGCCGATTCGGTCTTGGGCTCGCCGATGCGGCTGTTGCTGTGGAGGATCTGGCGCTGCAGGTTGGACAGGTCCACCACGTCGTGGTCGACGATGCCCACGGTGCCGACGCCGGCCGCGGCCAGGTAGTAGGCGGACGGCGAACCCAGGCCGCCCGCTCCCACCATGAGCACCCGTGCGTCCAGGAGCTTCGCCTGGCCCTCTTCGCCGACCTCCGGCAGCAGGAAGTGGCGGCTGTAGCGGGTGAGCTGCTCCTGGGTGAACTGCCGGTCCTGGACGAACGAGTAGCCCTCGTTCTTCCAGGCGGTGTATCCGCCGGACATGGAGATCACGTCCTTGTAGCCCATCTCCTGCATGACCTTGCCGGCGAGAAGCGATCTCACGCCGCCGGCGCAGTAGGCGATGATGGGGGTCGACTTGTCGGGCACCTCGGCGTCCATCTTCATTTCGAGGAAGCCTCGCGGGACCGACACCGCGTTCTCCAGGTGCCCTTCCCGGTATTCCTCTTTCTCGCGCACGTCCAGGAGCACGTGGTGGCCGTTGTTCCGCAGCAACTCGTGTACCTGCTGCGGCGACAGCTCCTTGACGGTGCCGCGCGCCTCGTCCATCAACTGCTGAAATGTCTTGGCCATGATCTCTCCCCGGCGGGCCGGCGCCGTCATCGGTACGTAAAGCAGGGGAGCCGCCGTGTGCTCCGACAGCTCCCCCGGAGGAGACAGAACTTCAACTGTCTATTGTAACCGACTGACCGGCCGAATCAAGCATTTCCTTGCGTGATCGGCGCGGCATCTCAATTCAGCCGGTAGAAGCGGTTGGCGTTGTCCGCGAGGATCTTCCGCTTGGCCGTGTCCGAGACGTCCTCCCTGGCGCACAGCTCGGGGATATCCTTGAGATATTCCTCGCGCGGGCGCTCGTGCGGGTAGTCCGAGGCGAAGAAGATGTGGTCCTCGCCGAAGAGCTCCACGACGTACGGCAGGGTGCGTTCCTCCGACTCCACCGAGACGTACACGCTGCCGCTCTTGATGTAGTGGCTGGGCGTGTGCTTGAGCCGCGGCGCCCACTTCTTGCCGCGGCGCTCGTAGCCCTCGTCCAGCCGGTCCATCATGAACGGCACCCAGCCGGCGCCGGCCTCGAGGTAGGCTACGCGCAGGTCCGGGAACAACTCGTACACCCCCTGGAACACCATGTTGGTGAGGTGGATCAGCAGCGGGATGGGATGCTCCAGCGCGTGCACCTCGGCGAAGGTGTCGAGGTAGTCGAAGCCGAGGCCGCGGCTCGGCGCGCCGTGAACGGCCAGCGCCATGTCCAGCCGGCAGGCTTCCTCGTAGATGGGGAAGAAGCTCTCGTGGCCGTAGCCCTTGCCCAGGGAGTTCACCGAGGGCAACACCGCCGCCGGCATGCCCAGCTCCTCCTTGGCGTGCCGCATCTCCTTGACGGCGTCCTCCACGCTGTGCACCGGGATCAGCGCCGCGCCCAGCACCCTGGAGGTCTTGTCCATGTAGTAGCGGTGCAACCACGTGTTGTAGGCGTGGGCGATGTTGACGGCGTAGGAAGGGTCCTGGATCAGCCCGTAGCCCAGGCCCGCCGTGGGATAGACGATGGTGCGGTCGATGCCGCAGTCGTCGAGGAAGGAAACCCACATGTCGCAGTCGGGATAGTCCCGGAGCCCCGACGAGCTCATGTTGGAGAGCCGGGTCCAGCCGTCCAGCGACGGGAACAGCGCGTACATGCGTGCCCACGCCGGCTGCCCGTCGCTGCCCACGTACTTCTCGCCCATGAAGGGCATGATCTCGCTGGCGTTCTCCATGATGTGGCCGTCGCCGTCGATGACCGGGTATGCGTTCGCGCGCATGGGATTCTCCTTTCGTGTGGAAACGGGTTGCGTATGGGCTCAGTCGGTATCCGGCGTTGATGAGGCGCCGGTGACGGTGCAACGGCGCATCGGCGGGACAGGGTGATCACGCGCCGTCGATGCCGTAGAACCGCTTGGCGTTGTCGCTGAACATCTTGTCCGCCACCCGGTCCGGGATGTCCTCCCGGCCACGGATCGTGCCCGTCAGGTCCGGCTCGAACGAGGGATCCTGGTGGCCGTAGTCCGACCCGATGAGCAGGTTGTCTTCGCCGATGTAGTCCACCAGGTAGGGGACGTCCTCGTCCGCTTCGCAGGCCACGAACAGGCGGTATTCCTGGAACAGGGCCTCGTCGGACTTGTGCTTCCAGTCGCTCTTCAGCAGCCGCTTCAGGATGTGCAGCATGAACGGCACCCAGCCCGCGGAGGCCTCGATGAAGCCGAAGCGGAGGCCGGGGAACTGTTCCGGAATGCGGTTCGCCACCAGGTCCCGGAAGGCGAAGATCGGCAGCACCCGTCCCTGGGCGAACGAGAAGTTCCGCTCGAAGCTGAACAGGTTGATGATGGACGGCGCGCCCATGCCGGTGTGGATGCAGATGGGCAGGTCCAGCTTGGCGGCCTCCTCGTAGACCGGGAAGAAGTACGGATCGTCCAGGGTCCGGTCGCCTTCCATGCCGCGGAAGAAGAGGCCCACGGCGTCGTGCTCCTTGGCCAGCCGCATCTCGTCGATGGAGGCCTCGATGGAGCGCAGGGGCAGCACCGCGGTCCACAGCAGGCGGTCTTGTCCGGTCCGCTGTACCTCCCACATGTAGCGGTTGTAGGCCTTGCACAGACCGATCTCCAGCTCCACGTCGTGGGTCAGGTAGACCAGGAACAGCGTCGGATAGATGACCTGCACGTCTATGCCGAGCCGGTCCATGTCCGCCAGCCGCACCTCCGGCCGGGTGATTTCGCGGCTGGCGATGAGGCTGTCGCTGCGCGACGATTCGAGCTTCGATGCCGACGGCGTCACCAGCCGGAAGCCGCCCTTGCCGTTGGGCTTGGGCACGATGTTGCCGTCGATGAGCCAGAAGGCGTTGCGCGGGCCGTAGAGGGTGTCCTCGGGCACCGAGGCCAGCACGGGGCGGCGCGGGTAAAGGTCCTCATCGAGGTGGTCCCACATGGCCACGGGTTCCGCGATATGGGTATCGGAGTCGATGATCATCATGGCGGGCTTTCGGTTGCGGCGGCGGCCGGGAATCATTCCCGGTCCCCGTCACGTTTCAGCGCCTCACAGCGCGTAGAGGTGTTTCGGGTTCTCGCACAGGATCTTGTCCGCGATGGCGGGCGACAGGTCCTCTCGCGAACGGATGGTCTGGGCCAACTCCGGCTCGAACGAGGGATCGTTGTGGCCGTAGTCGGAGCCGATGACGATGTTGTCCTCACCCATGTGGCGGATCAGGTACGGGATGTCCTCGTCGGCCTCGCAGGCCACGAACAGCCGGTACTTCCGGAACAGCTCCACGCTGCTGTCGAACTTGAACTGCTGCTTCAGCAGGCGCCGCAGGATGTGCAGCAGGAACGGCACCCAGCCCGCCGACGCCTCGATGAAGCCGAAACGCAGCTTCGGGAACATCTCCGGGATGCGGTTGTGGATGATGTCCCGGAAGGCGAAGATGGGCAGCACCCGGCCGTGGGCGAAGGTGTGGTTGCGCTCCAGGTTGAACATGCCGGTGAGGGTGGGACAGCCCGACCCCGTGTGGATGCATATGGGCAGCTCCAGCGCGTTGGCTTCCTCGTATACCGGGAAGAAGTAGGGATCGTCCAGAGTGCGCTCCCCTTCCATGCCGCGGAAGAAGATGCCCACCGCGCCGTGCTCCTTGGCCAGCCGCATCTCGTCGACGGACGCGTCGATGGAGCGGAGCGGCAGCACCGCGTTCCAGCGCATCCGTCCCCCCGCCTTCTCCTCCACCTCCCACATGAAACGGTTGTAGGCCTTGGCGAGAGCAATATCGAGATCCACGTCGTCGGTGAGATAGACGAGGAAGAGGGTGGGGTAGATCACCTGGGTCTCGATGCCGAGGCGGTCCATGTCAGCAAGTCGCACGTCCACGTCCGTGATCTCGCGGCTCGCGATGAGGCTGTCGTTCCGTTCCGTCTCCAGCGTGGCCGCGGTCGGCGTCACCAGCCTGAAGCCGCCCTTGCCCGAGGGCTTCGGGAAGATGTTCCCGTCGATGAGCCAGAACTTGTTGCGCGTGCCGTACAGCGTGTCGTCGGTGATGGACGTCAGCACCGGTCGCCGCGGATACATGTCCTCGTCGAAGAACTTCCACATCGCCTCGGGCTCGGCGATATGCGTGTCCGCATCAATGACTCCTGCCATGATTGCCTCCTGGGAGAAACGGCGCCGCGGTTGGAATGCTTGGACGCGGTGACAGCGCCTTCGAATGTATGTACTGCCGGCGTTGATGGGTTGTCAAACGTGTTTCGGACGGGTTTCCGGTTCCGCGGGTGTGTCGAAACCCCAGTCAAACAGGATGTGGCACAGCCGTCCGATTTCGTCATTCCCGCGAAACTTCGTCATTCCCGCGAAACAACTTGTCGAAACCGCGAAACAACTTGTCGAAACTCTGCTCGGACGCGGCATGGCACCAATCCCCCGAATCGTCATTCCCGCGGAAGCGGGAATCCAGGGGTGGGGGGTCTGGCGGCCTCATTGCCCGGCCCCACCTCGCCTGGATTCCCGCTTCCGCGGGAATGACTCGTCGGGGTGTAGCGGGATTCCGTAACTACCATAAATCATTGAACAAGATTTTATTTTCATGTCAATGACGTTCTGTGACGTGGGTGCCCCGCGGTTTCGACACAGCCTGGAAAGCGGGAATCCATGGTGGGAGGGGAAGACGCGTATTCTCCCGCCTCACCCCTCTGCGCACAGGCGCCCCAGCCCCGGAATGGAAGTCGGTCGGTCCATGCGCTTCAGGCAGGCCCACAGCGCCGCCTGGTTGCTCGACACCACCGGACGGGCCAAGCGGCTCTCCACCGCCTCTATGGTCTCGATCATGCGTGTGTTGGTGCAGCTCAGGAAGTAGCCTTCGGCCTCGGGCCGGCCGTTGTCGCAGGTGATGTCCAGCCACTCTTCCGGGGTCACCGCGATGTAGTCGTCGCTTCCGGGAAGCCCGAGGCCCAGCTCGTGGAGCACTTCGAAGCCGGCTTCGCTCATGTAGCGCATCTCGGCCTGGTTGGTCGCTTCAACGTAGGGGCTGATGAGCACGAGCCTGCGGATCGCCAGCTCGTGGAGTGCCTCGGTGATGGCCTGGCTGGTGGTCAACGCGGTGCACCCGCTTGCCTGGCCGACCCATTCGGTGATGTGCGCTTCGCCCTCGATGCCGTTCTCCATGGAGTTGGCGGTGCAGTGGAACACGATCACGTCCGGCTTGGTGTCGGACAGCACGGCCGCGGCCTCCTCGATGGCGCCCCGGAGCCGGTCCAGGGGCTTGGCCCACTTCCCGGTCATGCGCAGCCGGGTCACGTGGACGTCGATGTCATCCGGCAAGTAGTGGTTGAACTGGGGCTCGGTGAGCCGGTTGGCCGACGGAATGATCAGGCCGATGCGCGCGTTGTTCACCATGGGGTTTCCTCCGTTGATCCCGAGCCCTACGCCGGCGGGACCTCGCCGTTGTAGCTGTCCCACACGCCCATGGCCTTGGCCAGGGCCCTCGGTTCCGGCAGGTCCTTCAGGTCGAAGAACTCGACGGCGTTCTTGTAGAGCACCTGCTCCTTCCGGGCGAAGCTCAGGTCGCCGCCCGAAATGACGTCCTTGACCGAGTACGGGAAGTGGCAGTCCCAGTGGCAGTAGTCCGACGCGTAAAGGACGGTGGTCGCGCCCGTGGCTTCCAGGACCCGGTCCAGCCCGGTCTCCTCGGACTCGCACGACAGCACGAGCCGGTCGCTCCGGATGACCTCGCTGGGGGGACGCCGCATTTCGGGCATCTGCGGCGCCAGCTTCTCCATGTGCTCGTCCAGCCGCTCCATCCAGAAGGGCAGCCAGCCGGCGCCGCCCTCCATGTAGGCGACCTTGAGCCGGGGAAAGCGGTCGAACACCCCCTCGCCGATCATGTGCATCATGGCGATCATCAGCTCGAAGGGAAACGCGGTCATGTGGACGTAGACGTACTTGTAGAAGCGCCGGCTGCCGGCCCCCATCACGCCCGACACGCCGGGAATCCCGTCGTGCCCCGTCTGCGGGTGCACCGAAAGCGGCATGCCGAGTTCCTGAGCGGCGGCGTAGATGGGATCGAACATCGGATCGCCCATGTTCCGGCCGTACACGTTGGTGGGGAGCATTGCCGTGGTGGCGCCGTTGTCGGCCAGGTAGTGAAGCTCCCGCACCGCCGCCGCCGGGTCCTGGCAGGGGATGAGGCCCACGGCGCGCAGCCGCCGGGGTTCGGCGGAGCAGTAATCCAGGAGCCATTCGTTGACTGCATGGCACAGCGCGGCGGCCAATCCCTTGTCCATGAGCCCGTTCACCGTGAGAGCGATCTGCGTGCCGAAGATCACCGCCACGTCGATGCCCTCCAGGTCCATGTCCTTGAGGCGTTCCTTGGGCTCGGTCATGCCCGGGCGACCCTTGCGCGCTTCCTTGGTCATGGGTCCGGTGACTCCCGGCCCCGGCCCCTCGTTGGCCGGCCAGATGCGCCCCTCCAGCATCAGGCGGTTGCCGCCGCGGTTGTCCTTGAGACGCACCGGCGCCAGGGCCTTGTACTTTTCGGGCAGCCAGGGTTTGAAGTCGATGTCGCCCTCGTTGACGTGACCGTCCGCGTCGATGACCAAAGTGTTCGCGAAGTCGTCCATGGAAGGTCCTCCTGCCGCAGAGATTACGGTTACTACTACCGTCGATTTTGTGTCAAGATGCGTTGGGCCGGCGTTCCCGCGCTCCGGTGGATGTCATGGACACGCTCGCCAACGCTCCCCGCGCACCGCTTCTGGAAGTCAAGGACCTGAGGACGTACTTCTTTACCCGCTGGGGCACGGGCAAGGCCGTGGACGGCGTGTCCTTCTCGCTGGGCGAGAGCGAGTCTCTGGGTCTTCTCGGCGAGTCCGGCTGCGGCAAGAGCATGACCAGCCTCTCGATCCTGCGGCTGGTGCCGCGCCCGGCCGGCCGCATCGTCGGCGGTCAGGTGCTGTTCCGGGGCCGGGACCTGCTGCGCCTGTCCGAGGAGGAGATGCGCCAGGTCCGCGGGCGGCAGATCGCCATGATCCTGCAGGACCCCCTGAGCACCCTCAACCCCGTGTTCACCATCGGCGACCAGGTGGCGGAGCCGTTGCGAGTGCACCGCATCGTGCCGCGCTCGGGCGTCCGGGAACGGGTCGCGAAGCTCCTCAGCCTGGTGCGCATCCCCGCGCCCGAGTCGCGCCTGAAGGACTATCCGCACCAGTTCAGCGGCGGCATGCGCCAGCGGGTGGTGGGCGCCACGGCCATCTCCGCCGGCCCCAAGGTCCTTATCGCCGACGAGCCGACCACTTCCCTCGACGTGACCATCCAGGCCCAGTACCTGCGCCTCCTCAAGGAGATCCAGAGGGAGTCCAACCTCTCCATCCTCTACATCACCCACGACCTGGGCACGCTGGCGCGCATCTGCGACCGGGTGGCGGTGATGTACGCCGGCAAGATCGTGGAGCAACTGACGGTGGAGGCCCTGTTCGAGCGCCCGGCGCACCCCTACACCGAGGCGCTGCTCCAGTCGGTCCCGCGCATGGACCGCAAGGTGCACCGCTTCCCCTCCATCGAAGGAAGCCCGCCGCTGGTCCACGCTCTCCCCCCCGGATGCGCCTTCGCGCCCCGCTGTCCGCGCGCGCAGGACATCTGCCGGCGGGAGTTCCCGCCGGTGACGAAGCTGGACGACGGCCACAGCGTGGCGTGCTGGCTGCACGCGAAGGATCCCCATGACTCCGTCCCTGCTGGAAGCCAGGAACGTCCGTAAGCACTTCCCCGTCACCAAGGGGTTGATCCTCGGCGGCAACGTCGGCTGGGTGCGCGCCGTGGACGACGTGAGCTTCCGCATCGACGCGGGCGAGACCTTGGGACTGGTGGGGGAGTCGGGCTGCGGCAAGAGCACCACGGCCCGGCTCGTGCTGTTGCTGGAGCAGCCCAGCGACGGCCAGATCCTTTACGAAGGCGTGAACCTGAAGGAGATGTCCGGCGACGACCTGCGACGCTACCGCGGCACCGTGCAGGCGGTGTTCCAGGACCCGCAAAGCTCCCTCAACCCGAGAATGCGGGTGGGCGGCATCGTCGGCGAGCCGCTGGAGGTGAACGGCGGGTTCCCCCGGGGGGAGGTGCGCGAGCGCGTGGCCGAGGTCCTGCACAACGTCAACCTCGACCCCGCCTTCGCCACCCTCTATCCGCACGAGTTCAGCGGCGGCCAGCGGCAGCGCATCGCCCTGGCGCGGGCGCTGGTGACCCACTCCCGGCTGATCGTCCTGGACGAGCCCGTGGCCTCCCTCGACGCCTCCATCCGCAGCCAGATCATCAACCTGCTGAAGGACCTCCAGGACGAGCACGGCCTGAGCTATCTGCTCATCACCCACGACCTCGCAGTCTCCCGGCACCTGAGCCACCGGGTCGCGGTCATGTATCTCGGCCGGATCGTCGAGGAAGGAACCGCGGACACGCTCTACGCCGAACCCCTGCACCCCTACACCAAGGCGCTCATCGCCGCCGCCCTGCCGGTGCGTGCGGGAACGCCGGACGACACCGTGGTCGCCGGCGAAGTCCCCAACCCCATGAACCCGCCCTCCGGCTGCCGCTTCCACCCCCGCTGCCCCCTGGCCATGGCGCGGTGCGCGGAAGAAGAGCCGGTGCTCCAGGAGGTCGCCCCGGAGCGCAGGGTGGCCTGCCACTTGTTCTGACCCGAGGAGGGAACAATGTCTTCGACAATGCGGTCATTCGTGACCTACGTGTCCTGGGCGCTTTGCTTCGGTGCATTCGCGTCCGTTGTAGCGGCTTCTTCCCCGACTTCCGTCGATGCAGCGGAACCGGGCAGAGGGGAACTCAGCGCCGAACTGGGTGGAACCACATTGACTGTCTTCACCTACCATCCTCCAGCGTGTGTATCTCGTGGTGTGTTGCTGCTTTTTCACGGAGCGAGACGCAATGCCGCCGATTACCGCGACTTGGTCCGCCGGCATGCCCGCAGGGTTTGCCTGAATGTCTACGTACCGCGTTTCGACCGTGAGCGATTCAAGAGTTGGCAATACCAGCGTGGGGGCGTGATCCGACGAGGTGTTGTGCGGTCGCCTGATGAGTGGACGGTCTCGCTCGTCCAGCCTCTGGTGCAGTGGGCACGGGACCGAGAAGGCGGAGCCGGCGAACCCGTGTACCTGTTGGGGCACTCTGCAGGCGGCCAGTTCCTCTCCAGAGTGGCCGCCTACTCTCCGCCGGCCGGCGTGCGACGGTTCGTCGTCATGAACCCCTCCACTCATGTATCGCCCGACGTCGATGAACTCATCCCGTTCGGCTTCGGTTGGTTCCGGAAGCCGGTTGCCTCGCTCAAGCGATATTTGAGCCTGCCGCTGACCATCTACATGGGCTCGGAGGATATCGGCTCCAAGAACCTGTATCGCAATGCGGCCGCCGACCGGCAGGGGGCGAACCGCCTGGAGCGGGGCAGAAACACGTTCAACGCCGCTCGTGCATTGGCACGTGAGAAGGGCTGGGAGTTCAACTGGAAACTCGTGATCGCGCCCGGGGTGGGACATTCGTTCGGGCGGATGCTCCGGGCTCGTGAGGCCGAAAGCGCGTTTGGCCTGGAAGACCGCTAACTGGTGTTGTGTCTCACAAACAAGTTTACAAATCTGCTGGTCTTTTGTCGTCGGCTGCGTTACGTCACCCCGGGCTTGACCCGGGGTCTTCCTCGCGTGGTGCCCGCCACTGGGGCGACCGCGGGTGGCCCCTACGAGTCATCGCGCCTTGCCGACGACAAATAATCCGGCGCATCTTTGCAAACCTGTTTGTGAGACACCACGCTAGTGTGATGTCTGGTTAATTCGCAGCCTGATTTGCGGAGGATTTTTCGTTGTCGGCAAGGTGCGATGACCTGTAGGGGCGACCCGCGGTCGCCCCAGTGGCGGGCACCACGCGAAGAAGACCCCGGGCGAACCAGAAGTGTGTTGCTCAGTGCTCCCGGAGCAGCCGCCCGTAGCCGTTGATGCGGTCGTTCACGCCGGCGCGGCGCAGGGTCTCCCACACGATGGCTTGTATGGCGATGATCACGTTGACGCCGAGTTCCTGCTCCAGCGGCTCGATGATCTCGATGATGCCCCAGTGGGGTGCGGGGATGTAGATGGTGTCGGCGTCGGGGTAGTCGCGGTAGAGGGACTCGGCCAGGGCCTTGACGTCGTCCTGCGAGATGGTGGCGAGATCCGCGACGGTTTTCCGGGCGCCCCTGAACCCCAGCAGCTCGAAGCCGTAGTGGGTCACGTACTCCGCGTGAAAGCCCTCGGGGTCGGTGAAGGGGTGCAGGAGCACCAGCTTGTTGGCGCCCACGGCGCGCAGGGCGTTGACCTGCGCGGTGATGCTGGAGGTGACCGGGACGCCGATCTCTTCCTCGGTCTTGCGCAGGGTCTCCGCGAGCCCGTCATATCCCAGGGACAGGTTCAGGGGAACGCCGCCGAAGACCATGAAGTCCACCCCTGCCATGCCCAACTCCCGGGCCGCCTCCAGGGTCATCTCGACGCTTCGGACGGTTTCCTGCTCGGTGAGCTTCTTGATGGCCAGGGTGGTGAGGACCAGCGTCACGCCCTCCGGCACCATCTTGTAGAACTCGTAGGGGAAGGTCTCCGTCAGGTAGGGCGGGGACGTGTAACCGATTCGGGCGCGGTATCCGTACATGCGGGACCTCCTCCGGAAGTCTGTTGCTGAAAGTGACGTGTCCTTCGACTTCGCGGCGCGTCGCGAAGCCTGTCCTCAGCTTGTCGAAGGGCCCGGGACGAACGGTTGGCCGGCCGTTCCGTTCGTCCTGGCGCAGCGGCGCGAGGTCGAAGGCCGCATTTGTACACATCAAGATGTCAAAGTCCACCGTTTACGTCAGGTTCCGGGTCCTGGGGTCCAGGAAGTCGCGCAGCCAGTCTCCCAGCAGGTTGATGGACAGCACCACCAGCACCAGTGCGACTCCGGGGAAGAACGACAGCCACCAGGCCGTGGTGATGTGCGAGCGGCCGTCCGCGATCATGGCGCCCCAGGAGGGCGTCGGCGGCGGGATTCCCGCGCCGAGAAAGCTCAGTGAAGCCTCCACGATGATGACCCACCCCACCTGGAGCGTGGCCAGCACCACCAGCGGGTTGACGATGTTGGGGAAGATGTGGCGCTGGAGGATGCGGAACGGGGAGCAGCCCGCCACCCGGGCCAGGGCCACGAACTCGCGTTCTTTCCAGGTCAAGACCTCGCCGCGCACGAGGCGGGCGAACCTCGCCCACATCACCAGGCCCAGCACCAGGATCAGGTTCCGGAAGCTCGGGCCGAAGACCACCGCGAAGAGGAGCGCGATGAGGATGATGGGCAACGACAGCATGGCGTCCGTGGCGCGCATGATGAGGGTGTCGATCCAGCGTCCGAAGTAGCCGGAGATCAGCCCCAGAAGCGTCCCGATGACGCCGCCCACGGCCACGGCCGCCAGGCCCGCGGCGATGGACACCCGCGCGCCGTGGATGATGCGGCTGGTGATGTCGCGGCCCAACCGGTCGGTGCCCAACGGATGGGCCAACCTGCCGCCTTCCTGCCAGAAGGGCGGCAGCATGCGCGCCCGCAGCGCGATCTGGTTGGGCGGATAGGGGGCCGCCACGTCGGCCAGCAGGCCCAGGCCGCCGAAGGTGACGAGGATCAGCAGGGGGACGATCAGCAGCCTTCGCGCTCGGGCGCGCAGCGAGCCGGGAAGATCGCTCGCCGCGGCGACGTCGGTGTCCGCCGTAAGGGTGATGCCGGCGTCAGCCATAGCGAATCCGCGGGTCGATGTAGGCGTAGAGGATGTCCACCACGAGATTCGCCGCCAGGATGATCGTGGACACCAGCAGCACGACCCCCTGGATCACCGGGTAGTCGCGCCACTGGACCGCCTCGAAGGCCAGGCGGCCGATGCCCGGCCAGGCGAACACGGTCTCCACCACCACGCTCCCGGCCATGAGGATGCCGAAATAGAACCCCACGAAGGTCACCACCGGGATCAGCGCGTTCCTGAAGGCGTGCTTCCAGGTCACCGCCGTTTCGGCCAGCCCCTTGATGCGCGCGAACTTGACGTACTCGCTGTCCAGAACGTCCAGCATGGAGCCGCGCAGGAGCCGCACCACCCCCGCCAGCATGAAGCCGAAAAGCCCCAGGGTCACGGCCGGCAGGACGTAGGACTCGATACCCTCCTTGCGGCCGGCGGGCAGGAGGTCGAGGTTGACGGCGAAGATGGAGATCAGCACGATGCCCGCCCAGAAGGTGGGCACGGACTGGCCGAACAGCGCCACGGTTCGTGCCCCCACGTCCCAGAGCCCGCCCTTGCGCGTGGCCGCGATGACCCCCAGGGGGAAGGCCAGGAGCAGGGCCATGGCCACGGAGAAGGACACGAGCTTCAGGGTGTTGGGAAGCCGCTGGCCGATCAGCTCGGCCACCGGCTTGCGGGTGCGGATCGACGTGCCCAGGTCTGCATGCAGCAGTTGCTGCACGAAACGGCCGTACTGGACATACACCGGCTGGTCCAGCCCCAGCTCCCGGCTCATCTCTTCCTGGAGCTCGGCCGAGGCGTCGACGGGCATCATCACGTCCAGCGGGTTGCCGGTCAGCCGCGCAAGGGCGAACACCAGCAGGCTGATCACCAGCAGCGTGACGAGGCACTGGATCAGCCTGCCGGCGATATAGCGTTGCATGGGGGCTTGCGCTTGGGAGGCGGTGGCCCGCACCGTTCGAATCGTCCGCGATTCGTGTGGCGCGGGCCGCCCGCAGTGATCTGTCGCGTCCGGCTATTCGGCCGGGACGGCCGTCACCAGGCTGGGCTCGATGTAGCCTCGGTGGGGCCGCAACCGAATGTCCTTCACCCGGTTGCCATAACCCCACAGGACTCCCTTGACGTCCGCGATGGGTACGCCCCGGTAGTCGTTGTGGAGGACCTTGTAGGCCTTCTTCACCTCCGCGGCGATGTCGTCGATGTTGGCCTTGCCGGCCGCTGCCGCGGCGATGTCGTCAACGTTGTCGGCCATCTTGATGATCCTGCCTTTCGCCGACCACCAGATGCGCAGGCCGTCGGAGCCGTTGAGGCGGCTGGTGGTGGCGAAGGTGCCGGCCCGGCCCACGATCTCCGGTTTCTGCGGGTTGGCGATGTAGAGCGGTCGGAATGCGCCGATGTCGGTGGGTATGATGGTTGTCTTGACCCCGATGGCCTCCCAGTATCCGGCCACGATCTCGGCGAGCTCCTTGTACTGGGGGAAGCTGGACTGGCGCAGCGCGAACAGCTCGATGGAGAACCCGTTGGGATAGCCGGCTTCCGCCAGTAGCTTCCTGGCCTTGGCCGGATCATGGGGATACGGCTTCAGGTCCGCGGGAAACCCGATGGAGATGGGGGAGATGGGGAACACCGCCGCCGGCTTGCCTTTGCCGTGCAGCAGTGTGTCCACGATCTCCTGCCTGTTGACCGCGAGGTTCAGGGCTTGCCGCACCCGCACGTCCTTCACCGGGCCGGCCTTGTCGTAGTAGGTGGCGTAGAGATGGATGCGCACCGACGTGGGCTGCGGGTCCTCGGCGATCTTGAAGCCCGCCTTGCTCACCTCCTGGACCTCGTCCAGGGAGATTCCGGCCACGTCCACCTGGCCGGTCTTCAGCATGGCCACGCGGGTGGAGGCCTCGGGCACCAGCACCATGCGGAGACGATCGAACCTCGCGGACGCCCGCCAGTGGTCCTTCATGGCCTCGAACTCGATGAAGTTGCCCACCTCGTGCTTGACGAACTTGTAGGCCCCGGTGCCCACGGGCTTCTGGGCGAAGCCGTCCCAGCCGACTTTCTTGATGTAGGCCTTGGGAAGCACGATGCCCTCGATGCCGGGCTGATTGGCCATGTCGTAAGGAAAGGTCGGCCACGGCCGCGCGGTGACGATCTTCACCGTGAGGCTGTCGAGCACCTGGACGTCCTTGATGCCCTTGCGGAACTGCCGCACCCGGGAGGCCTTGGCCTTGGGCCGGCGGAACCCCTCCATCAGCGTGAACTGCACGTCCTCGGCGCTCATCTCGCTGCCGTCGTGGAACTTGACGCCGGGCCGCAGCTTGAAGGTCCAGGATTTCCCGTCCTCCCCGGGCTCCCAGCTCAGCGCGAGCCCCGGCGTGAGCTTCCCGGTCGCGTCGATTTCCGTGAGCCAGTCCCACAGCGGCCCCACCAGCCCCAGGGAGGCGCTGATGGAGGTGCGGGTGGGATCCATGTTCTCCTCGCCGAAATTGCTGGCGGCATACCGCAGCGTGCTGGATTCCGCCGCGTGTGCCGGCGTTGCCGCACCTCCTTGCCAAAACGTGGCCAGCAGGGCCAAAGGAAGCACGACAACCAGGAAGCGAAAGAAACCCTTCGATGCGTTCGACATGGCAAATCCCTCCTGATGCCACTGATACGGCTTCACCGTCCGGGCCGACCCCGGAACGCCCGCACATTACTCTGGATGAAGCTCCAAGTGCAAGAGCCGGCGGACGCTTCCGAGGGGAGGCGACCGCGCCGGCAAAGTGCCGACAGTCGGGCATCTACGGTCAGCGAGGCGTGCTGCTCACTGGCTCGCCGTAATGCCCCCGTCCACGTATAGAATCTGGCCGGTGACGAACGAGGACGCGTCCGAGCAGAAGAACAGGGTTGGGCCCACCACGTCCTTGGGGTCGGCGATCCGTCCCAGCGGAATGCGCTCCAGGAGGCGGGCGCGGAACTCCGGGTTCTCCATCACGTGGCGAATCATCTCGGTGTAGACGAAGGTCGGGGCTACGCCGTTCACCGTGATCCTGTCCCGGGCCAGCTCCATGGCGTGCTGCTTGATGAGCATGACCATGCCGCCCTTGGTGCTGCAGTAGGCGGAATAGCCGCGGTCGCGCAGCCCGAGTCGGGATCGCACCGACAGCAGGTGCACCTGCCTGCCGCCCCGGCCGGCGGCGACCTGGTGTTCGGCCACCGCCTGCGCCAGAAACATGGCGCCCTTGAGATTGACCCGGTAGACCTCGTCATAGGCGTCCTCGGTCACCTCCAGGAGGGGTTCCTCGCGCTGGATGCCGACGCAGTTGACCAGCACGTCGATGCGCCCGTGGCGTTCCACGACGGTCTCCACCGCGTTCCGGATGGACGGGATGGATGCCACGTCCAGGGCGACGCCGTCGGCCGCAAACCCGCGCTCGTTCAGGCCGGAAGCCAGCGCTTGCGCCTTCCGGCCGTCGCGCCCCGCCACGGTAAGGTGCGCGCCGGCCAGTGCCAGCCCCCAAGCGACTGCTTCGCCGATGCCCCCGTACCCACCCGGCAGGAAAACGACCTTGTCGCGCATGTCGAAGAGGTCCTTGAGTTCCGCGGAAAAAGCGATGGTCGGTGTGATGCGCTCCATGGCTGGGGTCTCCTCGGGCGTTCTTTGACTCCGCTTCGCCAATCCTGTGCCGGCTTGTCGAACGGCTCAGGACAAACGGTCGCGCGGCTGCCTTGCGGCGACCGGATGCTTCGAGCGGTCGTCAGTCCATGTGCAGGCCGCCGTTGATGTCGATGATCTCGCCGGTGATGAAGCCCGCGTGGGGCGACGCCAGGAACGCGATCAGGCGGGCGACCTCTTCGGGCTCGCAGAACCGGTGCACGGGGATCTGCCGGAGCAGCGCCTTGCGCTGAACGGCGGTGAGCTGTTCGGTGACCATGGGAGTGCGTACATACGCGGGCGCGACGCCGTTGACGGTGATGCCCTCGGCCGCGACCTCGCGCGCGAGGGAGAAGGTCAGCGCTCCGAGGCCTCCCTTTGAGACGGTGTAGGCGGTGCCGGCGGTCAAGCCACCGCTCTTCATGGCCAGCGAGCAGACGTTGACGATACGCCCCCAGCGTTGGCGGCGCATGTCCGGAAGCAGGGCGCGCGCGAGGTAGAAGGCGCCGTCCAGATTTACCGCCATGAGCCGGCGCCACTCCTCCGCCGTGGTTCCCTCGGCCTTGTGGTTGGAGAGGATGCCGGCGTTGTTGACCAACGTATCCACCGGGCCGTGGTCGTTTCGGATACGCTCGCAGGCCCACTCCACGGCTTCGGGATCGCCCACGTCCACCGCCATTGCCGCAACGGCGGCGCCGAGTTCGCTCTTTTTCTCTTGCAGCCGGTCGCCGGCGACGTCCAGCATGACCACACGGTGTCCGTCGGCGATCAGTTGGCGCGTCACCGCGGCGCCAAGCACCCCGGCGGCGCCGGTGACCACCGAGAGCCTCTGCCGCTCCGCCGTCATCGTGCTCCCCCGTTCGGAACCAGCCGTCCGAGGTAGGCGCGGACGTCGGCGGCCTCCACCAGGGAACGGAAGTCCGGATACTCGCGTACGCGCCCGGCCAATACGAAGACGAAACGCTCGCACACCTCTTCCATCAGCTCGACGTGGTAGGGCTCGTTGGGGTGAAGACAGACCAGGACCAGCCGGCCCTCGGACCGCAGCCGGCGGAAGAAGTCCAGCATGAAGCCGATGTATCCGTCCTGGGTGTTGAACTGCGGTTCGTCGAACAGGTGCACCACGGGGTAGTCAAGACCGGCCGGTTGCATCAGGAACGACGGCCGGGTCCGGCGGAACCGGCGCACTTGGTACGACTGGTGATAGTGGATCGCCAGGCGGTCCCGCTCCGTGTACTTGACGTTGTGGATGTCCCTGCCCAGGACCCGCACGGTGCCGGCGCTGGGCATGTTCGAGCCGGTGATCAGCTCGAACAGGGTGGTTTTCCCCGATCCGTTGGGGCCCATGACGCCGACGATGGCCGAGGTCGGGAAACTCAAATCCGCTTCCAGGCGAAACGTCTCCCTTCGGTGGAGCAGCCCCTGGGTGTAGCTCTTGACCAGACCGCGGATATCGAGGATCGGCGCGGCCATCGTCAAACCCCCAAGAGGCGCAGGCGCAGGGAGTCGTCCTCCAGCAACGCCTCCGCGGACCCCTCGTGCACGATACGTCCCCGGTCCATCACGTAGGCACGATCGCTTACGCGCAAAGCCGTAGCCGCGTTCTGCTCCACCAACAGAGCGGACACACCGGCTTCCTTCAGGCGCGCGACCGTCGCCATCACGTCCTGCACGACCTTGGGTGCCAGTCCCTGGGAAGGCTCGTCGAAGAGCACCAGCCCCGGAGATCCGAACAGCGCCCGGCCGATGGCTACCATCTGCATCTCCCCTCCGGACAGGTTCTCGCACTCGCGTTCCATCAGGTGTTCCAGTGCGGGGAAGATCTCGAACACTTCGCCCAGGGACCAGACCCGGAAACGCGTGCGCTTGCGCGCGATGGAAAGGTTGCGCGCCACGGTCAGGGTAGGGAAGACGCGGCGGTCGTCCGGCACCCAACCCACCCCCTTTCGCACGATGTCGTGGGTCGCTCGGGCCGTGACGGCGGTTCCGTCGAAACGGATGGTTCCCCGCCGCGGGGCCGTCAGCCCGAGGATGGACCGGAGTGTCGTGGTCTTGCCGGCGCCGCTGG
This sequence comes from Candidatus Binatia bacterium, assembly GCA_022824205.1. GTDB lineage: Bacteria > Desulfobacterota > Binatia > UBA9968 > JAJDTQ01 > JAJDTQ01. The sequence continues at coordinate 18,238 of JAJEAI010000058.1, forward strand.
GTCCCAGCAGCGCCACCACCTCTCCCTGAGCGACGTGCAGTGACACGCCGAAGAGCGCCTGGGTCTCGCCATAGAACGTCTCGATGCCGGAAATCTCGAGAATCACGCTCAAGGTCTCCCCAGGTTGGAGCGCTGCACCCATTTGTTTTCCCGCAATTCGTCGGGCGTGCCGCGGGCGATCACCTGGCCCCAGTGAATGACCGAAATGGCATCGGCGAGCCCGAAAAGGAATTGCATGTCGTGCTCGATGACCACGATGGAGTAATCGTGCTTCAGCTCCCGCACCATCTCGCTCAGCCGCGCCGTGGCCTCCACCCCCAGCCCCGAGGTGGGTTCGTCCAGGAACAGCAGCCGCGGCGCGGCGGCCAGGGCGACGCCGATCTCCAGCGCGCGCCGTTCGCCGTAGGCGAGATCGCCCGCGCGGCGGCGCTCCCGGCCGGCCAGGCCCACTCGCGCGAGCACCGCCGCGGCCCGGTCGGCGTCCGCGCCGTCGCCGGACAGCGGTTCGATCATGTTGAAGCCGCGCTCGCGCACCTCCGGCAACGCGATCAGGACGTTCTCCAGGGCGGAATACTCGTCGAACAGGCTGATGGTCTGGAAAGAACGGGCGATGCCCCGGCACGCGATGGCATTGGGAGACAGGCCGGTAATGTCCTCGCCGTCGAACAGCACCCGGCCCCGATCGGGCTTGTAACGGCCGGTGAGCACGTTGAAGCAGGTGGTCTTGCCCGCGCCGTTGGGGCCCATGATGCCGCTCAGCCTTCCGGACTCGAAGCTGAGATCGATGTTTTCCAGCACCACCTGGTGCCCGAACCGCTTGTGAACGCCGCGCGCTTCGAACAGGGCCACGGTTTACCTCTCGATGTGGCTCGCGGGAGCCTCGGTTCCTCGATTGCGCCTTCCCGCGCTGGGGACGGAACCCACGTACTCCTGCCAGGCGCCCGCGATCCCTTCGGGCCTGAACAACACCGCCAGCACGAACACGAGCCCGAACCAGAGCAGCCAGGTCTCGGTCACCGCGCCCAGGACGTCCCGCGCCAGAAAGTACACCGCGACCCCGATCACCGGCCCCCAGAAGCTCACGAACCCGCCACCGATCAACGTCATCATGACGATCACGCCGGACGCGTGGAGGCTCATGACGTCCGGATACGCGCTCTGCTGGGCCATGGAAAACAGGGAGCCGGCCAGACCGGCGATGGCCGCGGACAGGGCGAACACCGCCCACTTGAACAGCCAGACATTGTAACCGACGAAACGCGCGCGTTCCTCGTTCTGCCGGATGGCCTGGAGCACCTTCCCGAAAGGCGAATGGACGAGGCGCCACAGGGCCACGGCGACAACGGCCAATACGAACAGCACGAAGTAGAAAAGCGCCACGTTGGAGTTGAGCGGGACCGACGCCGCGCCAAGCTCCAGGGCGGGGCGCGGAATGTTCAAGAGCCCGTCTTCACCGCCGGTGACGGTGTGCCACTTGATGGCGACGAACCAGAAGACCTGACCGAAGGCGATGGTCATGAGCGCGAAGTAGATGCCGCGCCGATGGGACAGGAAGCAGCCCACCACGGCGCCGGCAACGAAAGCGGCGACGGCGGCCAGGGCCATGCCCAGGAGCAGGCTCTCGAAGGCCCAGGCCTGGAAGAGGCCGAACGCGTAGGCGCCGACGCCGAAAAAGGCGCCGTGCCCGAAGCTCGGGAGGCCGGAGTAGCCCAGCAGCAGGTTGAAGCCCAGCCCGTAGATCATCCAGATGGCGATCTCCACGCCCAGGTATTGGTAGAGACCGATGGAGGCGACCCACAGCGGCAGCGTCGCCATGACGGCCAGCAGCAGGGCCATCCCGCGCGGCACCCAGGGACTCGCGACGGTGGGAACCGCTGCCATGGGTCACGCCTCCAGCACGCTCTTTCTGCCGAACAGGCCGCGCGCCCGGACCGTCACCACGACGATGAGAAGCAGGTACATGGACAGCAGCGACCACCCCGAGGCATAGGCGCCGGTGAGGCCCACGGCCACGCCCACCAGGATGCCGCCGAGGACGGCGCCCCAGAAACTGCCGATGCCGCCCAGCACGATGATCAGGAAGGCGGGAATGACCGCGTCCACGCCCACGTGCGGCCGGAGCCCCCAGATGGGCGTCAGGACGATGCCCGCCAGCCCTGCCAGACCGGCCCCCAGGCCGAACACCAGCAGGCGCAGCCGGGTGAGATCGATCCCCAGGGCGCGCACCATTTCGCTGTCATGGGCGCCGGCCTTGATGATGGCGCCGTAGGGCGTCCGTTCCAGGAACAGCCACACGAGGGCGATGGCGGCCGCCGCGAACAGGGCGGCGAAGAGCTTGTATTTGGAATAGATCAGGCCGGCGAACAGGAAAGCCCCGGAAATGCTCCGCGGCACTTGCAGGTACTGCTCGGAAGGACCCCAAAGGACGCGGATGGTCTCCTCCAGGACGAGCGCCGCGCCGAAGGTCAGCAGCAGCCCGTACTCGGCCTTCTTCCCGTAGGTCCGGCGCATGCACAACTCCAGACCCATCCCCACCACGCCCACCAGCACCGGAGCCACGAGCAACGCCAGCGCGTAGCGCGCCGCCAGGGGCAGCGCGTGGTAGCTCTCGCCGAGCGGGCCGAGCCAGGCAGGATCGGGAGCGATGATGACCAGCGCGAAGTACGCGCCCAGGGCAAACAGCGAACCATGGGCCAGGTTGATGAGCTCCATGACCCCCACGATGAGCATGAATCCCAAGGCGATGAGCGCGAACAGGAGGCCCAGGCTCAGACCGTTCAGAAGATGGGGGAACAGGTTCGCCATGGTGAGTCTTCAGCCAACCTCCCGATGGAGATGCAATCGGCCCGGCGCGGCGTCCGCCGGAGTCGCGTCCCAGGATAGCACGCTGCCGGCTCCCGCGGGCAGGGGAGCCGGCAGCCGGGGAACGCTACATCTCGTAGGTGGGCGTGTCCGCGAGGGACTCCAGCTTGCACGCCGCGTCCGCTCCCGTGTCCCGGATTTCCTCCGGGCTCGACTGGCTCAGGACCTTGAACATGTCGTCGCGTTCCTTGGTGCCATGGTTGGCGGTGGCCAGGTAGATGGTCTGTTGCATCTGGTGGGTGGCGGAGTTCATGTAGGCATCGTGGTGCTGCATGCGGTCCCGCGCCGAGACCTTGAGGCCTTCCAGCTCCTGGATCACCTTGCGGTTGTTGGTGGAACCCGCGCGCTCGACGGCGCTCAACAGCTCCCGCGTGGCCATGTAGCCGTTGTAGAAGACGTTGCCGGGCACGCGCATGGGGTCGCTCGGGTAGGCCGCCTGGTAGCGCTTTACGAAATCGGCGACGCCGGGCAGGTCCAGCTTCCAGTACCACGTCGTGCCGAATACCCCGAAGAGGTTGTCCAGCGGCAGGCCGTACACGTCGGGCCAGTCCTGCTGGTTGTTGATCCAGGCCATCTTCTGGCCCAGCCCGAGTTGGGCAACCTGCTGGCGCATGGCCTTGAGGTCGTCGCCGCCCACCGCGGCGGCCACCACGTGCGGGGCCGCCTGCTGCGCCTTCAGCAGCATGGCGCTGAAGTCGCGCGTGCCCTGGGGCACCAGGATCTCGTCGATGATCTCGCCCCCGTACCGCCCCACCAGCCGGCGGGTGGCCGCCGAGGTGTTGTGCCCCCAGACGTAGTCGTTGGTCATGAGCAGCCATTTCTTGCCGTAGGCGCGGATGGCGTTCTGGACCGCGGCCTGCGCGAAGTTGGTGCCGTTGCCGTCCCATACGAACTTGACGCGGTGGCAGTTCTTGCCCGACTCGGTGGGTGAGCTGGAGTTCGTGTTGAGGTACACGGTGCCGTACTTCTGCGCCACCTGCGAGATGGCGTTGGCCACGCCCGAACTGACCGCGCCGATCAAGAAGGCGCACTCGTCACGCGCAATCAGCCGTTCCGCCACGCGGCTGCCGGTGGCGGGCGTCGTCTCGGTGTCGAGGTGAATGGTCTTGACCGTGCGTCCGAGGACGCCGCCCCTCTTGTTGAACTCGGCGATGGCCAGGTGCATGCCGCGGCGGTCGGACGCGCCGGAGTTGGCGTATTGCCCGGAGGCATCGGAGGTGAGGCCGATCATGAGGGGCTTGTCCGATGCGGCGGCGTACACCCGGTTGTAGCGCCAGGGTCCCATGAAAGCGGTCGCCGCCGCTCCCGCGGACAGCATGCCCGCCTGCTTCAACAGGGAACGTCTCGTCAGGTTCCTTTGTGCCATGGTCTGTTCCTCCTTCCATAAACGTGTTTTCGCTGGGTGGTCTAGACCGGAGCGGTTTCGTCCGTGTTCCCGGCGCCGGCTTCCGTGTCGCGGTCGAGGATGGCGACACCGTTGATCTTCTCCTGTGCGTGGAGCAGGTCGCCGACGAGGCCGTCGGCGTAGCCGAGGTTGAGGCCCTGGATGAGGGCATGCTGCACGGCCCGCCCGAGATTGCCGGCCAGGGGTACCGTGTCCACCATCCGGTTGTAGTAGCGCAGGTCCTTCTCCGCGTTGGCCAGGCTGAAATTCAGCCCGGAACAGTCTCCTGACTCGATGGCCCTGGGAACGATCAACTGGAAGATCCCGCTGTTGGCGCCGCCCGCCGACACCACGCCGGCGAATCGCTTCAGGTCCACCTCGGTGGCCGCGCACGCGCACAGCGCTTCGGAGATGAGCGCGGCGTAGCCCATGGTGATGAAGTTGTAGACGAGCTTGGTCTTGTGGCCCGCGCCCACGGGCCCCATGTGGAAGATGTTCTCGCAGCAAGCCTCCAGCAAGGGCCGGACCCGTTGCATGTCATCCTCCGCGGCTCCGACCATGGTGTTGAGACGGCCGGCCTCCGCCTCCGCCGGAGTGCGCGCCAGCGGCGCGTCGACGAAAGAGGCGCCGCGTTCGTTCAGGGCAGCGGCGATGCGTTGGCTGGAAGCGGGCTCGCTGGTGGAGCAGTCGACGACCATGAGGCCGTAGTGCGCCCCGTCGAGCAGGCCGTCCCTTCCGTAGAGGATCTTCTCGACCTCGGGCGTTCCGGTGACACAGAGGAACACGACATCGCATTCCGCCGCCAGTTCCCAGTAGCCGCGGAGCTCCGTTGCCCCCAGACGGACAAGGTCCTCGACCGGCGTCCGGTCCCGGTGGGTCACCACGGCAAGCGGATATCCCGCCCCGAGAAGGTTCTTTGCCATGCCATGGCCCATCAAGCCGGTACCGGCAAATCCCACCTTTTCCGTCATGGTCGCCTGCCTCCCGAGACCGTATGGAAATTCGATTTGACTCCCATCATGAAACGCACGTTCGAATCTAACGCAGATTCGCTCCGGGATGTCAAGAGCGAATATTCATTCTCTCACCGAAGGGTGCAAATCTCGTTGAATTCCGGTCCGTTTTCTGGGAGTGTGACCGCATGCGCGGGGGCCCGGACAACGGAAGGATGGCGTGAGGCATGGCGAGAGCCACACCACCGAAAGAATTCGACCGGCTGCGGGAGGCATTTCAGCACCGGTTCGAGGAGTTGAGCCCGCACCTCAAACGGATCGCTCAGTACGCCCTGGAGGATCCCAACCGGTTCGCGCTGGAAACCGTGGCCGAAACGGCCCGGCAGGCCGGCGTCCAGCCGTCCACGCTGATCCGCTTCGCGAAGGTGTTCGGGTTCTCGGGCTTCTCCGAGATGCAACGCATCTTCCGTCTGCGCCTGATCGAGGGCGCGGCGCCGTTCCGGGACCAAATTCACGAGCACCGCGGCCAGTTGCAGGACGCCGCCAAGGACGATCCGGCGGCGATCCTGAACGGCTTTGTCGACGCATCGGCCGTTGCCCTCGAACACCTGAAGTCGGACACCGACGGCGAAACGTTGCGGGAAGCGGTGCGCATGATGGACTCGGCCAATTCCATCTGCGTCATCGGACAGCGGCGCGCCTTTCCGGTGGCCGCCTACCTCGCCTATGGCCTCATCCGCCTCGAATACCGCTGCCACCTGCTGGACTCGGTGGGGGGCATGGTGCCACAGCAGATCGCCACCATGCGGAACGACGATCTTCTGGTCGCGGCGAGCTTCGCCGAATACTCCCCGCCCGTGGTCGACGTCGTCGCCGACGCCCACATTCGCAAGGTGCCGGTGCTCGCCATCACCGACTCCATGACCAGCCCGCTGGCGCGGAACTCCAGCCTGTATTTCGTGGTGCGCGACGCCGAGGTGCATCGCTTCCGGCCGCTGGCCGCGCCCATCGCGCTGGCGCAGTCCCTCATCATCGCCCTCGGCTACTACCGCGACGCGCGTCTGGAGCAGTCCGGGACCGGCGTCAGGAAGAGGGCCAAGGGGAGGGTGCGGCGGCGCTCCTGACTTGAGAGTGCCTGCCGTCCAAGCGTTGGAACCGGCCCGCGTCGTCGTTGCAACGCGGGCGCGTTTTGACTCGCAATCGCGCTATCGGTTATCCTGCGGTGTTCACGGTCCGGGGACGCCACCCACGCTGACGCTCCAAGGCTGCTTGCCTCCATGCACATCGAGTCACTGTTGATCATCTTTGTCGCGCTGGGCGCGGGCGCCTTTTCGAAGGGTGCCACGGGGATGGGGCTGCCGCTCATCGCCGTGCCCATCATGGCGGGCTTTCTGGGAGCCCAGCAGGCCGTCATCGTCATCACCATCCCCAACATGGTCAGCAACTTCTGGGTCATGTGGTCCTACCGTTCCAGGTTCCACACCGTGCCGGGGCTGGTTCTGGCCACCCTGACGGGCGCCCTGGGCGTGGCCAGCGGCACTTGGTTCCTGGCCACGGCGGACGAGCGCATGTTGACCCTGGTGCTGGCGGTCTGCGTGGGCGCCTACCTGGTGCTGCTGGCCTTCAGGATCGAGATACGCTTCAGCGGACGGCTGGGCCGTGTTCTCTCGCCGGTCATCGCCGCCCTGGCCGGTGTCTCCCAGGGCGCGGCCGGAATGTCCAGCGCCGTGGTGGCGGCGTGGGTGCGCGCCTTCCAACTGGAGAAGGAGGCGTACATCTTTGCGGCATCGACGATGTTCCTGGGCCTCACCACCATGCACTTCCTCTTCTGCCTGGCGGCCGGCCTGTTCGACCAGCAGCTTCTCGGCCAGGGGCTCCTCGCGCTCGTCCCCATCGGGGTATTCCTGCCCCTCGGCATGCGCGTGACGCCCTACATCAGCCGTGAGTGGTTCAACCGTGTCATCGTCACCCTGATCGTCGTGATGGAGGCAAAGCTGGTCTGGCAAGCGTTGGCGGGATAGCAGGAATCCTCCACCTCCATACGCCGCGCAAGCGACAACGGGCGATACGCGGCGCCTTATGGACACGAGGCATGCCGAGACCGACCAGATACGTCATTCCCGCGGAAGCGGGAATCCAGGTGGGGTGGGGCCGGGGCAATGGAGCCGCCATACCACCACTCCTGGATTCCCGCTTCCGCGGGAATGACGATTCGTGGGGTTGGTGCCATTGCGTGTCCGAGCAGAGTCTTGACACATCCTGGGAAGCGGGAATCCAGGGGTGGTGGGCTATGCGACCGGCACGTGGGGTTTCCAAAGTCAGCCGGGCAGGTGCGCCGTCTCCGGCAGACCCAGCATGAGGTTCAGGTTCTGGATGGCCACGCCGCTGGCGCCCTTGCCCAGGTTGTCGAGAAGCCCCACCAGCAAGGTATGCCCCGACGGATGAGGGACTACGTGGAGCTCCATGCCGTTGGTGTCGTTGCACGCCTGCGGGTCGAAGCTGCGCTCGTGGGCTTCACGCGGGTCCGGATGATGGACCACGCGGATGAAGGGCTCGCCGTCGTAACGTTGACGGAGACAGTCCAGGATGGCCGTGCTGTTCACGCCCATGGGCAGCACGCCGAGTGGGATGGGCACCTCCACCCGCATGCCGCAACGGAACGGGCCTACGGCCGGCACGAACAGCGGCTCCAGGGTCAGCCCGCTGTAGGCCATCATCTCCGGGATATGCTTGTGGCGGGCGCCCAGCGCATAGGGCGCCTCGTAGGGCAGGGAACTCAAGCCCTGCTCGGGACGCTCCCACTTCTCGATCAGTCCTCGGCCACCGCCGGAATAGCCCGACAGGGCGTGGACGGAGACCGGGGTGTCGTGGGGTAGAAGCCCTTCGTCCACCAGCGGCCGAGTCAGGAGGATGAAGGCGGAGGGGTAGCAGCCGGGGTTGGCCACGCAGCCGGCCTCGCGGATGGCTTCACGGCGCGCGCCATCGAGCTCCGGCAACCCGTAAGTCCACCCGTCCGCCACCCTGTGGGCGGTGCTGGCGTCGATGACACGGGTCCCGCAGTCGGCGGCCCATTGGGCGGCTTCGAGTGCGGCGTCGTCGGGCAGGCACAGCACCGTCAGGTCCGCCGCCTCGATGGCCGCGCGCCGTGCCCCGGTGTCCTTGCGCCGCTCTTCGTTCAGCGTGGAAAGCTCGATGTCCCCGCGCCCCGTGAGCCAGTCGCGTATGCGCAGCCCCGTGGTGCCCGCGTGACCGTCTATGTGAACCTTGGGTGGCATGGATTTTCTCGATTCGTCCCTCTAACGGTTGAACTTAGCAAAATCCTCCAACGTTGGCACGGCGCGGCACTTGGTGGGATGGAACCCTTCGTTGCCCGTCCGTGGGGAATCGTCCCCGATCACGTTGCGCTGCGTGCGCGCCGGATCATTGCGTCAACCTCCGGAGTGGCATTGAACGGCACGATTTCGACGTTGGGGTGGGCACGGGTAAACACACGAAACACCTCGTCGGCGAAGGCCTGTCCGATCTGCTCGACACCGTTGAAGTCCAGGATCACCTTCGTGAAGCGGTCGAAGCGAGTCAATAGCCGCTTTGCTTGTGAACGCGATATCAATGCCTCGTCGCCATACTGAACCAAGTGGACCGGGACGACGGTTTTCGAGAAACCGTAGTCTCCATCCGCGGCATAGTCGTCGAACACTTGTTTCAGGGTTTTCGTTGTTCCGTTGCTCAGTTCAAGAACGACCAAGGTGCCGCGAAAGCCTGTCGCGTCGGCGTTCAACCCGACTTCCTGGATCCAGTCCTGCTTTCTCGTACCGTCATGCAAGAAGAAAACCTTGTGGGATAGAATGTTGAACTCGTCGAACAGACGCGACGTGAAGAAGATGCCTTCACCCGTGTGGTGCTCGGGATCGGTAGTCAGTTTCCCCTTGGCCAATTCGAGAACCGCATGTCGCTCGTCGTCCAGTCCCAGCGCCCTCGTTATCTTGCGAAAGATCCCCTCTCCGTCGTCGATGAGACTCATACTGCAATCGACGGCTGTTCGCGCCATCAATACTCTCACCGATGTGCCCGACGAGTGATCGATCGCATTGTTCAGCATCTCCGTGAAGCCATATTGCCAAACGCGCCGGGCGTTGTCCGGGATTCCCGACAGCAGAGGCGCGACCTCTGTCCGCCAGACCGCGTCCTCATCCGCCGCTTCACCGAGTGGGACGAAGAACTCCTTTTTGTCCAAAACGGCCAGCGAGTATCGGCGATTCCGCGTCACGCCGTCCGCGGTCAAGAATCCATCCGCAACGAGACGACCGAGGTGTTTGTTCACGGCTTGGCGTGAGATATCGAAATAGTCGGCACAAATCTGCGCGACATCTTCGGGATGGGCACGGACATGCCCAAGGATATAATCCCGAATCGCACGGCCCCGCTCCCTTGTCCGGCGCACGATGTCAACCCTCCTCTTTGTCAACGCTCATGAAACCCATTGTCAATCTTATAAATTCAATTGTCAACCCTTTGTGTCCGGAAAGGGTACCGGGTCGCTCCTGCCGGTAGTCTGCGCTTGCGAACGGGATGACTCCGGCTTTACGCCCTCCACCGGAATTGCTAATTTTTTTGACATTTCGGGGCTCGTGCTTCCGTGTCCGGAGGGGCGGGCATTTTGATCGATTCAAGGAGGAAAGAATGGACGCCGATGCCAAGAAGATCGCTTTGCGCATGATTCCCTACGGACTGTACATCCTCACCGGTGAGGCCAAGGACGGCCGGGTGGCCGCGGCCACGGTGAACTGGGTGACCCAGGCGTCCTTTGCGCCGCCGCTGGTGGTGGTGGGTGTGAAGGCGGATTCGGGGGCGCACGACATCATCAAGGAGTCCGGCAGCTTTGCCCTGAACGTCCTGGGCAAGGGGCAGCAGGGCCAAGCCTTCACGTTCTTCAAGTCGCTGGAGCGGGAAGGGGACACCATCGGCGGCGAGGCGTTCTCCGCGGGCGCCACGGGTGCTCCGGTGCTGGCCAACGCGCCGGCCTTCGTCGAGTGCAAGCTTGTGGATACGGTGGAGAAGGGCGACCACTCCGTGTTCATCGGGGAAGTGGTGGAGGCCGGCGTAAGGGGCGAGATCTCCGGCCGTGCCGATGACGCCACGCTCCTGCTCAAGGACCTGGGCGACTCGGTCTTCTACGGCGGCTGATACAAGGCGCCCGGAGCGCACCGGACTCCAGGCGGGGCGGTGCGCTCCGGCGCGGCATGTCGTTTATGACAACCTCGAGGCTCGTCGGCTGGTTGCAGGACATCGTGGGCAACGACGGCGTGGTGTCGCATCCCACGGAGTTGAGCGTCTACGACTGCGACGGGTACACGCTGGAGAAGTCGGCTCCGGACGTCGTGGTGCTGCCTCGTTCCACGGACGAGGTAGCCGCGGTCCTCAAGCGCCTCCAGTGTGAGGGCGTTCCGTTCGTGCCGCGCGGCACCGGAACGGGGCTGAGCGGCGGCTGCCTTCCCCTGGGGGCGCCGGTCATGGTGAGCCTGAGCCGCATGAACCGTATCCTGGAGCTGGACCCGGCCAATCGCCGCGCCGTGGTCCAGAGCGGTGTGATCAATTCGTGGGTAAGCCGGGCGGCCAAACCCCACGGACTCCACTACGTCCCGGACCCTTCGAGCCAGATGGCCTGCTCCATCGGCGGCAACGTCGCGGAGAACTCGGGCGGCCCGCACACGCTCAAGTACGGTGTCACCACCAACCACGTGCTCGGGGTGACGCTGGTGCTCCCGGACGGTGAAGTCGTCCGTCTCGGCGGCATGACCGAGGATGGGCCGGGATACGATCTCCTGGGCGTCACCGTAGGCTCGGAGGGCACCTTCGGCATCGTCACCGAGGCGATTCTCAAGCTCCAGCCGTTGCCCCAGGGGTGCAAGACGCTCCTGGCGGTGTTCGATTCCGTGGCCGACGGCAGCGCCGCGGTGTCCGCCATCATCGCTGGCGGCATCGTCCCCGCCGCCCTGGAGATGCTCGATCACCTGATCATCCAGGCGGTGGAGGACGCTTTCCATTTCGGCTTCCCGCGCGCGGCCGGCGCGGTGTTGATCGCCGAGCTTGACGGACTGGAGGCCGGTCTGGAGAGGGCCGCCGGCAAGGTCCGGGAGGTCTGCGAGGCCAACGGCGCCACCGAGATACGGGTCGCCCGCGACGACCGCGAACGCGAAGCGTTGTGGAAGTGCCGCAAGCGCGCCTTCGGCGCCCTGGGGCGGCTCGCCCCCAACTTCTGCTGCCAGGACGGCGTGGTGCCGCCGAACCGGCTGCCGGAGATCATGGAGCGCGTCGCCGCCATCGGCAAGGCCTACGACCTCCGGATCGGCAACGTGTTCCACGCGGGCGACGGCAACATCCATCCCATCCTGCTCTATGACGAGCGTGACCGGGACGAAACCGAACGGGTCGTGGCCGCCGGCCGCGAAATACTGCGGGAGTGCGTGAGGCTCGGCGGCAGCCTGACCGGCGAGCATGGCATCGGGGTTGAGAAGGTGGCGTTGATGCCGTTGATCTTCACGCCGGACGACCTGCGCACCATGGAGGCGGTGCGCGCCGTGTTCGATCCCGGCGACCGTTGCAACCCCAACAAGATTTTCCCCTCGGCGGAGGAACGGGTCGAGGTGCGAACGCCGCGGCGTCAGGCGGCGATGTAGGTGGCGCGGCCGGGGTGTTCCTTCAGGTTGCTGCGTGAAGCGACCTGCGTCTTCGGGGCATGTGGGCGAGGGGGGCAACGCCGCCTGCCGGCACCGGACGTGTCACGGAGGAGGTGTGTATGAGCCGTGCATCTCTTGTCGAGTCGACGCCGGACTGGGATGGTTTCGACGACGATCTGCGCCTGTTCGAGGTGGCCGCCGGAACGTCGACCGATTGTGTGCGCTTCACCATTGACGGCGTCCCGCCGGAACGGGTTCTGTTGCCCAACTCGGCGGAGCAGGTTTGCCGCATCCTGCAAATCGCCACGGCCCGCGGCGTCGCGCTGGTGCCAGCGGGTTTCGGCGCTCATCTGGGCCTGGGTGCGCCTCCGGGGAGGCCGTATGCCGTGCTCTCGCTGGCCTCGATCGACGCGTTGCTGGACCACCAGCCCGCCAACATGACCGTCACCACCCAAGCGGGCATGAGCGTGGCCGAGCTTCAGGCCGCCGTGGCCGGGAGCGGTCAGTGGCTGCCCGTGGAACCGCCCCTTCCAGCGGCCACCAGCGTGGGCGGTCTGATCAGCGCCGACCTGAGCGGCCCGTCGCGCTTCTCCCAGGGAACCGTGCGGGACCTGCTTGTCGGCATCACGGTGGCGCGGGCGGACGGGACCCTCGTAAAGAGCGGTGGGAGGGTGGTCAAGAACGTCGCCGGCTATGATCTGGCCAAGCTCTACTGCGGGGCGCTGGGAACCTTGGGAGTCATCGTCGAGGCAACCTTCAAGCTGCGCGCACTTCCTGCGGCGGTGGCGGTGGCACGGGTAGCCTGTTCCGACATGGCGGTGGCACGGGAACTGTTGGAGCGAATCCGCACCGCGCCCGTGGAACCTCACCTGATCGAACTCCTGACGCCAATCCCGTCCGCTGGCGGCGATTGCGTCATCGTGGTCGCTTTCCGCGGTTCCCGAGAAGAGGTGGCAAAGCAGCAAGAGACTCTGCGGGCGCTGGCGCATGGGAAGACGATGGAGGAACGGGTGGGGGACGCTGCCGCTGCGGCCTTGGCCGAATTACGGGATGCCAACGTGCGGGGCGAGGCATTTCTGAAGCTCAAGGCGAGCCTTCTTCCCACCGAGCTCCCGCCGTTCGTGTCGGCGCTGGAAGACGCGAGCGGGGAACACGGCTTGACGATGGCGGTGCAGGCACATGCGGGCAACGGCATCGTTCGCGTTCGCGTTCACCATCCGAATGTGGAAGATACGGGCGGTTCGGCGCGGGCCTTGGTGGAGCAGTTGCGCGCCGCGGCGGCGGCGTTGGGCGGCACGCTGGTCGTGGAACAAGTGGCTCCCGACCTCAAGCCGGGCCTGGACGTCTGGGGCGGCGGGATCGAAGCGCTGCCCCTGATGCGGCGCATCAAGGAGGCCCTGGATCCCGGGGGAGTCCTGTCGCCGGGCCGGTTTGTCGGCGGGATTTAAGGCCTGCGTCGCGTAAGAATGAATCCATGCGGGCGAGCCGAGGAATGCGCCGTTGGGCCCCTCTCCACCCCTGGATTCCCGCTTCCGCGGGAATGACGGTGTGGGATGAGGGTTCTGTATGGTGGTTGAGCGGAAGTCTTGAGATAGTCTGGGAAGCAGGATTGAGGAATAAAGTTGGCCTTTTGCCTGATTTTCGGGAAAGGGATGTCTTCGACCGATGAGCTCAAAACTGGCTGACTTCGAAGACTCGGGGAATTGCATACATTGCGGGCTCTGCATCGCGTCGTGCCCGACGTTTCTGGAACTGGGAACCGAGATCGACTCGCCGCGAGGCCGCATTCAGCTCATGCGCTCCCTTCGCGACGGGACGGTGCCGCTGGACGACACGAGCGTGCGGCATCTGGATCTCTGTCTCGGCTGCCGCGCGTGCGAGACCACGTGTCCATCCGGAGTGCGCTACGGCGCCCTCATCGAAGGCGCGCGCGAGTTCGTCGAATCCCGCCACCGGCGCTCCTGGTGGGAGCGCATGAAGCGCGGCCTGCTGAACCGTGCCTTGCCCAATCCCACGATCATGAAGACGTTCGGCTGGGCGGTGCGCTGGATGACACGGCTCGGGCTTCGGCGTCTGGCCGGAACAAGGCTTCTGCCGGCGTCCGTCCGCCGCTCGCTACGCTATCTGCCGGAACCGGAAACGCCCTTCCGCTCCGTGAATCTTCCGGAGATCACGGCGCCGGCGGGTGCGGCGAGGCACCGCGTGGGCCTGCTCGCCGGATGCGTCATGCAGAGCCTCTTCGGGGACACGCACGCGAGCACGGTGCGGCTGCTGACGCAGCACGGTTGCGAGGTCCGGGTTCCGCCCGGAGCCGGGTGCTGCGGCGCCTTGCCGTTGCACAACGGCGACCGGGAGCGGGGTCTGGCGCTGGCGCGCCGCACCGTCGCCGCGTTCGATGGCCTGGACGTCGACGCGGTGCTGACCAACGCGGCCGGTTGCGGCGCGGCCATGCGGGAATACGGCGCGCATTTCAAGGACCATCCCGGCTATCGGGCGGCGGCCGAACGTGTTGCCGCCAAGGTGCGGGATGTGGCAGAGTTCCTTCACGGCTTGCCCGAGTTCGCGCCCGGAAGGAGCGTGAACGTCAAGGTGGCGTATCACGACGCGTGCCACCTGCTGAACGGGCAGGGCGTGGAGGCGCAGCCGCGTGAGCTTCTCAAGAACATCGCCGGTATCGAGTGGATCGATCTCCAGGAAGCGGATGTGTGCTGCGGCAGCGCGGGAACCTACAATCTCACGGAACCGGAGCTGGCCGGCAGGCTGGCTGCGCGAAAGGCCAGGAACGTGGTGGCGACCGGAGCGGACGTGCTCGTGACCGGGAATCCGGGCTGCATCCTGCAGATCCGGGCGGCGCTCCGGGAGCAGGGATCGACCATCCGTGTCGTGCACACCGCGGACTTCCTGGCCGAGGCTTATACCCACGGGGCGCAGGCGCGGAGTTAGACCGGCCCGCCCGGAACGGAGGCATCCCATGAGAGACGGCATTCGCATACTCGACAGCGACATGCACGTGTTCGAGCCCCACGACCTCTACCTGACCTACATGGACCCCAAGTGGGGCGATCGCATCCCGCGGGGCGAGGTGCGGGAAAGGCGCGAGGGCCAGGGGCTGACGCTGCACGGCATGACCCGCTACGTGCTCGGCGACGGCACGCCGATCCGCACTCCGGGAAAGGTCGTGAAGTTTCACGAGAAGCGCCAGAAGGATGCCTACATCAAGCCCGCGAGCCAGAACTACAACAACGTCTCGCAGATCGAGGCCATGGACGAAGAGGGGCTGGACGTGGCCGTTCAGTTCCGTACCTCGCCGCTGCATACCAACGAGGACTTCGAACCGGACTACGCCAATGATCTGTGCAAGGCCTGGAACGACTGGATGCACGACTTCTGCAGTGCCGATACGTCGCGGCTCAAGGGTTCCGCGCTGATCACGCTGCACGACGTCGACCTCGCGGTGGAAGAGGCACGTCGCTCGGTAAGGGATCTGGGCGCCATAGGACTGTCCCTGTGTCCGGAACCCATCAACGGGCTCCATATCCACGACAGGTACTTCGATCCGCTGTGGGCCGAGGCCATAGACCTGGACGTGCCCATCTGCTTCCATCCGCCGGCCCGGCCCAACCAGGTCCAGGTGTCGCGCCGCTTCGAGGACCATCCCAACGAAGAGTTGCTGGTGAATCCGCTGCGCAACCCGGTGGAGCTGATCCTGGCCGTCAGCGCCTTCTGTGCCGGCGGGGTTCTGGAGAAGTTCCCCAAGCTGCGGGTGGCGTTTCTCGAAGGCAACTGTAGCTGGCTGCCGTGGCTGATGTATCGCCTGGACGAGTACTGCGAGCTCCAGGGAGCCATGGCGGACATCCCGTTGCGCAAGAAGCCCAGCGAATATTTCCGCGAGCAGTGCTTCATCTCCGCGGACGTGGACGAAGCGCTGGTGGTGAGCGTCATCGACTACATGGGCGACGACAACATCGTCTTCTCCACGGACTATCCGCACATCGACTCGCGCTGGCCCGAGGCCGTCTCCACCTTCGAATCCATCCCCGGGCTGAAGAAGGAATCCCGTGAGAAGATCCTCTGGGACAACTGCGCGCGGCTGTACGGATTGGATTAGGACAGGATATCCATGACAAGGCGAAGTGCTGTTTGGGCTCCTCCCGCGGAGGTGTCGCGGGAGGAGTGTCTCGCCGACTCCAGGGCGGTTCTGGCCATGCCGGACATCCCGCTCAAGGAGTACGAAGACTTGGTTCGTATCGAGGCCGTGGGGCTGGAATGGGACGTCGGCGCGCAGATCTACGAGCCGGAGGACCCGGCGAAGATCGTGGTGGGCGCGGACGGGAAGAAGGCGGGGGCCTACCTGCTCTCCGGCGGCGACGGCGACTTCAAGACCATGGCGCCGGTGGCGCGCCTCCTCGCCGGGAAGTTCGGCTTCAAGGTGGCCACCATGACCTATCCCGGCCGGCTCTGTCTCGACGATCCGTCGCGCAACTGGCCCGCGGACACCATCAATCCCGACGGCACCATCCGCACCCCCATCTGGCTTACCGGCGAGCACGTCACGCCGGACCAGTACGAGGTGGTGAAGGACAGCTCGCTGCGCGAACGCTACGGCACCCGCACCGTGCTCCACGCCAAGCCCGGCACGACCTTCTGGCACCGCCTCGCGGGCTGGCCCGCGGCCTTCGAGGAGGGCGGCAAGCAGGTGATGGCGCGGAATCTTCCGGACGGAGAATACTCCGTGTACGTGCACGGGCACTCCACCGGCGGCCCCTTCGTCTTCATGCTGTCACAGCGGGTTCCCAACATTGCCGGCGTCATGGCGGTGGAGAACTCCTCCTTCGGCTACATCAACCAAGCCAAGCTGGCGGTGCAAGGCTCCCTGGGAGCCATCGGCGACTACGAAAGGCGGGTGACCGAGACCAGCCGGGTGGACCCGTTCTATGAGCTGTACATCCGCACGTGGCGCGACAAGGCCCGCTACATCGGCCCGGAGAAACTGGGACAGGACGGCCCCGTGGCGCTCATGCGCCTGCCGCTGGTGATCGAGGAAGTGATGGAGGCGTGGGAAGCGGCCAGGAACGAGCCCCAGTTCAAGTGCGAGTACGTCGTGAGCATGAACATCGAGGCATCGCTGGAAGCCGGGGCGCGCGCCACGGCCGAGCGGCTGGGCCTTGATGCAAAGGGCACCGAAGCGCTGGTGCGGCAGTATCTGGGCTACGGGCGCGAGCTCCAGGGACCGGGCGTCAAGCCCGTGCCGCCGGTCCTCTTCTGCGTCACCAAGGACAGCCGCGATCACAGCGCCGACTCCTACCGCAGCTTGGTGATGCCCATGTTCGCGCGCATGGAACCGGCTCCCAAGACCGCGCTGGTGCATTTCCAGGCCGGGGTCCATTCCTACTGGACCCCGGAAACGGACCTGCCGCTCGGCGTGGCGCCGGGCGTTGCCAAGACCTGGCACGACGCCATTACCGGCGGGTACTTCCTTGTGGGGAACGGACAGGGCGGCTGAGGACCGTCGCCGCGGTCAAGCCCGAGGCGCGCCGATCCCGGACGACCCGAGGATTCTCTCGTGAGCACGCTCATCACCGGCGCCGGGCTGGTGGGAACGTCCTTCGCCCAGTTCGCCGTGCGCAGGGACGTCCCGCTGGTCTTCTACGACGCGCAGCCCCAACGCGATTTCCTCGACCGGAAACTGCCGGGAGCGGCGGTCGAATTCGTCCAGGGCGACATCCTCGACCTGCCGGCACTGCTTCACACCATGGCCAGGCACCGGGTGGACACCGTGGTCCACACCGCCGGCCTGATCGGCAACAAGGTCGCGGAAGCGCCCTACACGGGTGTCCGCATCAACGTCATGGGGACCATCAACGTCCTCGAAGCCGTCCGCTTGGCCGGTGTGCGGCGGCTCGTGCACATCAGCTCCCTCAGCGTCTACGACCAGCGCCGCGACTGTCCCACGCCGCTGTGCGAGGACTTTCCCCAGGGCAACGGCCGGCTCTACGACAACACCAAGGCGGCCAAGGAGCTGATGGTGGAGGCCTACCAGGGTCTTTACGGCTTCGAGGTGATCGCCCTGCGCCTGGCGAAGCTTTACGGGCTCGGCCGTTTCCGCGGCGGCTCCTCCGGCGGGCGCCTCATCCAAACCCTCGTGGAATGTGCCCTGCGCGGCCAGGTCGCCCGCGTGCCCCGGCCGCTGACCACGGACTTCGAGTACGTCTACGCCAAGGACGTGGGCCGCGCCGCCGACATCGCCGCCACCATCCCTCTGCCGGCACGGACGCACTTCAACATCGGCAGCGGCGAGGTGCTGACCTTCGACGCGTTGGTCGCCGCCATCAAGGAAGTCCTCCCGGCCCTGGAAGTCGAGATCCTGCCCGGCCCGCCACCCCCGCTACAGGTGAAGCAGCCCATGGACCACTCCCTGGGCCGGGACGTGTTGGGTTGGGAACCTCGATACACGATGGAGGAGGCGTTCAGGGATTTTGTGGCGGATCTGGAGGAGGCCGGCGGCTGGTAGGCTCATGCCCCGAAGTCTTCCCGAAATCGTTCGATCTGATGCATGCGTTCGTGGAGGACCGTGACGATACCGATGTCCCCGTTGTATAGCGCCTTCCAGTACACGAAATGTCTCTTGTACCGGAAAACGTAGCCCTCCACACCAAACTCGGCGGGGATAGGACGTGAGCGAACACTGCCCGTTGTGATTCGTTCGAATGCCTCGAACAGCCCGGTGATGTAGGCGTCCGCCTGATCCGCTCCCCAGCGCTGCGATGTGTACCGGTAAATTTCGTCGATGCGGAACGAGGCCGCTTCCTGTACACGGACAGACGTCACGTGTCGTTCCGGGTCTTGTTCCTTGCGATGACCTCGGTTGCGGAAAGGGGATGGAAAGAGTCATCCGGTGCCGCGAAGGCCATCGTCAGCTCCGCCTTGAGCCGCTCGAATGCCTCGTGTTCAGCGCGCTCCTTGTCCCGCCTTATCAGATCGCGAATGTACTCGCTGATGTTTTCGTAGGCCCCGTCATCGCCGACGTTGGCCGAAACGAAGTCACTCAGTGAGCCGCTTAACCGTACTGTCATCGTGGTGGTGCGTGGCATGCGCTAGGCTCCCATTGGAATGTTGCATGCATTATACACAATATTGAATACAAGGAAAGGAGTTGAGTGCTTCCGTTATCGCTCCGCGTTGACACGCCGGAGGGAGGTGAACTAGAAACCTCAACAAGGTAACGCCAGCCTACACACCAGACCATACAGGAGATGCGGCAGACCCATGTTCATTGAAAGGGGCGAGCTGGACCGGCTGCACGCCAAGTACCCCTACCCAAGGTTTTCGGACGCCGAGTACGAACGCCGTTACGCGAACGTGCGCGGGCTACTGCGCGACAAGGAGCTCGACTGTCTGTTGGTCATCGGCGGCTCGGCCGCATACGGGCGGTTGTGGTCCAATGTCCGTTACCTCACCAACATGATGGGGAAGGCGGAAATGACCTACTATTGCTTCTTTCCCAAGGAGGGGAATCCTGCGGTTATCACCCGGCCGGGCCATTCGCTGGCGCCGGGCATGATCGCACGCAGTGCGGTGCAGGAGTTGGTGGTTGGCCGTCCCAGTGTCCTCGACGCTCTCGTCGGCAAGGTCCGGGAGATGGGTTACGACAAGGGCCGGATCGGCATCGTCGAGTACGATCCCCTGACCTCAATTCCGAAAAACCACTGGGATTTCTTTGTGTCGGAGTTGCCCGAGGCCGAGTTCGTGTTTGTAACCAGGGAGTTTCTCGCCCTCAAGTTGTTCAAGAGCGACGAGGAGATCGAGGCTTTGCGTAAGTCGGCGCTGGTGCAGGACATCGGGCTGCAGGCGCTTGCGGAACAGCTCAAACCCGGAATGACCGAGTCCGAGGCATTTGCCATCGTGTACGAGGCCGTGGTGCGGAACGGTGGCGAGATGGGCATGATCCAGCTCAGCTCCACGCCCATGTACGATTCGGACGTGGGCGACCAGCGTCCGCGTCCCTCGGAGCGGGTGATCACCCATGGTGACATCATCAACAACGAACTGGGAATCCTTTACAACGGCTACGAGGCCCAGACCGGCAAGCCCATGTTCATCGGTCCGCCCACAGATGAATTCCGGCGCATGTTCGACGTGGCCCTCGAAGCCTACCATCGGGTGGCCGAGACGCTGGTGGTGGGCGGCACCGGGTCTGACTCGGTCAACGCCGCCAACAGCGTCATCAAGCCCGCGGGTTACGATGCCTGGGGCGGCTACCTTCAGGGTATGCTGGGCTCGCAACCCCGCCACGAGCCTCAGATCGGACCGGAGCTGACGAGCCTCGTCGAGAACCGGCTTTACGACGGCGACGACATGGTGTTCAAGAACGGCACGGTCTTTGTCTTGCAGATCCATTTGGTGGACAAGGAACGGACCAAGGGGCTCTTCATCGGCGACACCTACGCCATGCGGGATTCGGGGACCGAGTGCCTGAACGACTTCCCCCCGGAGTTGATCCAGATTTCGTAGCGGGACGGCAATCCAGGTGTGAAGACGGGAACAAGGAGCAGTAACATGGCCAGGAACGGATACCAGGTGTTCGACAGCGACATGCACGTCTACGATGCGCAGGATCTGTACGAGAAGTACATGAATCCCAAGTGGGGCGACCGGATCCCCGTCGGCAAGGCGCGCACCAAGCACGGGCGTATCGAGTTCAGCCTGGGCAACGGCAAGGTGATGCGGCCGCGGCAAAAGCTCCTGGAGCACGGCGAGGACAGCGTGGCGGACCGCTACGGTTACGCGCTGGAGCACGGGTACGATGCGCCTTCCCAGGTGGTTGCCATGGACAACGAAGGGCTGGACGTGGCGGTGATGTTCCGCACCTCGCCGCTCCACTGCGACGACAGCTTCGAGCCGGAATACGCCAACGACCTGTGCCGGGCGTGGAACGACTGGATCGCGGACTTTTGCGGCGAGCGACCGGAGCGCATGAAGGCATCGGGGCTGCTCACGCTGCACGACGTGGACATGGCGGTGGACGAGGCCAGGAGGTCGGTGACGGAGCTGGGTGTGGTCGGCCTTTCCGTGTGTCCCGAGCCCGTGAACGGCCGGCGCATCCATGACCGCTACTACGATCCCCTGTGGGCGGAGATCGACCGGCTGAAGGTGCCGCTGTGTTTCCATCCACCCGCCAACCCCAAGCAGCAACAGGTGGCGCGGGAGTTCTACGGCCATCCCAATTCCAGCGTCATCGCCATGGCGTTGCGCAACCCCATCGAGCTGCAACTCGCGGTTTCCGCCTTCTGCGGGGGCGGCGTGCTGGAGAAGTTCCCGACGCTGAAGGTGGCGTTCCTGGAAGGCAACTGCGCGTGGCTGCCGTGGTTGCTGTACCGGCTGGACGAAAGGGCGGAGCTACACGGCGCTCTCACCGACGTGCCGCTGTCACGGAAGCCCAGCGAGTACTTCCTGGACCAGTGCTACATCTCGGTGGACGTGGACGAGTATCTCGTGACCGACGTCATCGGCCGGCTGGGCGACGACAACATCGTCATCTCCACCGACTATCCGCACATCGACGCCCACTACCCGCACGCGGTGGAGGAGTTCATGGAGACGCCGGGCCTGAGCGAAGGCTCCATGAGGAAGATCCTGTGGGACAACTGCGCGAGGCTGTACGGCGTGGGCTGACAGCGCTCAACCGGACACTCGGCAGACACCTAGTCCCTCTTCTTGGGTGGCGGTGGCGGCGGGGGCGGTGGTTTCCTGATGGGTGCCGATTTGGGCGACATGCCTTTCTCGATACGTCTTGAGGGCGGAGGGTTTGGTTCCTTAGCCATGACTCAACTCCTCTGGTCCGTTTGGCGTCGTGCTGACAAACTCAACCATTTCAACTTGGTCTACGGGGACTAAGATCGCAGAAACGCCTGTCGCGGGTGTTCGCTCATCGTCCGTCAGCCATTCGGCTTCCGCGATTCGGAGGTGCCCTTCGTCGGGACGACTAGGCCACTCTTCGGGCCAGCCATACAAGCGACGTTCTCCTTTGAGATGCCCCGTAACATAGCAGTCGCAGTGGCGCGAGAAGGCGGAATACCACTCGGATGCGTACGAGGTTTCTCTTGTTACACCGAGCCGACGAAGAACGCGATGCAATGTATCCCAATTCAGGCAATAGGCGGTTACCAGCCCCAAGACGACGGCGACTGCAACGGAAAGCAAGAGTTCCCAATTTGTTCGCCAAGGGTCGTTGTCCCCAACGCTTCTCGCAAAGAGGATGCCGTCGGTGATTGCCTTCCCTATCACGGTGAAGATCAGAGCCTGAGTCACGCGGTCAAAGGGGCCCGGTTTGGGATACGAGGTAAGTGAGTAGAAGATCGCCGCCGCTACGAATCCCGGCAAGAGAAAACTCAAGACTCCGACAATCTCGCTGGATGTCCAGTTCATCGCTGTTTCACCTCCCCGATTCCTCGTTCTGAACGTACGCCAGTTCATGGACATTCATCGATACCGTCTTTCCAATGTCCCAACTCCTCCGACCTCTTGCAAGCGCCAAAACCCAGGCCAACTACCCCTCTCCCAACCCCGCAGCGTCCATGCTAGATTGCCGCAATGGCGACTCTGATCACGGGCAGCGGGCTTATCGGCGCTTCTTTCGGGCAGTTTGCCGCCGAGCGGGGCGAGCGTCTCGTCTTCGTGGACTTCCAGCCGCGGGATGACTACCTGAAACAGAAGCTTGGCGGCGCGGACTTTGTCTCCCTCCAGGGGGACGTGCTGGATCTCCCGGCGCTCACGGGCATCATCAAGGCCCATGTCGTCGATACGGTGCTGCACACGGCGGCCATCATCGCCGGCCGGGTAGCCCGCGAGGGTTACTGGGCCTTCAACGTCAACATTCAGGGCACCATCAACGTCGCGGAGGCGGCGCGGCTCGCTGGAGTCAGGCGGATCGTGCACATCAGCACGCTCAGCGTCTACAACCGTGCGTTCGAGGGGCCGGACCCGGTTCCCGAGACGCTCCAGCGGGGCGACAGCACGGCCTACGGCAACTCCAAGGCCGTGCAGGAGCTGGTGCTGGAAGCCTACCAGCGGCTCTATGGCTTCGAGCTGATGGTGGTGCGGCTGGCGCACGTGTTCGGGCTGGGCCATTTCCTCGGCGGGGCCGAGAGCGGTGCCATCACGCACACGCTGCTGACCTGCGGCCGGGAAGGCGGCGTGGCGACGATCCCGCGGCGCCAGGCGAGGCCCCTGGAGCGCATCTACGCCAAGGACGTGGGGCGCGCGGTAGATCTCGCCGCCACCGTGCCGGTGCCGCCGGTGAACGTGTTCAACATCGGCACCGGTCTGGTCACGACCTTCGATGAGTTGGTGGCGGCGGCGAGGACGATCTATCCGGACCTGGAGGTGGAAGTCGTTCCGGACGGCACCCCGCACGTGGGGCCGAAGCAGCGTCTGGATATCGCGAGGGCGAAGGAACATCTCGGCTGGGAGCCGCGGTTCGACCTGGAGGCGGCGTTGCGCGACTACGTCCAGGACCTGGACGCGCTGGAGGCATAGCGCCGCCCCGCTGACCCAGGGCAGGAGGGCAGGGCGGCCGATCCGGTGTCCCTTCCGGTGGAGCTTGACCGCACGGAACGCCGGAGAAGGAGACGGACACATGAGTTCAGGACATTCATCGGAATCCGAGGCGGTACGCGCCCGGCTCGACCATCCGATCATCGACACCGACGGCCACACGGTCGAGTTGTCTCCCCTCTACCACGACTACCTGAAGGAACTGGGTGGCTCCGACATGCCGCGGCGCTATGCCGAGGCCGTGAGCGGCCGTTCCAACAGCCGCTGGGCGTTCATGACCGAGGCGGAGCGGCGCAGCGTGCGTGCCCACTGTCCGCCGTGGTGGGCGCGTCCGGCAAGCAACACCCTGGACCGCGCCACCGCGTCGCTGCCGCGGCTCCTGCATGAACGCATGGACCGGATGGGCATCGACTACGCCGTACTCTATCCCACCGAGGGTCTGGCCGGGCCGCCCCGGTTCGAGGACGAGGAGCTGCGCCGCGTGTCGTGCCGGGCACTCAACAAGTTCCACGCGGAGTTCTACGGCGAGTGCTCCGACCGCATGACCCCGGCCGCGGTGATCCCCACGCATACCCCGCAAGAGGCCATCGAGGACACCGAGTACGCCGTCCGGGAACTGGGCCTCAAGACCATCGTCATCTCCCACGTGGACCGTCCGGTCCCGCGGGTGGAGGAGGAGCGTCCCGACCTGGCGCCGTTCGCGCGCTACATCGACACCCTGGCGCTGGACAGCGACTACGACTACGACCCGTTCTGGCAGCGCTGCATGGAGCTGGGCGTAGCGCCGACGTCCCACGCGAGCGGTCAGGGCTGGGGCAGCCGGCGATCGGTCACCAACTACATGTACAACCACATCGGGCACTTCGCATCGGCCGGCGAGGCCATGTGCAAAGCGATGTTTTTCGGCGGAGTTACGTACCGGTTTCCAAAGCTCAACTTCGCATTTCTGGAGTGCGGCGTGGCCTGGGCTTGCAGCCTCTACAGCGACATCCTGGAGCACTGGGAGAAGCGCAACCGTGACGTTATCGCCGGGCTGGACCCCGAGAGCACCGACGTCGATCTCATGATGAAGCTGGTGGCGGAGTACTCCGGCATCGACAGTGAAACGAAGCTCGAAGAGATCCGTGCGTCCCTCGGCCGCAAGCAGCGCCGCCCCGAGAACCTCGACGACTGGTCGCGCTGCGGCATCGACAAGGCCGAGGACATCCGGGACCGCTTCGTACCGCGCTTCTACTTCGGGTGCGAGGCCGACGACCGCATGATCGCCTGGGCCTTCAACGACAGGCTGAATCCCTTCGGCGCCAAGCTGGGCGCCATGATGAGCTCGGACATCGGCCACTGGGACGTGACCGACATGACCGAGGTGGTGGCGGAGGCCCACGAACTGGTGGACCATGGGCACATCACCGACGAGGACTTTCGCGACTTCAGCTTCACCAACGCGGTGAACTTCTACGCCGGCGTGAACCCGGTTTTTTTTGCGGGCACCGCTTGCGAGGACGCCGCCGCCCGGGTTCTGGCCGCGGTTTGATTCCCGCCGGCAGGCGAGCCGGGGGATTCTTGGAAATAGACCGGAAACAGGGGAGAGGAACGCTCATGAAGGACGGATTGAAGGTCATGGACTCGGACATGCACGTGCGCGAGCCCGGGGACCTCTGGGCGAAGTACCTGGAGCCCGAGTGGCGCGACCGCGGACCCAAGATTCTGAGCACCACCACGCGCAGCTCGGCCATGGTCATGCTCGACGGCCAGATCCTCAAGGGCTACCCGCCTGCCTACCGCGGGGGCATCTTCGACGCCACCCGCATCGACGCGGAGATCGCCGATGCCCGCGCGCGGGGTTTCGACGGGGTCTCGCAGCTCGACGCTATGGAAAAGGAAGGGCTGGACCTGGCGATCATGTACCCGTCCATCGGGCTGGGCGTCATGATGCGCGACGACATGGACCCCAAGCTCGGCGCCGCCATTGCCCGCGCCTACAACAACTGGCTCCACGACTTCTGCCAGACCGACCCCGAGCGGATGAAAGGCTCGGCCATGATCTCTCTCCACGACGTGACCGAGGCCGCCAAGGAGGCCCGCCGCGCCGTTGAGGAACTGGGTTTCGTGTCCGTGTTCGCCCGTCCCGAGCCACTCCGCTCCATGCCCTGGCATTCCCGCTACTACGACGTGCTGTGGTCCACCCTGGAAGAACTGGACATCCCCATCGGCTTCCACTCCGCCGCTTCAGCCGGCGAGGTCCGGCAGATGGGCGATCTGTTCGGCGACGACCTGCTGCTGCGGCACATCTGCGAGCACCCCATGTCCAACATGATGGCCATGATCGACGTCATCGGCGGCGGCGTGCTGGAGCGCCACCCCAAGCTCAAGGTCGCCTTCCTGGAATGTTACTGCGGCTGGGTCTCCTTCATGCTTCACCGCATGGACGGCGCCATGGACAAGGCGCGCCACCCCAACGTCAAGGAGCTCAAGCCCAGCGAGTTCTTCAAGCGCCAGTGCTGGATCTCCACCGAATCCGAGAAGGAACTCCCCATGATCGCCGACCTCATCGGCGACGACAACATCGTCTACTCCACCGACTACCCCCACGGAGACTCCGACTTCCCCCACGCCGTGGAGGAGTTCCTGGAGGTGGAAGGGGTCTCCAAGGAGACGAAGCGGAAGATCCTCTGGGACAACTGCGCGCGGCTGTACAATCTGTGATCGGTGACGGGAAGGCCTTCGGCCAATGTCGCTACGCTCGATCCTTGTCGCGCCGCGAACCCGGAGCGGTCAGGGGGTCAGGCGCCGTCCATTGAGGGACGGTGGGCGTTGCGGATCATGCAGGCTGATACCGCTGAACGTCGATCTCGTCGGCGTGCGCCCGCATCGCGCCCACCGTTCGGTCATTGGACTCGCCGAAGGCTCCCAGTCGGGCTTGTAGACGATCTCGTGGACGACGCGCTGTTCGGCCCAGCTTGCGGCGATGCGCTCGATGCCGGGGCGTTACGGTATTTTCCTACACAAAAAATCAATAGTTTATAGGTCAGATCTTGAACCCATTCAGCAGAGGTCCGCATGTCGGGCCATCCGTTGAATACAAGAGCCCGATTTAGGCGAAGGGTAGCTCCCGGAGCCTGGGTGAATAGGCGGAACGTCACTGCCTCTGCTGTGATGGGTTCAATGGCCCGGCAATCCCGCTCGGCTGCGGTCCCAACCAAGGCAACCAAGGAGACCAAGGAGGTTCCCCGTGACGCGTTCTGTCTGTGTGTTCGGGCTGGCCGTCTTCCTCGCCGCGTGCGGTGGCGGGGGTGGTGGAGGTGGGGGCACGATGCCCGATCCCAGACCAAGGCCTCCTGAACCGCCTCCTCTTACAGCGTCAGACCCTGAATATCATCTCGACACGACACGCTTCACGACCCACCAGCCGGATGTGCTTGAACAGATTGGCGCACACCACGCCTACGCGAAGGGCCTGACCGGGAGAGGGGTCCGTATTGGGATTGACGACAGCATCGTGGACTACACGCAAACCGGTGAATTCGGAAACCGGGTCAAGCTCACGGAAGCGGACGGGGCGAGCCTTGCGTACGACCGACCGGATGGAGACCAATTCTTCAGTGATGTCAGCCGGTGTAGTTTGTTCGACCCGACCTGCAGCGTTTGGGAAGGTAACAGTGGGGGAGACCCGGAAGCGGCGAACAGTTGGGTACGCCAGATCGTAGAAACGGACGGTTGGCCAACCCAGGACGATTCTGTGTTCGTGGTCGACGAGCACTTCAGCGAATTCAACCTGTTGGAGCGGCTGTTTCGATGGAAGGAAGTGCCGACACCCTACGGCGAGGGAAGCCACGGGACCATCGTGGCTTCTGTGGCTGCAGGGAGGAACCTTGGTGTTGCACCGGGTGCCACCATCATCCCGGTTGCGCAGAATCTGACGGATGACCATAGGGCGGACGGACTGGCAGCCAGCACCCTACGCCTTTGGATCGCCACGCTCACGACCACAGATCGCAGGGTCGTTGATGATCTCCTCGCGAGCGCTACGCGAGACGACTATGCGAAGTTCGACATAATCAACAGGTCTTATGGGCGCGCCCTGTTCGATCCCGATGTTATCTCCAGTGAACTTCGTTCGGAAATTCGGTGGTTCTCTTCGTACCTACCGGAGTACCTAGAGGCGAGTTTTCAGATCGAGACGCCCGACGCTGGGAAGACCATACTCGTATACGCCGCCGGGAACGACCAGCGACCTTGGTCGGGGTTGGGGGCCGACTATCCGTTCTACATACCGGCGCTCCGCGGACATAGCCTGTCCGTCGTGGCGACGGATCCCGCAACTGGTGTCATTGCGGACTATTCCAACCGGTGCGGCCCTCTGCCGCCAGACTGGAACGCGGCAAGGCACGGCCCGCACTATTGCCTTGCTGCTCCGGGAACCGTGCGAGGTCTGGTACCCGACCCGAACACACCGGGGCAAGGGGACTTTGAAGACGGAATAAATGGCACCAGTTTCGCCGCTCCCATGGTTTCGGGGGCGTTGGCATTGATGATGGAGCACTTCCGGGGAACACGCGGCAATACGGCCGTGGTGAAACGGATGCTCGATACTGCCGATCGAAGCGGCCGTTACGGCGACCTGGAGACGTATGGCGCGGGGTTCCTCGACCTTGAGGCCGCATTGTCGCCGGTGGGAACGCTCAACGCGGGACAGTCCGCACATTCGCTGAGGCGCACCGTGCTCCACGCACCTGTCGCCTTTGGAGCTGTCGCCCAACGCGTCTCAAATATTGAGATCGCTGCGTTCGACAGGCAAGACTTTCCGTTCTGGATTCCGTTGGCTTCACGGATCGCTACCCAAGAGGCTGGTCGGTCGCCGATCCCTGTGTTCGATGAAGGTGTTGACCCCGCCGCCGGCCTTGACGCACTGGGACAGCGTTGGACGACACTTGGAAGAGTCCAGCGCTCCTGGCTAACAGGGGGCCAATGGGTGGCAGGGTTCGGGCCATCGTCGGCAAGCCTTGCACGTCAGCCGAGTGGCCAGGGATGGGGCTACGGTCTGAGCTTCAACGACGACGAATACTTGGGCTCACGTACCTCCGGGGCGTTCGGCTCGGATCTGCATTCGGGTATTTCCTGGGTCTCGCGTACCTTTGAACAAGAGCTTGACGCTCGCTGGAGCGTCAAGGCGACAGGGACGTTGGCCTTTGGCGCGCCGCGTTACGAGAACAACGCGATATTCGAGGCCTCTTCTTCCATATTGTCGGCGATGTCGATTCGGGTCGGCACCGGAACCACAGGGTTTACCTTAGAGCAACCGCTACGCGCGGAGACGGGGACGGGCACGTTCCGCATCGAGAACGGGCGGATCGAGAACGGCCGAAGGCTCTACGACGAGCATCGCATTCACCTACGACCGGATTCGCGGGAAGTCCGTATGACGCTACGCCACGAACACGACATGTACGGTGGACGCGTCGCCTTCGAGGCCGGCGCCACGATCAACGCTGGCCATACAACGGGAGCTCGCGAATCGCACATCGGCTTGGCTTTCCGGAGAGCTTGGTGAATTTCCTCCGCATGTTTGGGGTTGGGTGCGCGATCGCACTCGGCTCGGCATGCACGAGTCCAGATAAGGCCGAGGTCGCTCCGATAGTGCAAGGATTCGGTCCCCCAGTAGTGCGGGAAGGCATCGTGTATACGCCGACTGGCGTGGGCCGGGAGGGGTGTGTGCTCTACAAGATCCAGATCCCTGGAGGAAAAGCTCCGGCCGCCATGGTGTACCAGAACACGGAGGGGTTGTTCAGGTACGGACGTCCAGATCAATGCGTCAAACTCAAACCGTACAGCGAGCAATGACCGTCGTGACGTTGAGCAGAGAACAGATGCCTTGTTGACGCCAGGCCGTTGGTCGTCCCTTGACAAAGTAGACGAAATAGACGAAAAATGATCCTAGTCAATTCCATTCGACGCTTGGGAATTTTATGAAGGACGCTAGAGACCGGAACATCCAAGAATTGGAAGGCGTGCTGCACTCCGTTGCCGGAGCTCTCAGCCACGTCCACGTAGCGGTTTTGGTCGAACACCCCGACGCTGTTCGCTTGGCACTGGCCGCGGTAGCGGATGTGTTATCTTCGGAACATCAACGCGCTTCTTCTGCGGAGGCGGAGATCGAGTGGCTGGGAGACGCAGAATCACAAAAGGTCGATGCGCGTGAATCGGACACGCAGTTGTCAAGCAGATCACGACCGGGACGGATGGAGGAATTACTTACTTCGGAAGAGTTGGCAGCGCGAGTTGGACTCAAGACTCGCCAGTCTGTCCATGACTGGCGGAGAAAAGGGAGGATCGTCGGTTGGCAAGGCGCCAAACGGGGCTACGTTTTCCCGGCGGGTCAGTTCGATCGGAGCGGCAAGCCGTTGGACGGACTGGACCGGATCGTCCCACACTTCAGCGACGGCTATACGGTCTGGATCTGGTTGAACACGCCGCGTCCGTCCCTTAGCGGGGCGAAACCAATCGTTCTCCTGGGCAAGGGAGAAGGCGACCGCGTGGTGGCCGCCGCCGAAGGAGATGCTCAGGGCGACTTCGCGTGATTGCGAACTACGATCCCGAGCGGATTCGTGAGCGCCTTCGCGCCGCACAGTTCGGCCGGGTATACCGCCTGATCCATCGCAACCATCGGTCAAGACCACTTGATGCTGTCCCCACACCGAGTCGGTTCAGCGATCCAGCCGGACGCTATTCCGTCCTCTATGTGGCAGAAGCTGTCCGCTGTGGGTTTTGGGAAGCCCTTGCCCGCAATCGATTCACACGACGCAGGCGTCGCGAAATCCCGCGCTCGGATGTTGAGTCCAGACTTGTCGTAACGATAGGCTCGGCCGAGTCTCTCCAACTAGTTGACCTGCGAGGCGATGGGCCGATCCGTATTGGCGCGACGCCGGCGGTAGCTCACGACGCCAATCACGCCGCAGCTCGTTCGTTGTCCAGTGCGACCTATGTGAACGTGCCGGAGGCGGACGGTTTCCTTTTCCAGTCGAGGTTCACTGGCCATGTGTGCGCGGTCGTATGCGATAGAGCATTCGGAAAGTTGGCGATCCTGGACCTCACGCCGCTTGTCGAACATGTCGACTTTCTACAAGCGCTGATTGACTATGACATAACACTGACGACCTCTGTGGGCTAAATCCGTCCAAAGTCGATCGAAGTGTCCCGAGCCCTCTGTCAATCGGTGCCACCAGTCCAAGTGGGGAGGACTACCGAAGCCACGAAAGACGACGAAGACGCCCTGAATTACGCCCTCGTCGTACTCAATCGCTTGCGATTGAGTACGGGTTCAGTATCCCAGTCCAAAAGGAGATCACCATGGGACGCTTCGCCTTCATTATCTTGATCCTAGTGCTTCTTTTTCCTGGTGCCGTCGATGGGCAGCAGCAGGCGTCCCGAGATTGGCACTTCAGGGGAAGGTTTCAAGCCGTACGGAACATGCAACAAATCATGTTTCTCTACATCGCCAAGCGGGATGGAGTGCACGCGGCGGAAGCACTCCTGAACGCAGCCAGGAAATTTTTCGGGGTGCAGTGGTTCTTTGACAGGGCAGAACAGGAGCCCCCGGGCCTCTACAGAGATACATTGCGGAAATGGGCGGAGCAATTTCAGGAAGGTGGCCTCAGATATTTCGATAGCCTGGAATCAACCCTAAAGGACGCGAGGAAATGAGAACGAAGTGGAGAATCGAAGGATTCGATAGCACCACACCAATACTTGAACCTACGACTGTCGTTCTCGGCTCTGAACAGATACAGGAGCTTCTTCGCCGACTGGCATGCACATCTCCACTGACGCCTTCGGAGGTCATAGAAGCCAGCATCGGCAGCAACCGTTTACTCGAGGTTTCTCGTTTCAGGGAAGGCTTCTCATGCGGAACAAATCCGCACTTTTCGGCGAGACGGATATAGGTGCGCCATGAATCGGAGAGACTGTCTTAGCGGGCTGCAACCAGCGTAGCGGTATCTGCGATTCCGAAACGTGATGGCCTCGGCCCTTGCCTGGCGTGGTCATCGGAAGCGGAGGAGGCGTGTAGCTCATTGACCCGGCAGCGGCAAGGCTGCGGCATCTATACTAATCCTGAAGACCCGAGCAGTTTGTCTCTGGGTTACAATTGAACTGTATATCAACCGGCGACCCCTGCAATCGTGCTTGCAATGCGGTTGGCGGCGGACTTGACCGGGTCGTTGGCGAGGTGGGCGTAGCGCGCCGTGGTCTGGACCTTGTTGTGACCGAGCAATTTCCCGATCATGGGCAGGCCCTCGCCTACGAGCAAGCCGCCGCTGGCGAAACTGTGCCGCAAGTCGTGGATGCGCAGGTTCTGGATGTCCGCGCGCTCCAGGATGAGGCGCCACGGCCCATACGTCGATTTGTCTACTCATGGCACCTCATGTCGCCGGTAAAGAAATAGTATGTCGGAGTACTTGGCTCGGACCTTGTCGAGCCTGTTGAAGACCGTGGTGGGGTCTATGAGGCCCTTGCAGCCCGTCACCTGCCACTAGGGTTCCCTGGGGCAGGTGCGCCTGGGTCTCGCGGTCCTTGCGGGGGCGAACGAAGTCTCGGGCGTCGATGGCTGCGGGGGTGAGCTTGCTGGTCTGGCTCGTGTTGGAGCCTGAGCGTGGATTTCCTCGATACGGGGTTCCCTACCATTGGAGAGCGCGTACTTTCTAAGTCATAGCGTATACCCGTCAAGTCGGCGAAACAGGGCACGGTGGCCAACCCCTCCATGCCGCCGGCGGAGCACGCTGCCGGGGGCTCGTGCAGTGGCGATGACCGGGACGTGTTGCGTGGGTGCCGCATCCCCTTCGGCGAAGCGGTCAGGCGCCAACCCATGGGTCGATCACTTCGATTCCGGTGTCCGAGAAATCGCCAACGTTCCGCGTCGCCACCGCCATGCCGTGCGAGCGGGCGATGGCGGCGATCTGGCAATCCGCTTCCGGGATCCGCCGGCCCATGCGGCGACGCGCCGCGGCGATCTCCGCGTATGCGTGCGCCGCGCGGCTGTCGAAGGGAAGGATACGGTTGCCGAAGCCGGTCCGGAGCATCCGCTCCAGTCCTTCCGCCAATCCATCCCGGCGCCTGCCCGACGGCATGATTGCTATGCCGAAGCGCAACTCCGCCTCGCTGACCGCCGTGAGGTAGAGGCTCGAT
>JAJEAI010000117.1 GCA_022824205.1 Candidatus Binatia bacterium
TCAAGCTGACGGCCCGAAGGCTCGAGCTCCAGGACGGCTTGTTCCACCTCGACCTGCCCGCCGGGAGTGCGTCCGGATACCCATCGGAGTTGCCCCTGGCCTGCCTCGACGCGCAACGGTTGAGACAGCATGAACGCCAACCTGCCCCCCGCATGACCGATCTCCTCGCCCATGACGCCGAACGCAAGGGAACTGGTCCGCAACGCGGACAGGCGGCGCACCATGCCGTGCCCCCGGACCCCGGCGCGGCTCACGCCGGCGTGGGCGCTGGCGAGGAGGGTCCAGCCATGAGCGAGTTGCCGATGCGCCGACACTCCCACGATGCTTGTGTCCCCGCTCAGTCCGCCGAAAGCTCCCCTGGAACGGCTGCCCAACAGCCCCCGCTCTTCGGCCAGCCATCCCGTCTCCACGGCGAGGCTGAAGGGTCCGGAATGGCCGAGCCGGTATTCCATCAAAGCGCCCACGGTCTTGCCGGAGCCGGCGTCCCGCCGTTCGCCGTACCGGGCCTTGCCGTGGACTGCGACGATGC
The DNA here is from genome assembly GCA_022824205.1 of Candidatus Binatia bacterium. Classification (GTDB taxonomy): domain Bacteria; phylum Desulfobacterota; class Binatia; order UBA9968; family JAJDTQ01; genus JAJDTQ01. Next base: position 530 of record JAJEAI010000117.1, read on the forward strand.
CGAGATAACCGGGGCCAACGGCCGTCTCATACCCGATGCTCACGCCGTCGCGGGCGAAGCCCAGAAACGGGTTGGCGAAGGCGCCGTCATCGGTGAAGGCGTTCGGTTCAACCGGTCCCGGTTCGTGGCGTGCCCTGTCTGCATGCAGTCCGAAGCGCCAGCCCGGGTGGCTGCGGTAACCCAGCAGCAACCGGCCGTTTCCCAGGTCCCGCGTCATCGACAGGGAACCAAGCGAGGCGAGGCCGGTCGGAGTCGAGACGGCGTTCAGGCGCACACGGAGTTCAGCGCCGTCCATGCGCCAGCTTGCCCCTCGGGGATCCCGGCCCAACCTCCCGAGACGCTCTGAAACCGGGGATGCAGCGAGGACGTTGGGCCGAAGGTGATCGCTCAGCGGACGGAAGAACGGCGCGTCGAGCTCGTCGAAGCTCGCCACCTCCCTCACCGCCAACCCTCGCGAGAGCGAATCGCCGAAAGCTGCCCCCGGACGGAACGTGCTGCCGAGGCTCGGCGCGGAGGGGCCGGAGAGGGACCGGCCGGTCAGCATCCGCGTCTCCCCCACGGGCCGGGTCGCCGCGTCCAGATCCAGGAAGCCCTGGCCGTAAACCTCCGAATCTCCGTAGATGCCCTCCTTGTCGGCGGTCTCGAGGATACGTTCCACGATCTCGTCGTTGCCGAGCTGATTGCGGTAGTGCTGCGCGAGCAAGGCGATCCCGCCCGTCACGAAAGGAGTCGCCGAGGACGTCCCGGATTCTTCGAACGTGAGCCAACACTCGCCGACGCCGGCCGGACAGTAGGAGCCCGGCGCCGGGCCGGTGATGCCGACGCCCGGGGCGGCCAGGCAGAACTCCTTCGCGATGCCGCATCGATTGGAGAAGTCGGCAATCCTGCCTTCCGGGTCCGTTGCCGCCACGGCCAGGGAATGGCCGCGCAACTCGGGGACCCGGACCGGGAGCCCGGCCGCGATTTCGACGGAAGTCGCCGACTCGACTGAGCCGTCAAGACCGGTCTCCCCGCGCGCGTTGCCCGCCGCCCACACGTAGATGCTGCGGGCGCTAGCCGGGGTGTCCGCCTGCGCGATTGCCCTGATGACGTTGGGGAACCGGCGGCGCAACTCCTCGGCGCCGAAGTCCTCTATGTTCCCTGGAAGACCGAAACTGCAATTGACAGCCGTGACCCGGGAGTTCAGACCGTTGAACGCCGATGCAAACTGCATCTCGAGCACGGACTCGATACCGCGGAGCCGCTCGGGAAGATCACGGATTTCTTCGGGAGTGGGATTCTCGGGCAGGATCTCTTCAAGGATCTCATCCACACTCCGGAAACCCACCGAGATCACCTTGGCATCGAAAGCGACTCCGTGAATGGCCGCCGCGCTTCCGGCGCCGTCCGCATGCTCTCGGCGGTTCGCCGCCATGATGCCCGCCACGAACGTCCCGTGGCCGAGCGTGCTCAGGCACGAACCGTCCGGGGCGCGGTCCTCGCACGAGTCGAAGTCGGGTTCGTAACCCTCGACATTGTCGGTCTCAAGCTTTCCCTCGAAGCTGGAATGGCCCGGGTCGACTCCGCTATCGACGATGCCGAGGGCGACCCCCTCGCCAGTCGCGCCCCGGGCATATGCGTAATGCGCTCCGATCCGAGACAACGCGGCCTGGTTTCGAAACTCCGGGTGCGCCGCATACTCTTGCCGAAGGTCCTCCTCGGACACGGCCCCGTCCGGCTTGGGCGAGATCCCGGGTGAGGAGGATCTGCCGCCGCCTGCGTTGCAACCCGTGATGAAAAGCGCCGCACAGGTCAAGAGCAGAACGCACTTCATGATGCGACTATACGCGTGAGCCGCTTCGCAAACCCGTCGATTGACGACATCGTGTCCTTGCATCGACGAATTCCATGTAGAGCCTTGCAGCGCGTCCCGCCATTCTTCAGGACGTGCGATAACGCCGTGACGTCTGCAAGGCACGGGAGCGGTCACGTCCGGATCTGGTGCGCCAGGCGAACTGGCAGAAGGTAGGGGGTGGAAGTCCCCCGGAACGAGGAAGTAACCGAACCACGTTTCTCCGCGAGCCGTGGAGCAAGCAACAGAAGGGCGATCAAGAAAGAACAAGATATCATTCTGTATTCTCTTATCCGACGGTCTATATCATGCAGCGACTTGAAGGGACCACCGATGGCGAGGAACGCATCCTGGCAGCGACGAGAGGCTACGTCGGCGCGGGATTCGAGGGCACCCGCCTCGATCGCTGTTCCGCACCACCCCGAAATCCTGGAAGGACACACTTGTCCACGACGTCGGCCGCCCGCACCGCTGCATCCGGAGAAGCGGGAGGTGTTGGTCGACGACCATCTCGATGGTGCGGCGCATGACGGGGAAGCGACGCATGGGTACTCGCTCTCACGCCCTCCAACCGCCGCAGTTCCCAGGTTCTCGCCATGTTCCATTCAGGACCGCCATGGCCTGAGCGCGTCACAAGCCGAAGTACCTAACGGCGCTCCAGAAGCAGCTAAGTGCTTGCGAGTTTTGTGCCGGTTCATTGGGGGGCTTTCCGAGACGAGAACAAGGAGCGAAACCAGGGATTCAGCAGCCCTGTTGCCCGCTACAGCGTGGCGGCGATTGTCTTTTCGCTGGAGCAGGGGCCTAGGATGGAGGCCCTCGAGTTTTCCTTGTCCCGCACCGCTGGGGTTGCTATGATCGCAGCACTGTCGGGGTGTTTCATGGAGTTTCCATTCCTTTCACTGGTTTTTTCGTCGTAATAATTGCGATTGCTGCGGATGTCCTCGCCCACGACGAGAACCGGAAGCGGCAACGCCCCGACAACGAGAATTCAAATTCACCGCACCATGACAACGACTACGGCGCAGACTTCCCACCGGACTAAGCGGCATTGACGACATCCAGTTACTTCGCATCGCCACCAGCACGAACTTCGGAATGCGCAGTTCGCTCGCGATCCTGAGCAGGTTCCGAGCCTGCGCCCCGATCTCCGAGCTTGGGAATGCCGTCATCGCTTCATTGGCCAGATTCGCCCGCACCGCCGCCTTAAGTCTTCAGCAAGGGATCAAGGTTCGAGATGTCGCGCCGTGCAACGAAACGGAAGGCGGGCCAAGGGTCACGGGCGTCCGATCCGTGTTTTACGGTGAGGGTGAGCGTGGTTCGAGGCCCAGGGGATTGGAGCAATCACCTGACCAAGTGTAGGAGTTCCTAGGGAGCCATTTCATGGCGAACTCAAGCACATCTTCTACCTTGGGGGTCCATGGGAGTCGTCCGGGTGGTACGGCTTCCGCGATTTTGGGAGCGACCATCTTTTGGCCGAGCTTCTTAACGAAGTGACATTCCGCTTTCACGGCGGTTCTTCCGGCCTTCGCCAACTCCTCGTAGCTTTGATAGAAAGGGGTGGTGACCGTGACTCTGAGGCTATGGGCCTTGACCTCCGTGTTAATTTGAGTGCAACCTACAAGAACGAGGGTTACCAAGGCGATTCCACGCTTCATCATCTGGATCTCCTTTCTGGTTGGCGGACACAAAGCGGCAACCGAGGCTCAGTCGGCCGCCCCTCCTTACTCTTTGGCGAAACTGTCAGCGACTTTCTTCCCCCAAAAAGGCTTGGATGAGCTGACTGTCAAGCAATTTTCAAAAATCTGTGATAATGCAAGATCCCATACAGGGAGGTGTGACCATGTTCCAAACGATGGCAGATCTCACACCGGTGATGATCGGCATGGTGGGGATCGGACAAGTCGGAGTCGTGGCTTGGGGCATCCGCGTGATGCGGGATGCTTCTCGTGAACGGAACAAGCAGACCGAGGTACTGATGGAGGCCCTGCTGGAGATGGCTCGCGGCATCCGTGAGTCGTCGAACGGCATCCGTGAGTTGCTGGACCGCGATAGGGGTTGAAGACTGATGACAAAAGCAGCGTATCACAACAACAAGAAGATAGGCCGTCCGACTCCGGATTCTGCAGTCCGTGCCTGCTTTGTTGGTGCGAGGACCACGAGGTAGGCTACGTCATCGGCATGGCCAAGGACAACCGACTCCTGGCCTTGGCGGCATCACCCATGGCTCGGGCCGAGACGGACTTCCAGACGTCGGGGCACAGGCAACGCCGCTTTGCCGATCTCACCTACGGCTCCAAAACCTGGGGGCGCCAACGCTGGGGCATAACCCCAAGAAGGGTCACCCCGCGCTTCGTCGTCACCAACCTCTCAGGCCCCGCCGCCTCCTCCATGGAATCAGCGAGCCGGGTAGTCGCCATCTGTGGCCGTCGGCGAGGTACATAGAGGATTGTCCGGTCGCCCAATCGGCTACATGCCACCGAGGGAGATCCCAAGACTGTCCGGCTCGCGGTAACGTCGGACGACCCTCGCCGACCGCGACCCCATGTAGGGCCGGGATGGAAGGGTTGACGAAGAAGATGACATGGGCGAATTGGGATTGGACGGAAAGCGGGCGAGGAGAAAACCAAACGCCTTGAGCCGTCGGGAAGGCAGGCCGCCTCTCCGAGACGAGATCCTGAAGACCCAAGCAAGTCTCCGCTTGTGGCGTTGAAGTCAAAGGAAAGCGCACAGGCATCGTGTGCGGAGAACCCCCGAACGAAAGCCATGATTCGTAGCATTGTTCGTGTTGCAGTTCGCGTCCCGCCAATGTGGTCCCTCCCGGACCCTACACCCAAGGTTCGCTCGGTCATGACGGTTACCCTCATCGTGGCCTCGCTGCTCCTTGCCGTAACGGCATCGGCACAGTCCTACGACGTGTCCGAAGAGAAACAAAAGCTTATCGCCAAGCTCAATAAGAGGGTATGCCTATACGCCAGCGAGAACAAATTCTACGACATCAAGAAGTTGCTCAAGACGCTTGGCGAGCGCCACGTCGGTGAGGCAATCACGGTCGAGGAAGCGTATCCCTACATCCGGTGTGACGAGATCACCGCCCCCAATATAGACCTGTTCAGAGTCGCGGTGGAATATCCTCACCTGAAACTTTTCATTTTAAATTTCCTATTTCACTTCGTTGAGGTAGTTGATGACAAGGCACTCTTGGGCAAGATTGTCGGTTGCAAGCGGGACTTCGGATACGGATGCCTCGACGTGTTTGAGCACATAGAGAAGAATCGACGCAAGATGAGCGGTATTAACGAAGTTCTCGTTGAAAAATATGACTGGCTGGAAAGCGCTCTCTGGAGGCGCACGAACTACGGCTTGATTCGAGACCTCAAGTTCTGCCGGGAAGTCCTCGACGAGCCTCCCCACTGCCAAGCCAGAGAGAAAAGTCCCGAAGTGGTGACGGCCACAAAAGCCGTACTGGCGCTTCGGAAACAAAGAGACGATGCCGCGTCTCATCTGAGGGATGTCAGACGTCCCGCGTATGCCAAAGGAGCGGCTTTCGCGGAAGTGTTTCATGGTGAACCGTCTTACTCTGGGTTCGGTGCGTTGATCGCGGACATCGTCTCGTATTGCAAGCGCCGGCTTGGTTTGTCCTCGGAAACCTGTGAAGGCAAGCACAAGGAATTCTTGAGCCGGGTGGCGGAAATATACATGGAGAGCGAAACCTTGATCTCAGAGGCCGAAGCCGCATTCACGCGGCTTGAGGCCCGCCTGCGCGAACGGTGCAGGAATGCTCCTGACGGCGTCCACGGATGCGGGGGGCTTGCTCGGGAGTAGTGAAGACATGGCGATACGCCAGCCTCGGCGTAGAAAATGATGTGGTCGCGTTTGCAGGATAGGTGGCGGCGAAGACGGTGTGTATTCCCGGCAGGTCCCGTTGGCTGCCGAGTCCGCTTGTCCGGTTCGTACCGGGTCTTTCCGGCTGGCCGTGAGAGTGAGGGGGCCGGAAAGATGGCGGGAAATCCACTTCCTGCCATTCATGCTCAAACCCGCCTTACAAGGACTTGGCCGTTCCAACTCACCTGATATTGAATCTCAACATTTCATCAGCGCTTCGATTCTATCAGCCATGCGCTGGGCGGGCTCGCGGAGTTGCTCGACCGTCCAGTCGGCTGCGTAGCCTTCGGTGATGTCGTCGTCGCGGGCGTGGTTTACGAGCCGTTTGGTCAAAGGACGCGGCAGCATGAGGTCGCGCTCGGCCACGGTGATGAAGGCGTTTCGGAGCCCGTGGTACCAGAACCGGATCCCGGCCGCCCTGCTGATTTCGGGGTGATGGTGCCCGATGCCCTTCAGGTGTCCCTGCGCGCTCGTGGGGGACGGGAACACCCAGCCCTCCTCCCCTGCGCGGCCGCTCTCCCCCCGGCGGCGCTCGAAGACGGCAACCAGTTGGCGGGTGAGCGGAAGCTCCAGGGGCTCGCCGGTCTTGGTCTCCTCCACCCGCAGGATGCGCCGGTTGAGGTCGATGCGCTCCCAACGGAGCGAGACCACCTCGCCCAACCGCATGCCGGTGTAGGCGCCGACGGTGAAGATGTCCCGGTGGTCGGCCGAAAGCCCCACGGCTTCCACTCCCGCGCGCCAGCGGGGCAGCACCTCGGCCGGGGAGGAGATGCGCCGCCTGCGGTTCCGGTTGAGGCGCCCGCCGCCGGCGATCCAGAGATCCACCGGGTTGCGGAGTTCCTCGTGGTCGATGCTGGAGCGGCGGTAGATGGAGCGCAGCATGGAGACCGCCTGGTTGGCGGTAGCCCAGCTGTTCCGTTCGGTGATGCGGTGGAAGCGGGCCTCGACGTCGCGGTGGTGGATGGCGTCAAGGGGCCGGGAGAGCCAGTCTCCGAAGCACACCCGCAGGTTCATGCGGTAGATCTGGACGGTCCTGGGCTTGCGCCTGGGGTTGGCCTCCATGTAGTCCTCGAATGCCTGGGCCAAGGTGGGCATGCTGCGGGCCTCGGCTCGCTCGCCGGCCGGGTCGGAGCCGCCGGCGACCTTGCCGAGGGTTTCCTGCGCCATGCGTCTGGCCTGTTCGGGGGTGATGCGTCCGAAGCGTCCGAGGGTGACGCGCTTGTTGGGGGCCTTGCGACCGCCGGAGCCCGCTCGGTAGTTGACGACGAAGGTCTTGGCCCCGGAGGGCTGGACTCTCACGCCGAAGCCGGTCAGGCGGTCGTCCCACGCAATCCAGGGTCTGGGGCCAGGCTTGAGGGCCTCGACAGTGCGCTTGGTGAGGGTGGTCTTGAGCTTGGCCGTGCGTTTTTCAGTAGGAGCGTCCATGAAGACAGTATGACTCAGGATACGGTTAGGTTCAACCCCACATTCAACACCAGAAAAGAAATCGGAGCGCTGACAGAGGTGCGCTTGACTTGCCAGGGCCTCGGGAAACACGGATCAAAGCCTTTGTTTATAGTGTTTCTGTCGCTTCAGGCGCATTTCCGCGCATTATGGTAGATAAAAGCATCCAGCATGTTGACGAAGCCCCAGAGGAGGCTTTCGCGCTCGTCGGCGAGCTGGGTGCCGTCGGGGCCGATGCCGCCCGCGAGGATCTCGAAGGCGGCGTGAACCGCGTCGAGCGCGTCGTCTTCGTCCCAGACGTCCCTGGAATCGAACTCGTCGGCCCCCGGGGCAGCGCCGAAGAGCTGAGCGTTTTCGCAGAATGCCGCCATGACGGACACACCCTGGTCCGCAACGTTGTCGATTTCGTTTCTTTCCATGCTGTCCTCCTGGTGTTTCGGAACTACGGTTTCTGCGCCGGGTCTGGCGTTGACTACGCTGTTCGATGCTTCCATGATGCTCTCCTTTCTCGAATCGCCCGCCAGTGGAGGAACTCCCTCCGTCTTGTCCCGTTGGAGCACGGCGAGTCACGCGGGGCGGGGCGGCTTTGGGGCGGGGTTGCGCCGGAGCGAAGTGGAGGACCCCCGACGAAGGAGGGGGTTGACGCCGTGCTACGATGGGAGAAGACGGAGGGAGGGCCTTTATGGAGTATCGCCGGGCGGTCCTTGGGCGGGGAGCGGGGTCCTGTGGCCTGGGCGGCGGGGGCGAAGCGAAGGGAGGAATCATGTGAGGCGGAACGCAGGTGGAGCCGAAGCTGGCCCCAATAATCCGGGAGTTGCAGCGGAAGTGTTCCCGGCCGGAAGGGAGAGGAGGAGCCCTTCAGGGGTCGGCGCAGAGAGCGCGTGTGACGAGATCCCGTCGGGAAGGACTTGTACGAAACAGCACCGTCCCCTTGAAGTTCAAGACTTCCCTTCGCCGACGCAGAGCGCCCCGACTGTAGAGGCCGTTGCGCTTTCCGGTCACGGCCAGAGCGGGTGCGACTCGTAGAGGATCTGTGCGACGTCGCGGATGCGGCTGCGCTCGTGGACGCGCCGAGGCCCACGCGGATCTTCAAAAAAGTGCACGACGTAGTACACCTGGCCGGGGGCGAGGATATCGTCGTGGCGGTAGACATCGCCGACATGGCCGCCGTCGGCGTCGTAGATGCGGGACTCGTGCGGGGTGATCCGCTTGAAGGCAAGACGGTCCATCACCCGCCCCTCCTTTCGGCCAGTGCGGACGCGGCCCAGGCTGCGGCCCGCGCGAGCACGTGTCCGTGACAAGGCTGGGGGTGGCACCAGCAGGCGAGGCGCTTGCCGTTGAGCTGGGCGAGATCGTGGAGGGGAATGGAGCCGATGCGGATGCGCCTCCAGAGAAGGAGACGGTAGAGCGTGATGATTTCCTCACGGGTTCCATGGGCGCCCAATCGGAAGGGGTTGCCCCACTTGGATCGGCGATCGACGAGGGCGACGTCGTCGTGTACGCGGGTGCCGAGGTTGTGGTTCATGGGGGCGCGTTTGAGCGACTCGTGAAGTTCGGGTTCGTGTCTCAGGTTGATGACGGTATCCATACTCCCTCTCCTTCCATCAAGGCTTTGCCCACTCAGGCTCCCTCCTCTCCAACTCCCGGGAACCGGAAGAGCGGACCGAACCTGGCGGCGAGGACATCGGCGCCGAGCGAAGCGAGGTCGTCGTTGAAGTCGCCGCCCTGGGGGACGATGACCGCGGCCTCGACGCCCGCCCGCGCGCAGCGCCGGGCGAGGCGTTCGGCGGCCCATGCGCCCTCGAAGTCGTTGTCGCGGGCGATGACGAGGCGGCGGCAGGCGGGCGGGGGCGAGAAGGAGCCGAGACTGCCGGCGGAAAGCGCAGCGGCCGCGGTGATGTCGGGCACGGCGGTGACGAGGGACAGCACGGTCTCGATGCCTTCGCCGACGAGGAGCGGAGCGACGTGGTCGGCGGGCGAGCCGAAGCGCACGGCACGGCCGCGGATGTCGCCGAGGGCCTTCCTGGGCGAGGCGACGTCCGCCTTGGCCGGACGGCGGGGATCGAGCCAGGTGCGGTGCACGCCAAAGACGGCGCCGTCGTCGCCGGTGACGGCGGCGACCAGCGCCGGGAGGCGGCGGACCGCGGAGCCTTCGCGGTAGCGAAGCTCGGGGTGGAAGCGCAGCGCCGGGAACCGGCAGCGCGCGAGGCCGCGGGCCTGGAGGTAGGCTTCCGCATGGGTGCCGTCGATGGAGCGGCATCCCCGCCACAGGCGGCGCGCCGCTTCCGCGGGATCGTAGTCGCCTGCATCGCCCGCGGCCGGCGAAGCCGGCAGGGCGAGGAAGGCGCGGGCTTCGATCAGCGCCGCGCGTAGCGTGGGCGCGGCCGTGCGGTGGCGGATAATGTCGAGCAGGTCGCCGTGGGTGCCCACGGCCGCGTCGGTCCACTTCCCGGGCGTGCCGGGACCGTGCAGGCGGACGAAGAGGGAGCGGCCGCGGGCGCCGTCGATGTCGCCCGCGACCCAGTAGCGGCCCTGGCGGCGGCCGTGAGGAAGGTAGCGCTGGCAGACCTCTTCGGCGCGCGCGGCAAGCGCCGCGGCGACGGCGGAGGCGGGGGACGGACCGTAGTGCATGGCGGTTCTCCTTCACGGGACGGGACGCCCGATGCCAGTCGGCGCCGGAGGGCGAGCGGGCCGAGCGAAGCGAAGGCGCGACGCCCGGAGGGTGATTGCTCGGAACGAACTGCATGAGAAGAGGGCCGACACGCGAAGTGCCGGCCCTCGGTTGGGAGGAAACGAGGCGGAGGAGCCTAGAACGGGATGTCGTCGACGTCCGCGGGCTGGGACGGGGCTCCGGCGTCCTGCATGGCCGCGTCGCCCGCCGCCATGGACGGGTCCGCCACGGCCAGCGCGCCGTTGCCGTTGGGCTTGTCGAGAAACTTGACCCCGCCGCCCGGGACCAGCAGGATCTCGGTGGAGTAGCGGGGGCTGTCCTCGTCGGGCTTCGACCACTGCCGGGTCTGGAGCTTGCCGTCGATGTAGACCAGCCGGCCCTTGCGGGCGTGCTTCTGAAGCATGTTGACGAGGCCGTCCTGGAAGGTCACCACTCGGTGCCACTCGGTCTTGTCGACGCGCTCGCCGGTCTGCTTGCTGATGTACGACTCGTCGGTGGCGATGCTCATGTTGGCGACGCGGCCGCCGCTGGAGAGGTGATTGACGGTGACGTCGGCGCCAAGGCGGCCGATCAGTTCTACGCGGTTCAGTCCAAAGCTCATGGTAATTCTCCTTCCTGGTTAATGACGATGGTTGACTAGCGTCTGGGGACCGGAGTCCTCCCTCTCCGGCCCCTTCCGTTCACTTCTCTCAGCCCTCCTTTCACTCCCTTCCGGCGGTCAGCGCGGCGGTGACGGTGAGAGGATCTCCGTCGGCCGCATCCCGCCGGTCGGGACAGCGTATGGCGTGGTTCTCGTCGATGACGTCCTGGATGGCGCCGGGGTGGAGCCCGATCTCGGCGAGCAGGTCGCTGCCGGTCAGGGTGTCCTCAATGTCGAAATCGATTCCGGACATGGCCGTATCCTCCTTGGCTGCCTGCCTTGCCCGGACTGCGTGAGGGAGACTGCCTCCCTCTCCCCTACCGGGCCTTCGCCCGGTGGACGCCTTTCTCCGGCTCTAGCGAGAGGACCGGGACCGGCGGATGGCCAGCAGACGCTCGCAGAGCGCACGCGGAGTTATCGAGCCCAGGTTGAGCACGGGGATGCCGGCCTCGGTGGCAATGCGGATGGCCATTCCGGTGCCTCCCGTGACCGTTCCTCCCGGCGTCCAGGCCACGACGGCATCTACGGGACGGCCGACACCGACGCCCAGGATCGCCGCGTTCCTGGCGTGGAGCTTGCGGACACCGGGCGAGCACCGGTCCCAGGCGGGATGGAGACGGGCGGCGATGGTCAGGCAGGATTGGAGCTCGGACGGCGACGGCACCCGGCAGTCCGGCCCGGCGCACCCGTTGTAGCCGGACCACGGGAGATACAGAGTCCGCTGGCCGGCCGGGGCGCCCTCGGCAAACGCACTGTCCGCGCCCGCCGCACCGCCGCTGTTCAGGCGCCATCCCTGCCGCGCCAGCCAGCCGGCCATCACGGTCATGGCGGTCAGGACGGAGGGCGGGGTGGCGCGGGCTCCGATGCCGGCATAGGTCAACGTCGTCATGTCGTGGTCCCCCTGTGACGGTTCGGAGCCGCGCCTCTCTCTGCGCGTCTCTCTCGCCCGCCCCCGGCTGTCCTCGAACGCGGGCCGACCGTCGGAGCGGACATGAGACGGCGCCGGGATTCGAGCCGGATGGGAGTTGGAAGGGGGGCGATCATGGACGGCCGGTTCAGTGCCGGGAGCCGTTGCCGGTCTCCGGGCCCCCGGCGGCCATGGAGCGGGCTGCGAGTGTGGTCCAGTCCTCTCTTGAGTGTCCGAGCTTGGCGTTCAGGCGGTCGCACAGCCGCTCGGCATCGGCTAAGGACAACGCAATGAGGCAGGTTGGCACATAGCCCGGCATGCCCTCGAAGACGATGCGGATCTGTTGGGGCTCGTCGCCGAGCTCGTAGCTTGGACAGAACGCGTAGTTCGGTTCGTCCGGCAGGGTCTGTGCAGTCATGCAATGCTCCCTTCGGTGTGTGAAAACGGCCGACGCTTGGCCGGCCGTACGGACGCCGGCGGGCCGGCGATACGCATCAGGCGGCGAGCGGCCAGCGCTGGATGACGCGTTCGAGGAGATCAGGGCCCGGGGCGAAGACGCGCGTGCGCCACGAAACGATCTCGACCGTGCAGCCCATGCGCTTGAGGACCGCGGTGTCGGTATCGACCGGTCCCTCGATCTCGACCCGGTCGGCGCCCATGATGCGGCGCCTGGCGAGCCGCCAGCCGTTGGCGAGGGCGAGCGCCGCGCCGCGTCCCATGACCGCCTCGAAGGCTTCGGCGCCGGTCATGGCGGGACCCCCGGCGAGCCCGAAGGCCGAACGCGCGGCGCGGACCTGCTCGAAATCGAGAACGCGGCCGATGAGCGCTTCGCCGTCGTCGGTCCTGAGACGCCGCACTCTCATGTTCTCGGCTGGCAGACGGTCCCAGACCGGCAGCAACAGGCCTGCCGCGAGCCAGAACCGCGATTCGCGATGCGAAGGCAGGCCGGCGATCTCGTCCTCCCAGAGCGTCCTCCAGTCGGCTTCGGCAGCTTTCCGCCAGTTGGACGCATCCAGCTCGGCCTTCGCCATGGTATCCCGCCCGGCGGGACGCAGCAGGCGGACGCGCTCCTGCACGCCGCCGTCGTCGAACAGGCCGGACGGCGCCGGAAGCACGACCGCGGCCCGGTTGGACCGGGCATTCACCACCAGAACCGGCCCGTCGTGCGTGTCCTTGCCGATTTCCAACGCTGTGTCGGCCGATGTGGGCTCCAACCTGTCGCGGCGCACGATCTCGACCAGTTCCGTGGCGGCTCCGCTGCCGGGATGCGTGTACAGCGTCTCCCGGCCGGCTGCGGCCAGGGAATCGGCCCGCACTGTCTCCACGCCGACCTCGTAGGTCCCGGCCTCCATGGCCTGTTCGATGCCGGCTGCGATGCGGTCCTCCAGTTCCGCAAAGAGCTGGTTCTGTTCGGCGATGGGCAGCGCCAGGAGCCTGTTCAGGAACCGCGGCATGGGAGGCAGGTCCTCCTTGAGCGAGCCTTCCCAGGTGAGCTTCAGGCCGGTGGCCTCCTCGAAGCGTTGAAGCGGCCAGCCGGCGATGTCGCCGCGCCAGAGCGCCAGGTAGAACCGCCTCAGGGCCGCCTTGGCGTAGAGGCTCTCCAGGTTGTCGCTCTCCCGGAACAGGGTTGCGTCGCTCCCTCCCATGGCGGTCTGGGAGTCGCGCTGCCCGCGGGTGATGGCGCCCAGGCTGTCGAGCCGCCGCGCGATGGTGGCGATGAACCTGCGCTCGCCCTTCACGCCCGTGGTCACCGGCCGGAAGAGCGGCGCCGAGGCTTGGTGCGTGCGGTGGGTGCGGCCCAGCCCCTGGATGGCTTGGTCGGCGCGCCAGCCCGGCTCAAGCAGGTAGTGGACCCGGCGCTCGGTGTTCGGGCACGAGAGGTCCGAGTGGTAGCTCCGCCCGGTGCCCCCGGCCATGGAGAACACCAGGATGCGCTTGCTCCTTTCCATGAACGCGGCCGTCTCTACGAGGTTGGCGGAGGCCGGCCGGCCGCGGAGCGCCAGGCGTTCGCCGCCCGCGCCCGTGATCCTGAGCACCCGGCGGGAGCGGCCCGTGACTTCCGCCACGGCCTCGTGCCCGAAGTGCTGGACTACCTGGTCCAGGGCCGAGGGCACCGGCGGCAGGGACGCGAGTCTCTCGATCAGCGCGTCGCGTTGCGCGAGCGCCTCCTGGCAGAGAACGGGATGGCCTTCGGCGTCGACCGCGGGGCGGCTCATCAGGTTCCCGTCGCTGTCAGTGAACGGTTCCTGGAGTTGGACCGGGAAGGCGTGGGCCAGGAAGTCGAGGACGTGCTCGCGGGGCGTCAGGTCGATGCCGAGATCGTCCCATTCCGAGGCTGGTATCTCGGCGATGCGCCGCTCCATCAATGCCTCGCCGGTGGAGACGAGCTGGACCACGGCCGAGCGCCCGGCGGCGAGGTCGGCCTGGATGGCGCGGATGAGTGACGGGCACTTCATCGCCGTCAACAGATGGCCGAAGAAGCGCTGCTTGGTGCTCTCGAAGGCGCTCAGCGCGGCCGACTTGGCGTTCTTGTTCAGGGTCGACTGTCCCTGCATGATGCCCGTGGCCTCGAGCGCCGCTTCGATGTTGGCGTGGATGACCTTGAAGGCGCCGGCATAGGAGTCGTAGATGCGCCGTTGTTCGTCCGAGAGCTCGTGCACCAGGATGTCCACCTCGACGCCGTGATAGGCCAGTGCGCGGGCCTGATACAGGCCGAGCGCCTTCAGATCCCTTGCGACCACCTCCATGGCGGCGACCCCTCCTGCTTCCATGGCCGACACGAAGTCGGTCCGGGTCTCGAACGGCGTCTCGCCGGCTGCCCACAGCCCCAGACGCCCGGCATAGGCCAGTCCGGGCACGGTGGTGGCGCCGGTGGCGGACACGTAGGTGATCCGGGCGTCCGGCAGCGCGTTCTGGAGCCGGAGCCCGGCGCGCCCCTGTGCGGACGGTTTCACGTCGCCGCGCGCGCCCTTGCCGCCGGCGGCGTTGGCCATGGCGTGGGCCTCGTCGAAGACGACGGCGCCGTCGAAGGCGTGGCGGTCGTCCTCGTCGGGTCCTCCGGCGAGCCAGCTTACGATCTGGTCGAGCCGTGAGGGCCGCCCCTGGCGGGACGGCGAGCGCAGCGTGGCGTAGGTCGCGAACAGGATGCCGGTGGAGTGCGGGATCTCGTCCCCCTGGCGGAAGTTCCCGAGAGGGACCACGTCGTCCTCGCGTCCGCCCAGCGCGGTCCAGTCGCGGCGGGCGTCTTCCAGGAGCTTGTCCGACTGGCTCAGCCACAGCGCGCGTGTCCGTCCGCGGAGCCAGCCGTCGAGGATGACGGCCGCCACCTGGCGTCCCTTGCCGCAGCCGGTGCCGTCGCCCAGCATCCAGCCGCGGCGGAAGCGGACCGGCGCCGACAGGGTCTCGCCTTCGTCGGTGAGGGCGGTGTCTTCAGCGAGGGTGGCGTCGTCAGGGTTTCCCTCGCCGCAGCGCTGGACGGTCTCCCAGCCGGAGCCGATGCGGTAGCTCGCCGCGAGATGGCCCTCGTGGGCCTGACCCGCCAACACGACGCTTTCCAGTTGGGCGTCGGACAGGAGGCCGTCCGCGACGATGCGTTCCGGCAGCATGGGGCGGTAGGACGGCGCCGGATGCGGGACGGCGGCCATTGCCGC
>JAJEAI010000146.1 GCA_022824205.1 Candidatus Binatia bacterium
CCGTCAACTCCACCTGAAACTGCCGAAACAACCCGCCCCCAAGCTTCTGACTTGAAGCCGCGATTGGGCCTTCTCCCTCATCCCGTGTAGTGCCGACCTTTGGAGGTCCCATCACGGAAAATCAACACCTTAGCAGCTCCCTATAGGCTGAGTTGGCGAAGTCGGGGTAGGCGCCGGGGCGCTGTTCGCCACGCTGACCGGCGTGGCCATGGGCAGCGTGGCCATGCTGGGCTCCACGCTCGTGCCGGACATGGAGAAACGCGGCTACAGCAAGTCCATGTCCTACGGCCCCATCCTCGCCAGCGGCAGCCTGGCCATCATGATCCCGCCCACCGCCCTGGGCGTCATCCTGGCGAGCCTCGGCAAGATCTCGGTGGGAAGGCTCCTGGTGGGAATCATCATCCCCGGCCTGATGCTGGCCGGCGTCTACGCCGCCTACATCGTCATCCGGTGCACCCTCCAGCCCTCGCTGGCGCCCGCCTACGACGTGTCGCCGACTCCCCTGGGACGGCGCATCGCCGACACGTTCCGGTACGTGGTGCCGCTGGTGTCCGTGATCGTCATCGTCATCGGCACGATCTTTTTCGGCGTGGCCACGCCGACCGAGGCTGCGGCCGTGGGCGCGCTCTTCTGTTTCCTGCTGGCCATGGCCTACGGCAAGCTGACCTGGAGCATCACCAAGGAAGCGGTGGGAACCACCACGTCCATCGCGGTGATGGTGCTGATCATCCTCACCGGCTCGGCCGCCTTCAGCCAGATCCTGGCCTTCACCGGCGTCACAGCCGGGATCACAAACCTCGTGGTGGATCTGCCGGTGCACCCCATCGTGATCCTCATCCTGATGCAGGTGGTGCTGGTCTTCCTCGGCATGTTCATCGAGCAGACCTCCATCGTGCTGGTGACCATTCCCATCTACATGCCCATCGTCAACGCCTTGGGATGGGATCCGGTCTGGTTCGGCGCCATCATGCTCCTCAACCTGGAGCTGGCCACCATCTCGCCGCCCTTCGGGCTGTCGCTGTTCGTGATGAAGGGCATTGCCTCGCCCGGCACCACCATGGGCGAGATCTACCGCGCAGCCCTCCCCTTCGTCGGCCTGAACCTGCTGGTGATGGCGCTGATGATCCTCTTCCCCGCCTTGGTGCTGTGGCTCCCGGGCCTGATGGACTGAATCTCCACCTCCGTCCCTACGGTCCGCCGCTCCGCGAAAACTTTCCCCAACGGCGCTAAAGTCTCCCGCCTTCCGGACGATTCAATCTACAGGAGCCGGGAACATGGTGGGCCCGGCATGGTCGGACGGTCTTGCGCGAAGGAGGTGCAACCATGCGCAAATGTTTGGGAAACAGTTGGCGCCGGGTGTTTGCCGCGGCGGTATTCGGTCTGGTGCTGGGCACGGGATATCCCGCATGGGGGCAGGGCGTGTTCATCAATGAGGTCCACTACGACAACGCCGGCGCCGACGCAGAGGAACTGCTGGAGATCGCGGGCCCCGCAGGCACGGACATGAACGGGTGGAAGCTGGTGCTCTACAACGGCAAGAACGGCCGGCCGTACCGCACCGTTTCCCTGGAGGGGTCCATCCCGGAGCAACAGGGCGGCTACGGCACCCTTTCATTCCCCGTCAATCGCATCGAGAACGGCTCGCCCGACGGCGTAGCCCTGGTCGACCCGGCCGGCGAAGTGATCCACTTCATGAGCTACGAGGGCGGGTTCACTGCCACCGCCGGACCGGCCGACGGCCTTGCCGCCACGGACATCGGCGTGCGCGAATCCAACTCCACGCAGATGGGTTATTCGCTACAGCTCAAGGGCACGGGACATTCCCTGGCCGACTTCACTTGGCAGGGACCCGGACAGGCCACCCCCGGCGTCGTCAACGCGGAGCAGACGTTCGTCGCGCCTCCTGGGGAAACCACCGACGGCCGCCACAACGGAGCGGCGCCGGTGGAGGTGGTGAAGGAGAGCCGCTGAGGCTTCCGCCTCGCCTCGCATCGCCGGAGGTCGGGCTTTCCGCGCGACAGCGGACACGCCCGACCTCCGTGGCTTCCGGCGCCCCAGGCCGACATCGGACGGGAAGCCCCCGGTGTTCCGAAGCGGGTCCGTCAGACTGGAAACGGATTTGACTCCACGACGAACCGCGGATTAAGATCTCTGACGGGTCGCGGAGACAGCGGCACGAATCGGACACGGGAGGAGATCAAGGGACCATGGCCAAGTTTCGCATACAGCCGCACGGCAGGCTCCAGGAATGGGTCGCCGAGGAGTTGGGCTACTTCAAGGACGAGGGACTGGACTACGAGTTCGTCTTCGGCATCGTTTCCCAGCAGTCCGAGAAGCCCAAGGAAGTTCGTCACGGCGCCCTCGAGGACATGAAGGACGGACGCTCCTGCGAGGTCAGCTCGGCTTGCCACTGGATGGTCAACGTGGCGGCCACCGGGCAGCACGGCCGCATGTGGGGACACGCCTACTCGGTGACGCCCTCGGGCATCTTCGTGCCGCCGGAGTCCGAGGTCCGCAAGCCCCGGGACTTGGCCAACGTCGAGATTGCCGTGGGTTATCACTCCGGCAGCCATTTCTCGGCGCTGCAGGCGCTCGAGCCGATCCTCGACGATTCCGAGGTCAAGCTTCAGTTTGCCGGCCGTCCGCTGGACCGCATGGCGCGATTGCTGGAACGCGACGTGCCGGCGGGCAACGTCTTCGGCGCACCGATGTACGTGCTGGAGCAGCAGGGGTTCCGCAAGATCGTCGATACCACGTTCATGATCGGCTTCCTGCTGGAGCCGGACTCCGACGAAGAGGACGCAAGGAAGTACTTCAACGCGCTGCAGCGCGCGCAACGCGACATCGACATGGAGCCGGAGCGCTACCGGCACTATCTCCTGAAGGAAATCCCCGAACGCTACCACGAACTGGTGGACGTCCGCGCGATGGGGGTCGGCGAGCGCATGGTCTTCGAGCCCTACACGCGGGAAGTGTACGAAAAGACCCACCGCTGGATCGCGACGCGGAACCTCTTCGGCGCGGACACACCCCTTGACGAGCCCTACGAGTCCGCGGTGGCGCTGTAGAAACCGATGATGCCACGGACTCGAATGGGCGATATCCGAGGCATCGGGTACAAGACCATCAAGAGCGTAGCGAGCCCACTCTTGCACGGCATGATCCGGACGCAGTAGAGTCGCGTTCTCGGACCGTGCCTCCATCCGGGGGACGGCCGAAGACCACGGGCATTCCGGAGGACCTCATGGCCATCAACGCCGAGGCGATCGCCGTACCCGACGCGGACTACCGCCTTATCGACTCCGACGCACACGTGGTGGAGACGGAACGGACCTGGGAGTTCATGGACCCGGAGGATGAGAAGTACCGCCCGGTGCTGGCGCCCCACCCCACGGACCCGCAGGTCCAGTGGTGGATCATCGACGGAAAGGCCCGCGGCTTGCGCTTCGTCACGCTCACCGAGGAGGAGATGGCCGAGCGCTCCCGCGAGCAGGGTCGGGATCTGGTCACCCCCATGGGCTCGCGCGAGGACGACGTGGAGCGGCGCCTGCGCCACATGGACCGGCTGGGCATCGACGTCCAGGTGCTGTTCCATACCCTGTGGACGGTGCCCACCACCGACCGGCCCGAGGTGGAGCTGGCGCTGTGCAAGAGCTGGAACCGCTGGGTGGCGGACATGTGGGAAAGGGGCAACGGGCGTCTGCGGTGGTGCGCAGTGCTGCCCTTGATGAGCATGGACGCCTCGCTGGAGTTGCTCCACTGGGCGCACGAACACGGCGCCGTGGGCGTGGCCATCCCGCCCATCCTCGGGCGCAAGCTGCCCATCGATCCGTACTTCCATCCGCTCTACGAGGAGGCCCAGGGCCTCGGCATGGTCATCGCCACGCACATCGGCAACGGCAACCAGGACATCGTCGACATCACGAGGCCGGCCTACGACCCCAACGCCTTCGGCCTCATGCGCTTCCGCCTCCTGACCGCCGGCTCTTGCGAGGGCCTGCTGGAGAGCCAACTGCCGCTCAAGTTCCCGGAACTGCGCTGGGCCTTCATCGAGGCCGGCTCCATGTGGCTGCCCTGGATGCTCCACGAGGCCAAGCGCCGCAGCCTGCAGCGCGGCACGCCCCTGCCCAACGACGTGCTGAAGGAGTTCAACATCTTCGTCACCTGCCAGAACGACGACCAACTCGCCTGCACGTACGCCTGCGGGCCCGACAACATCGTCATCGGCAGCGACTACGGCCACTACGACGGCTCCAGCCAGATGGACGCCCTGCGCGTCATGCGCCGGCGCACCGACGTCGACGAGGAGGCCAAGCGCAAGATCCTGAACGAAAATCCCAGGAGGCTTTGGCGGTTGTAGGGAGGGTCGGGCGCACCAGGATCAGAGCCGCGTCGTCTCGATCTCCAGTCCCAGGACGTGCTTGCCGGCCAGCTCGTAGTTGGTCAGGCGCACCTGCTGGTGCTGGCTGATGACGTGGAGGTCCTGGAAGATCCGCTGGATGACGTTGCCCTCGAAGACGGCGGTGGTGCCGGAGAGGTTGTAGAGGGTTTCCACCGCCTGGATCGCCAGCCGGATGCAATGGGTGGCGGCCAGGCGCAGGCCCAGGCGCCGGTCCAGGGTGAGGGGGTCCGGCGACACCGCCTCCGACCAGAGAGCCCGGACGGCCTCCCTTATATAGGCGCGGCCCGCCGCCAGCGATGCCTGGATCTGCCCCACCGCCACCTGCACCGGCGACTGGTCCCGCAGCATCGCCTGCATGGCGTGGGGCGTCTTGGCCCCGGCCAGTTCCAGGAAGGCATCCAGACACGCCTGAGCCGCGCCCAGGGAGAGCGCGGCGTCGCCCGAGGCGAACAGCAGCACCAGGGCGATCTTGTACAGCGGACCCTGCTCGCGCACCGGACTTCCGAGCTGACGGATCACGCGCTCCTCCGGGACGAAGGCACCGTCCACGATGAAGTCGTTGGTGCCCGTGCCGCGCATGCCGCGCACGTTCCAGATGTCCACCACCTCCACCTCCGCGGCCGGCACGAAGAGGAACTTCTGCACCCGCTCGCCGTCGGGCTCCGGCAGCCACGCGCGCGCGGCGAACCACGACGCGTGCAGGGAGCCGGAACTGAAGCGGTGGCGCCCGGTGACCCGGTACCCGCCCGGCACCGGCACCGCCTCGGCCGTGGGCATGGAGGTGTTGGCCACCACGCAGCGCGGCGTGTCGGTCCAGATCCGCCGGGCCACCTCGTGCTCCATGCGCGCCGCATAGGTGGCGAAGATCGAGCACTGGTTCACCAGCCACGCGGTGCTAGCGTCGGCCTTGCCCACCTCCTCCAGCACGTCGACGTAGGACGGCAGGTCGATCTCGACCCCCTCCATGGACCGCGGCAGGCCGAGCTTGAACAGGCCGGCGTCCGACAGAGCATCGAACAGCTCCCGCGGCAACTCGCGCTCGGTCTCGATCCGGTCCGCGCAGGCGCGGATTCGCGGCGCCAGCGATCTGGCCGCCTCCAGCATGGGATGGTTCTTGGATGACATCAGCGGTGCCCTGCCCTGCAACTTGTTCCACCCGCGCACGGGTGTCAACTGAGCATGAGCCGGGGCAGGGTCAGCACCAGGGCGGGAAAGACGATCATGACCGCCAGGTTCAGCATGTCGAGCAGCACGAAGGGAAAGCAGCTCTTGTAGATCTCCACCATGGAAGCGTCCGGGACCACGCCCTTGAGCACGAAGAGCTGCAGCCCGAAGGGTGGCGTCGTGTTGGCCACCTCCATGTTCAGGAGCATCAGGATGCCGAACCAGATGGGATCGAAGCCGAGCTGCGCGGCAAGCGGGAAATAGATGGGCACCGTGATCATCATGATGGAGATCTGGTCCACGAACATCCCCAGCACGAGCACGATGAACATCATGAACACCAGGATCACCACGGGCGGCGCCTGGAACCCCGCCACCATCTCCACCAGCCCCCGGCTGGCCCCGGTGAACGCCAGCACCTGGCTGAAGGCGTTGGAGGCGAGGATGATCATGAGCACGATGACGGAGACCCGGACCGTGCTCATCACCGACTCCGCCAGCACCTTGAAGGTCAGGCTGCGGTACATGGCCGCCACCATGGCCGTGCCCAGCGCGCCCAGGGCCGCCGCCTCCGTGGGCGTCGCCACGCCGATGAAAATGACGCCCAGCACCATGAACACGATGAGGCTCAGGGGCAGGAGGTGCAGAATACCGATGAGCTTCTCGCGGGTGGAGACGCGCGCGACGTCATAGACCGGAGCCGATTCCGGCCGCAGCTTGGCCCGGACGATGATGTAGACGGCATAGAGGCCGGCCATGAAGAGGCCGGGGGCGATGCCGGCGATCAGGAGTTTGCCGATGGAGATCTCCGCGAGGCTGCCCAGCAGCACGCCCATGGCCGTGGGCGGAACGATGGCGGCGAGACCCCCGGCCGCCGAAATGGGTCCCACCGACATGAGATAGCTGTAGCCCCGGCGTCGCATCTCCGGGACGAGCGTCGTTCCCAGCATGGCGGTGGAGGCCATGCTCGAACCGCTGAGGGTGGAGAACAGGGTGCCGCCGCTCACCGCCAGGAGGCTCAGCCGCCCCGGAATGCCGCCGATCCACTTGTCCAGGGCATCGAGGGTACGCACCGCGACCCCTGACCGGAACATGATCTCGCCCATGAGGATGAACAGCAGCACCGGCGCCAGCACGAAGCTCGCCAACGTGGCGAAGGCGCTGGTCACCATGAGCCGGAGCGCCGGGAACCCGCCCATGAACAGGAACAGCCCGCCGATGTTGATCAGGAGAAAGGCGAACGCCACCGGCGTGCCGGCCACGAAAAGGACCATCAGCACGCCGAGCATCAAGGCCAGGACTTCGTACCACTCCATGGTCCGCTCAAAGGGGGTCCACGGCGACCGGACCCGGCTCATCGGGAATCGGTTCGCCCCGCCTCAGCACTCCGAAACTCTGCCACGCCTGGCGCAGGAACTCGATGACGAGAAGCACGCTGCCGACGAAGATGGGCAGGATCAACGGCCAGCGGTACACCCGCCACGCCTTCAACTCGGCATGGCCGCCCAGGTACGACTCCCAGGTTTCCCACGCGCCCTCCCACGCCATCACCACCGCGCCCGTCGCCGCCACCAGAGACACGGCGATGGCCACACCGACGCGCACTCTCGGTCGCAGCCTTTCCACCAGCACCTCCACGCGCGTGTGCGCGTGGTCGCGCAGCACCCAGGGAGATCCCAGGAATGTGATGTACACCAGCGAGTACTCGGTCAAATCCACCGCCCAGATGGTGGGGCTGTTGAAGAAGTAGCGCGCCACCACCTCGTAGAGCACCGAGAGGGTGACCGTCACCACCAGGAGCCCCGCGAAACAAGCGAGGCCGTTCAGCAGCGAGTCCCAGGCTCGCTCCAGCGTTTGCCCGAGTTGCGACATGATGAAGAACTGACACTGTCGCCGCCCGGCCGTCCGCCACGAATGCGGCCGGCCAGGCGGGTAGTGGCATCTAGTAAATGCGCGTCCTCACTTCCCTTCGAAGGGGCGCGCCATGTCCCGGATCTGCTTGCCGTACTGCGGCGAGACCGGCACGAACTTCTTCCAGGAGGCCTGGTACGCGATCTCGCGAAGGCGCTTGAGGGAGTCGGCGATGGGCAGGTAGGTCGGCGTGCCGCGGAGCTTCACCCCGGTCCTTTCCTGCTGGATCTGTCGAAGAAATCAATGACGCCACTCCTCTCTCCGATGTGGCCTGCTGCCCTAACGATCTTCCAGACCGCGGGCCAGCTCCCTGATCTGCTTGCCGTATTCCGGCGAGTTGGGCAGGTACTTCTTCCAGGAGGACTCGTAGGCCATCCTGCGGAACCGCTTGGCCTCGTCACCCTTGAGCTCGATGACCTTCATGCCGTGCTTGTCGGTCAGCGTGTCGAGCTCCTCTTTGATGACCTTTTTGAAGAACGCCGGGGTCCAGTTCTCCGCGGCGATCATGGCGTCGGTCAGGACCTTCTGCTGCTCGGGTGTAAGCTTGTTCCAGGAATCCATGTTGACGTACAGCCAGGTGCGCACGGTCCAGAAGAAGGGCTTCAGCATGCAGCAGATCTGCTCGTAGAGCTTGTTGGCGAGGGTACCGACCACCGGTGAGAAGTAACCATCGACGATGCCGCGTTCGAGGGCGTTGTAGACCTCCGGGTAAGGCACCTGGATCATGGTGGCGCCCAGGGCCTCGCCCAAGGGCAGATAGGTGGGCGTGCTGCGCATCTTCAGGCCCTTGAACCCGGCGATGCTGGTCACCGGCTTCTTGGTGAAGATCGCGAACTCGACGGGTCCCGAACTCAGCCCCAGGAGCTTCACGCCGACCCGCTTCTCGGTGATGTCCGCGAAGAACTTGGTGATGCCCGCCTTGCGCAGTTCGGCGGTGGTGCCTTCGAAATACTCGAGGAAGACCCCTTCCGGTATCTTGGCGGCGTCGTAGGCACCCGCCCCGTTCAGCACGTCCAGCACGCCCCGCTGCACCAGGCTCAGCATCTCGAAGGGTGAGGCGATCTCGGGACCTCCCCGCCAGTCCACCTTCATCTTGCCGCCGGAAATCTTCTCGACCTGACGCTGGAATTCCCAGAAGCCGTGGTTCGACACGTTGTTCGACTTCCACGCGGTGGCGGCCTTGAGCACGAGGTCCGCCCCCGGCGCGACCGTCGCGGTGAAGAAGCCCAGGGCGAAGACAACAACGATGCAGCCAAGTGTCCGTCTCATGAATCCATCCTCCCTTTCAGCGGTTCGTCCGCATCAATTGTCCTTCGCGGGCCTCAACGGCTTTCCAGTTCCTGCGCCATCTCCCGGATCGTCTTGCCGTGCTCCGGGGACTCCGGCACGTACTTGTTCCAGGCCGATTCGTACGCCATCTTGAGGTAGCGCTTGGCCTCGTCCCCCTTGAACTCGATGACCTTCATGCCGTGCTGCTTCACCAGCGTGTCGATTTCCTTGCCGATGATCCCCGCGTAGTGACCCTGGGCCCAGTCCTCCGTCGCGACGATGGCATCGGTCAATATCTTCTGCTGGTCGGGGGTCAGTTTGTTCCAGGTCTTCATGCCGATGTAGAGCCACGTACGCACGGTCCAGAAGTGCGGCGCGATCATGCAGCAGACCTGTTCGTAGAGCTTCGTCTGCAAGGTCCCGATGGCCGGGGAGAAGTACCCCTCCACCACGCCGCGTTCGAGAGCGGGGTACAGGTCCGCCCACGGGATCCGGATCATGGAGGCGCCCAGGGCCTGCCCCATGGGCAGGTAGGTGGGTGTGCTGCGCATCTTCAGCCCCTTGAAGTCGGCGATGCCCTTCACCGGTTCCTTGGTGAAGATGGCGATGCCGACGGGACCCGAAGTCATGCCCAGCAGTTTGACGGCGGTCTTTTTCTGGCTCAGATCGTCGAACCACTTGGTGATGCCCGCGTTCCGCAGAACGGCCGGAGTGCCGACGAAGTATTCGGGGAAAACCCCTTCCATGTACTTGTCGGTGTAATAGGCGGCGGAACTCCCCAGGACGTCCACGACCCCGCGCTGCACGAGGCTCAGCATCTCGAAGGCCGGCGCAATTTCGGGCCCTCCCCTCCATTCCACCTTGATCTTGCCGCCGGACAGCTTCTCGACCTGGCGCGTGAACTCCCAGTAACCGTCATTGAAGACGTAATCCTTCTTCCACGCGGTGGCCCCCTTGAGCACGAGGTCGGCGGCGGGAGCCGCGGTTGACGCGAACAGGACGAGGGTAAAGCAAACAACGATACGGCGAAGCGCCCCTTTCATGGGTAGTCCTCCCTTCCGTTGATTCGCGGGGTTCGTGCTCGATGCGCGGCCAGACTAGTACCCTTGTCGGAAGGGTGTCAAGGGATATTTGAACGGCGTCGCGGCCGGAATGCCGGCGCCGAACGGCGCCCCACGAACGCGGGAAAACGTCCGCGGCAGCACCGTGACGTGGAAAACACGGAGGCTGAGGAACTGGACTGGGAAGTGAAGGAAGGTGGCCAGGGACAGAATCGAACTGCCGACACGGGGATTTTCAGTCCCCTGCTCTACCGACTGAGCTACCTGGCCAAGGTCTGAAAAATATGGCCGAAAATGTCCGACGGGTCAAACGGACGGGGCGTTGCGATACGGTGGCGCACCTTGCCGAACCAGCTTCGGATCGTTCTTCACAGACTATTTCGCAACATCGAGGTCGAGTCGTGTTCGACGCCGGACCTTTTGTCCCGGCCCCTCATGGGCTAACCTGCCACTCTGGACATCGAGCGCCGCGCGGCGCGCTACGGAAACGAACGGCACCCCAGGAGGTTCACGCATGACACTGCTGCTCAGCAACGAAGAGATCGACCGGATTCTGACCATGGAGATGGCGCTGGAATGCGTCGAGCGCTCGCAGCGGTCCCTGGAGGCGCGGGAAGCGGTCACCAGCCCGCGGGTGGACACCCTCGCCCCCACCGTCGTGGGCGAGACCAAGGGGGTCTACAGCCTGAAGGCCATGAGCGGGCTGTGGCCCGACGAGGGCATGGCGGCGCTGCGCATCAACAGCGACGTGCTCGTATGGCCGGAGGTGGCGGGCAACGTCCGGCGCGACCGGCTGCCGTCGGCGGACGGGCGCTGGAACGGGCTGATGCTGCTGTTCAGCATGGAGACCGGCGCGCCGGTGATGATCTGTCCGGACGGCTACATCTCGCGCATGCGCGTGGGCGCTGCCAACGGCCTGGGGGCTCGCTGTCTGGCGCGGGAGGACGCCGCGGTCATGGCGCTGCTGGGCACCGGCTGGCAGGCGGGCGGACAGTTGATGGCGCACTGCGCGGTCCGCCCCATCACCGACGTGAAGGTGTACAGCACCAACCCGGCGAACCGTGAACGCTTCTGCCGGGAGCTGGCGCCGCGGGTCGAAGCGCGCCTCACTCCCGTGGACTCCGCGGACGAGGCGGTGGAGGGGGCCGACCTGGTGGTGGCCGGGACCAACTCCATGGAACCGGTGCACCAGCGCAAGTGGCTGCGGCCCGGCGTGCACTACAGCGCGGTCAAGGTGCAGGAGATGGACCACGATTTCCTGGACGCCATGGACCGGGTCTTCCTGTTCTCCAAGAACCCCGCCAACATCCGCCCGCAGGTGTACCGGACCCCGGCCGTGGACACGCCGGAGGGCACCGGAGGCTGGTGGTCGCAACGGGAAACACCGCTGTGGGAGCGCATCGAGGAGCTTCCCCAAGCCCTCATCGGCGCGGTCCCCGGACGGCGGACACCGGAAGAGACCACGGCCTTCGTCAACAACGTCGGCCAGGGCCTCCAGTTCGCCGCCGTGGCCCAGCGGGTCTATCGCGAGGCCGTCGCCAAGGGCATCGGGCGGGACATGCCCACGGAATGGTTCACCCAGGACGTGCACCCGTAGGCGGAGGGAACCCGTGGGCGGAGAGAACCCGTGGGCGGACGGGTGCCGCGCATACGACATTCCCGCGCGGCAGGCTGTGCCAATACTGATGTGGTGGCGCCCCCTCTAATCGTCATTCCCTGTTCGATTGGAGTCTTGATACGGCCTCGTCCGCGGGGATGACGTTTCGTAACGTTTCGGCTGGAGGGGTTCCGGCACAGTCCATTCCGCGGGAATAACGTGAATAACGTACTCGCGTCCCCGGTCAGCGTTCGTCCTCGTACCAGTCGTCGATGGAGAATTCGGCGCCCAGTCCCCGTTCCCTGGCGAGGGCCACGGCCTTGCCGCCCAGGGCGGCGAACTGGGCGCCGAAGCCCACGTTGTTGCAGAAGAACGTGATCTCCTCATCGCTCTCCCGTGAGCGCACCTTTCCGGTGATCACTTCCCCCAACTCGGCATAGTCATCCCACGGCACGTCCTTCTCGAACGGCGCGAAACGCGGCGCCAGGGTCTCGCGCAGCACCGGCGGGGCGAAGTTGAGGCCCTCGTTGCAGCGCCCTTCCCGCATGCTCAGCACGGTGTAGTCGGCGCGGGCGAAGCTCGCCTCGTCGACGTCGCGACCGGAGATGGCGTCGAGGTGGACGCCCGCGCGGAGCCATTCGCCGAAGAAGACCGGATCGATGGTGTTGGTGCACACCACGATGATGTCCACGTCCCGGGTCACCGCCTCCGGCGTATCCACCGCGACGGCGTCGAGCCCGAGGTTCTCCCGCGCGTTGCGGGCGAACCGCTCCCGGTTGGCGGCGGTGGGGCTGAACACCTTGATGGACTCGATGGCCCGGACGACGCCGAGACCCATGAGCACGCCTTCGGCGAGCCATCCCGAGCCGATGACGCCGACGCGAGACGCCCGCGCCGGCGCCAGGTATTCGGCGGCGACACCGTGGGTGCCGGCGATGCGCAGCTTCTGCAGGTAGGCGTCCTGGACCACCGCCTGGAGGTCGGCGGTCTCCAGGTCGAAGATCAGGTCGAAGGCCAGGAACTTGCCGTTTTTCTTGGGCACCTTGTCGTAGCGCTGGTTGGCGCCGATGCGCGGCCAGCGGTGCAGGTCGGGCAGGATGCGCATGCCCACGGCATCGAAGGCCGGGACGATGCCGTCCATGGTGCGCAACTCGACGAAGGTCCCGGGGTGGGACGTCTCCGCGAAGGTCTGGCTCCGGGTCCGGGTCACCGCCGTCCCCTCGGCGAGACCGCGATAGGTCTCCCGCATGACATCCACCGCCGTCTCCGGCGAAATCAGGTCCTTGACGTCGTTGTTGGTCAAGAGAATCGGCATGTTACCCTCCTGGTCCTTCGCCCGCCGGTGGGCCGGTCCGGAACCGCCCCATCACCTCCGGGGGTCCGTGTTGTTGCGCGCCGTTTCGGTATTGCGGTATGGGTGCGAACGTCTCCCCGGATCGTCCATCCGCGCGGGGGCACTCGTCAATCAAGGGAGGACCCCCCGATGATCGTAATCGATGCCGACGCCCACGTGGAAGAGTCTCCGGCCACTTTCGCGGACGCCTACCTGGATCCCGCCTTTCGCAAGCGCAGGCCGCAGGTGGTCAACTCCGAGGGGCGGCTCTACTGGCGCGTCGAGGACCAGATCTACCCGCGCCTGTTCGGCCGTGGCTGCCACAACATGGGCACGCCGGCCCACTACGAGGGCCAACGTTCCTTCTATACCGCATCCAAGCCCGAGAGCATCGAGAGCATCGAGATCAGCCGGCCGGAGGCGCGCCTCAAGGACATGGCCGACGAGGACCTGGGCGTGCAGGTCATCTACCCGAGCTTCTTCCTGGTCCATCCGCTGGTGGACGATCCCGATCTCGGCGCGGCCCTGTGCGGCTCCTACAACCGCTGGCTGGCGGACGCCACGGGCTCAACGGACCAGCTCCACTGGGCCGCGGTGGTGGATCTCGACAACGTTCCGGCCTCGGTGGCGCAAGTCCACGAGGCCAAGCGACTCGGGGCGGTGGCCGTAATGATCCTCGGCACCGTGGGCGAGCGCACCCTGGACCACACGAGCCTCTTCCCCTTCTACGAAGCGCTCGCCGAGGAGGACCTCACGCTGGCCGTGCACGTGGGCTGGTCGTGTCCGCCCCTGAGCAACATGTACGACCACCTCTATCCCGGCACCATCATCCCGTTCCTGGTGCCGCTGCTCATGGGCTTCACCGCCATGATCACCGGCGGCGTGCTGGACCGCTTCCCGACGCTGCGGGTGGCGTTCCTGGAAGCCGGCTGCCTTTGGGTCCACTTCCTCATGGACCGGCTGGAGCACCGTTTCGGCTTCACCAACCGCTTCGGCAAGTCCATTCCCGAAGCCGCCCCGCGGGCCGCCGTTTCGCCCGCGGAATACATGAGCCGGGGCAACCTCTTCCTCAGCACCGAAGTGGAGGACCCGCTGCTGCCGCAGGTGCTGGACCTCGTGGGCGAGGACCGCATCGTCTTCGGCTCGGACATGCCCCACGGCGACCGCGACCGCTTCGCGGTGCGGGCGTTCCGGGAACGGCGGGACGTGAGCGAACCGGCCAAGGAGAAGATCCTCAACGTAAATCCGAAGCGGCTGTACGGGATCTGAGCGCGGGGCATGAACGAGCGCCCGGCCCTCTGTGTGTCGGCTGCAAGCCGACATGGGTGATTACCGCGAAACAGGCTGTGGCAAAACTCTATTCATGAGAGGCACCGCCCCCCTGATTCGTCATTCCCGCGGAAGCGGGAATCCAGGCGGGGTG
>JAJEAI010000120.1 GCA_022824205.1 Candidatus Binatia bacterium
GTATGATTGTACGCCATGGACCTGAACCTCCTCCTACGATGGGTTTTTGCAATTTCCATCATAGCATGACGGAGCTCTTCAGGTCCTCCTCATTCGTATTTCTTGTGGGACAGCAGTGTTAAAACTGCCACGGATATCGTAGAAGTCTTGTTTCGTCGCCCGTCCCTTCCAGATGAGGGTGGACAGCTTGTCCCTTAACGAAACGGCGGTTTTACAACAGGCATCCAATGCCTCGACGATCTTCAGGGATGTCCACCCGAAGCCACCAACGATGTTCGGTGGTTCTGGAGTCTGCTCCATCAAGGTGACCAACTCGTCGACCGTGAGGAGCTTTGGAAACAGGTCGCCAGCGACACCCCAAATGATTTCATCGGGCCACAACTCCGGCTGAGCCAACATGTCATCAACGATCTGTCGAACAACTTCATCCCGGTCGCAGGCGACAAGTGCCCGGATTGCGACAATGCGATCGGCAACGGACCACGTCGTATCAAACGCAACAGACTGGACCAAGTCTGCACAGTCCGGAACAGGCCCCAGCCAGACCATTCTCACCAACAGGTGCCGTACGTCATCGTTGATCGGACCGTCAGCCCAAGACTCGCGTATGACCGGTGCCAAGTCCGGGTCTGCCAAGCGCTGAAGTTGGTCGATCTCTATATGGAATCCGCGCCAACTGCCTTGACCGTAGGCGGCGACAAACTCTCGCAAAAGGTCAAATCGTGTGGCAAGGTCGAGTGTTCCGGGGTCGCCGAGCGACAGGAGCGCTTCGGGTTCGCGCTTGATCAACCCCTTGCACACGGCATCATCCCAGAGTGCCAACCAAGCAGCGATCGCGCACATGGAAGGGAACACGACCTCCACCCCGTAGCGTTCTGCGAACAAGAGCCGTAGTACCCAAACCGGCTGCCACCGTACATCTTGTACGCCGAACACCTTTGTTGGTCTCGGCCTGAGCGGGGGCTGTTGCCGTTTCGAACCGTTCATGACGGGCGCCGTGATTGGGTAGATCGGCAGCCCTGCCTCGATTGCATCATACCCGGTGTATCATCGTGAGCCGATCTCCGATCGGGTCGTACACCACGCGCCAGCGATTCAGCAGCGACCTGCCGAGAAGTGACGGCAACCTGTTGAGGTTGTTGGAAGGCTTGCCGATCAGGATTTCGGAACGATACTCCCGTAAGCGTGCGTCGTCCTTGAAGAGGATCACACCATCTTCCAGGGAATAGGGATGATCGCCCCCGATCCCGACCGAGACAATCTCGCCGTGCAACTCGCCGAACGGCAGCCCAAGTTTTAGGCCGTCCGATGGATGAATTATTATGGAATCCGCCCCGGTATCGACGAGAAACTCAACCTCTCCTTGAATGTTCGCGCGAGGCAGGATGAGCCAACCCTGAACGTAGGGTCGTCCCCGATGGTCGAATTGTCTCCGGATCACGGATGTCAAAGGATGATATGTTTCGGATTCGAATCGAGGAACCGAATGACGGTCTCGGAGGTAGGCACCCCTTGACCTTCCAACGTCGCGAGGAGATCGTCCCGGGATTCCGCAAGCACGAAGTCTCCGGTATACAGGGCAACCCAATGATCCGCATGATTCCTTTTCAGCCGCTCCATCTGTGACTCCATGCGGTCTACGCGGACACGAAAAGCCCGGAGCCTTTCAAGGATATAGGGCTCGTCGATCAGTTCTTCGCGGACATCGACGCTGGATTTCTTGGTCATGGCCGTTCTCCCGTTGATCAGCCCTTGGCTGAAGACCCAAGGTCCTTACATCATATCGTGACGCTCACTGGAATCAAGGTCCGACGTTCCGCAAGGGCCACGAGCGAGGAGCCTCGTTCTCTCGCTACCCGGGGTGGTATCTGGTAGACCAACAAACGGACAACCTTGGAACCCGTTACGGAGGCGACGCCGATGCTCAGCACACGCTACGACTATAGTCCGATCGTCCAGAGGCCGCGGCTGGTTTGGCCGGCGGATGCGCGGGTGGCGCTCTGGCTGGGACCCAACATCGAGTGTTTTCACATCGACAAGGGCATCCCGAGGATCAACGAGGCGCTGCCGGACGTGCAGTCCTACTCGGTCCGGGACTACGGCGCGCGGGTGGGCGTGTTCCGCATGATGGACGTGTTCGACCGCTATGAGATGCGCGCCAGCGTGCTGCTGAACGCGGAGGTGTGCGCGCAGCACCCGGCCATCATCGAGGAGGGCAACAAGCGTTCCTGGGAGTGGCTGGGCCACGGCATGAACAACAACACGCGCATGAACGGCTACGGCGCCAAGAAGCAACGCAAGGTCATCCGCAAGGTGCGCGACATCATCGCCCACGCCACCGGCAAGGCGCCCAAGGGATGGCTCGGGCCGGGGCTCGCGGAAACCTACGACACGCCGGATTTCCTCGCCGGGGAGGGGTTCGAGTACGTGTGCGACTGGGGCTGCGACGATCAGCCGGTGCCCATGCGCGTGAAGGCCGGGCGCATGATCGTGGTGCCGTACCAACAGGGCATCAACGACATCTCCATGTTCGTGCACGCCAACCACACGCCGGCGGAGTACTACCGGATCGTGTGCGACCAGTTCGACACGCTGTACCGGGAGGGCGAGAAGGGCGGACGCGTCATGTGCATCCCGCTGCACCCTTACGTGACCGGCATGCCGTTCCGCATCGGTGCGCTGGACCGCGCGCTGGACTACATCTGTTCCCACGACGGCGTGTGGAAGACCACCGCGGGCGAGATCGCCGAATGGTACTACGAGCACTACTACGAGGCCCCGGGACGCGTGGACGATTAGTGTGGTGTCTGATTGATTCGCAGCATAATCTGCGGGTCTTTTTCGCCGTCGGCTGCGTTACGTCATTCCGGGCTTGACCCGGGGTCTTCCTCGCGTGGTGCCCGCCACATGGGGCGACCGCGGGTCGCCCCTACGGGTCATCGCGCCTTGCCGACAACGAAAAATCCTCCGCATTTTATGCTGCGAATTAAGCCAGACACCACAGCGGCAGGCTGTTGAGAAAACACGGTCGGCGTCTCCGCGTGGCCGAGGCCGAGAGGGGAAGGGAATGGCGAAAGAGTGGTCTTACATCGTGCTGGAACGGCTCGGCGGCGGGGTAGCGCGGATCAGCTTCGACCGGCCCGAGAAGCGCAACGCCCTGAGTCAGGCCATGACCGGCGAGATCCTCGACGCCCTGGAGACGGTGCGCGCCGACACCGAGGTGCGCGTCGTCGTCACCCGCGGCAACGGGCCGTGCTACTGCGCCGGGGCGGACCTGAAGGACCTGCGGACGCTTCACAAGGAACCGCCGCGGGACTGGGACCGCTCCCACCCGAACATGCTTTTCTATGAGAGCTTCCGGAACTACCCCAAGGTCACCATCGCCCAGGTGCACGGCCACTGCCTCGGCGGCGGCATGGCGCTCATGACCTGCCATGACATCGCCATCGCCGCGGACACCGCCAGGATCGGCATGCCCGAGATCGTGCGCGGCAGCTTCGGGCAAATGGCCCTGAGCTCCCTCTACCACACCGGCATCCCGGCCAAGAAGGCGGCCCTCATGCACTTCAGCGGCCGGAACTTCTCGGGCGCGGATGCGGACCGCTTCGGACTGGTGTCGGCGTCGGTGCCGGAGGCCGAGATCGAGGAAGTCACCCTCCAGCTCGCCGGCGAGATCGGGTCGCGCCACCCGGCAGCCCTGGCGTCCGCCAAGATCGCCGTGCAGGTGGGCAAGGACCTCCCCTGGTCGCAGGCCCTGCGCACGGACCAACTCGTGGCCGCGCGCCAGCAGTTGATGATGGACACGTTCTCGGACGTGGAGAACTATCTTCGTTCCCAGAGCGGCGGCACCAACACCGGCTACCGGCGCTCCGATAGCTGACCCGGCACACCCTCTTCCCCACCCCACCTGGATTCCCGCTTTCCAGGCTATTCCAGGCTATATCAAATAAGGCGGAGACGTTACGAATACGTCATTCCCGCGAAAGCGGGAATCCAGGCGCGGTGTGGCGGGAATACGCCCATTCACCCCCTCCCCACCCATGGATTCCCGCTTGCGCGGGAATGACGGCTCGGTGGTTTGGCGCCAATTCTTGTCCGGCCGACGTTT
Source organism: Candidatus Binatia bacterium (assembly GCA_022824205.1). GTDB lineage: Bacteria > Desulfobacterota > Binatia > UBA9968 > JAJDTQ01 > JAJDTQ01. The sequence goes on from JAJEAI010000120.1 coordinate 4,109, forward strand.
TGCCGTGAAACAGAAACGGACACAAGGCGAGGGTGTTCACGCGTGCCCCGGGCTGGGGTTGGCTATTGACGCCGGGCCGGGTGGCGGCAGGAGCGGGTGGGCTTCCCCGATGTGGCCCGAAGCTCCTGAGCGT
>JAJEAI010000164.1 GCA_022824205.1 Candidatus Binatia bacterium
TTAACTCGACGCTCTCCAATCCCCGCCACCGCCTCCTTTCACACTGCCACGTTGCCAACTGCTTCGGTAGCTCCTTGCTCCAACCCCTTCTGTTTCATCCTACGGGGTGGCTTGCCGCAGGCCATGGCCGTTTGATACAGCCTGGAAAGCGGGAATGACGGATACGGGGCCCAGGCGGTCGTCGCCTCAAACCCCGAGCACCAAGCCTCGGCAACAGGAGGGCCATCCCATGCATCCATTTCTCGCGATCTCAACGACCGTCTTTCTGTTCTTCGGGGCGTTGTCCGGCATGGCCGGCGCGTCGGCCCTCGACGACCTGGTGGCCAAGGCCAAGGCGTCCAACCACGTCATCACCATGACCCTGGAGGGCGTGCCACCGGAGATCATCCGGGCCAAGGAGGCGGCCTTCGAGAAGCGCTTCGGCTTCAACCTGCGCCTGGAGTCGGAGCCCGGACACCACCGCAAGGCGCCGGTGAAGATCATGCAAGCGGCCAAGACCGGGCGCGGCGTGGTCGACATGTGGGACGGCGGACTGCCGCTGGTGCTGCGCATGTTCAAGGCGGGCCACACCCGGCAGCCGCCGTGGGAGGCCGTCTACGAGGGCTGGCCCCTGGCGCGCAAGCTCCAGGCCACGGTTCCCGCCATCAAGAGCGCCGGCGGCGCATCGTTGCGCGACCACTGCCTGCACCACCAGATGGGAACATGGACCATCGTATACAACACCCGCCGGGTGAAGCCCGAAGAGTTGAAGGGGATCCGGTTCGATGACCTGACGGACGAGAAGTGGCGTAACCGGGTGGTCTGGGACGTGCGCGCCCTGGGTCTCTACGTGTTGCCGTTCGCCCCCGGCTGGAACGAGGACCGGCTGCGGGTGTACGCGCACAACCTGGGCGCCAACGGCGTCCGGCTGGTCTCCGGCGGCACCTCCGGGGTGTTGCAGGCGCTCATTCAGGGCGAGGGCGACATCGGGGTCGCGTCCATGGTCCAGATCGTGCAGCAGAAGACGCTGGGAGCGCCCCTGGACATGACCTTCGCGGGCATGGTGCTGGGCAACCTCACGGTGTCCTGCCTGATCCAGCCCGGCGTCAACGACCCCAACATGGCGGCGCTCTACTGGGGCTGGAACCACTTCGACGGCAACTACACCGAGGCCGCCATCACCGGCGGCGGGGTGTTCCGCATGTACGACGAGGAGGCGGACCGGCTGCCGCTGGTGAAGCTGGCGCGCCAGCACGGCATCAAGTCGGTGGAACAGGTTGCCGGGCCCAAGACCGAAGAGCAGGCGAAGCTTGCCGGCAAGTACCGCAAGACCGCCATCAACGCTCTGAAGGCCGGGATCGCCAGCAAGAAGAAGATCACGGAATAGCGCGGTCCGGCCCCCGTAGACCGGCGGTCGCGGCTCGGACGGGTGTCACGCCCGTCCCGAGCCCGGCCTTGGCGCTTCGGTGGCCCACCGACGCCCGTCCCGTGTAGTAGCCATGGGAAGCACCCCAGGCTCGCATTCGCGGCCGGCCCTGTTCCGGCGGTGGCGGTTCCGGCAGCCCGGCGCCCTGTCCGTGCTCGCGGTACTGGTGGTGCTGGTCATCGTGCCGCTGTTCTTCATGGTGCTGGCGAGCTTCCGTCCCGAGGGGTTGCTGCCCCTGGACCCCGGCCCGTTCACCGTCTCTCCCTACCTCGAAGCCTTCACCGGCGCCGACTTCAGGCCCATCATCCGCGACACGCTGCTGTATGCCGGCCTGGGCGTGCTGTTCGCGCTGCCCATCGCGTTCGTATTCGCCTTCCTCACCGAGCGCACGGACATGCCGTTGCGCAACTCCATGTACGTGCTGATGTTCGTGCCCATGAGCACGCCGGTGTTCGCCACCGCGCTGGGCTGGGTGCTGCTGCTGGGACCCCGGGGCGGCACCATCAACGTGTACCTGCGTGCGCTCCTCGGCATCGACTCGGGCGAGGGGCCGTTCAACATCTTCAGCATGACCGGGCTGGTCTTTGTCCACGTGCTCGGCATCATACCCACCATGTGGCTCTTCCTCACCGCGGTGCTGCGGCAGATGGACCCGGCCCTGGAGGAGGCCGCGCTCGCCTCCGGCGCCTCGCGCTGGCAGGTTCTGAGCACCGTGACCGCGCCGCTGATGCGTCCGGGGGTGGCCGCGGTGGGGATCTATTTCTTCGTTACCGGCCTCGAGTCGCTGGAGCTGCCCCTGGCCTTGGGACCCACGGCGGGAATCGAGCTGTTGTCCACCAAGATCTTCTTCAGCCTGCTGCCGTCGGCGGACCTGGGCGTCAACTACGGCATCCCGGCCGCCTTCGGCATGCTCGGACTGGCCATGGGAGTGCTGGGAAGCCTCATCTACATCCGCCTGGTGCGCAAGACCTCCCAGTTCGCGGTGATCACGGGCAAGGGCTACCGCCCCCGGCTCATCGCGCTGGGGCGGTGGAAGTCCCTTGCCCTGGGCGCCGTGGGGCTATTCATTCTGATGAAGGTGGTGTTGCCGTTCGCCATACTCCTGTACGCGAGCTTCCTGCGCTTCTACGTGCCGCCGGTGCTGGAGTTCGCGGCGGACATGCGCTGGACGCTGCTCCACTACACGCGGCTCCTGGACTACCGTTTCTTCGGCAGCTACTTCGTCAACACCCTGATCGTGGCGCTGGAGGCCGCGACCGTGACCATGCTGCTGGTGAGCTTCATCGGCTGGCTGGTGGTGCGCCGTCCTTCGAGGCTTACGGACCTCATCAACGTGGTGGCGTTCATGCCCCTGGCCATCCCGGGCGTCATTTCCACCCTGGCGCTCTTCCTCATGTTCGTGGGCACGCCGCTCTACGGCACGCTGATCCTCCTGACCCTGGCGTTCGTCGCGCGCTACCTGGCCTTCGGCACCCGGCTCATGCACTCCGCCATGCTCCAGCTCCACCAGGAACTGGAGGAAGCGTCCCAGGCGAGCGGGGCCAATAGCCTGCAGACCTTCCTCCGCATCACCCTGCGGCTCCTCATCCCCGCGTTCTTGAGCGGGTGGCTGTGGGTGCTGGTGCACGCCGCCAAGGACTTCTCCGTGGCGCTGCTGCTGGCCTCCGCGGGCAGCGTGCTGGTGGCGAACATCATCTACGAGGCCTTCATCGGCGGGCACTTCAACGAGTCCGCGGCCATGCTGGTGGTGCTGATCACCTTCAACCTGATCTTCGTCGTCGCCGGAAGGAAGGTGATCGGGCAGTCCATCGCCCAGTGATCGGTCGCCTCAGGTCGAGGCGTTTGAGTCGTGGCCGGTTTTATGGGAATATGGGTCCATGAAAACTACCATCGAGCTCCCCGACGCCATCTTTCGGCAAGCGAAGACGGTCGCGGCGGCGCGCGGTATGACTCTCAAACGGTTCTTCACGGAAGCTCTCGTCGAGCGACTTCGGAACCAAACCAACGACGTCCGGGGCCGCGACGCCGATCCTCCATGGATGGCCGGCTTCGGCGAGCTCGCTGAGCTCTCGGACGAGACCCGCCGCGTCCTCGACGTGATTGACGAGGAGTTCGAGCGCCTCTCCGCCGAAGACCTTTCATGATCCTCGACACCAACGCCCTGTCTGCGTGGGCAGAGGGTCGCGCGGGAATCAAGGCAGCGCTTCGGTCGGCGGAGCGCTTGGTCGTTCCCAGCGTAGTCCTGGGGGAGTACTACTTCGGTATCCGTCAGTCCCGGTATCGCAGCCGTTACGAGGAATGGCTTGCCCGGTACTTGCCGCTGACGGAGATCGCCGCCGTGACGTCGGCTACGGCGGACGTCTACGCGGACATTCGTGTCCGACTGAGGCGTTCGGGCACTCCCATACCGCCCAATGACGTCTGGATCGCGGCGCTGGCCCGTCAGCACCACCTGCCGGTACTGAGCAACGACAGGCATTTGGACACCGTCGACGGCGTCCGGCGAATCGCCTTCTGAACAGAAGGGCGGTTCCCGGGACGGGCACCCTGTGTTCCAGGCGATGGGGCTACGGCCGCCGCGCACGCCATGTTGGTCCTTCCGCGACGATGGCCTATAGTGTCCGGATGATAGGCACACCGCTCTCCATCCTTGATCTGTCGCCCATCGTCGAGGGCGGCGACGCGCGCCAGGCGTTGCTCAACACCATCGACCTGGCGCGCCACGCCGACGCGTGGGGCTACACGCGCTACTGGCTGGCCGAGCATCACAACATGGCCGGCATCGCCAGTGCCGCGACGGCCGTGGTGGTCGGCCAGGTGGCCCAGGCCACGGCAACCATGCGGGTCGGCTCCGGCGGGGTCATGCTGGCCAACCATGCGCCGCTCGTCATCGCCGAACAGTTCGGTACCCTGGCGGCGCTCTTTTCGGGCCGGATCGATCTGGGCGTGGGTCGCGCGCCCGGCACCGACCGTCTCACCGAGCGTGCCCTGCGCCGCACCCTGGCCGGCAACATCGATGATTTCCCCCAAGACGTGCTGGAGCTGCAACACTACTTCAAGGACCCGGCTCCGGACCAGTTCGTGCGCGCCGTCCCCGGTGCCGGCCTGAACGTGCCGATCTGGATCCTGGGCTCCAGCCTGTACGGCGCCCAGCTCGCCGCCGCCCTCGGGCTTCCCTATGCCTTTGCCTCGCATTTCGCGCCCGCGGCCCTGATGCAGGCCATTGCCGTGTACCGCCAACGCTTCGAGCCGTCGGCGCAACTCGACAAGCCCTATGTCATGGTGGGGATGACCGTCGTCGCCGCCGATACCGACGAAGAAGCCCGCTTCCTCAGGACCTCGATCCAGCAGTCCTTCGTATACCGGCGCCGCGGCATGCGCGGCGAGCTGCCGCCGCCGGTGGCTGGTTTTGAAGATCAGGTGGCCCCGCACGAGCGTGCGATGCTGGAGGAGGCTCAGTCCTGCTCCGCCGTCGGCGCCCCGGATACGGTCGAACGCGAGATCGCCGCCTTCATCGAGCGCACGGGCGCCGACGAGGTCATGATCACCGCGAACATCCATGATCACGCCAAGCGGCTGCGGTCCTTCGAACTGGTGGCCGGTTTGATGGGTGTCAACGCCGAGCTTCACCGAAGCGCCGCGCGTTAGTGCCGCGTCCCACCTGCGTGAGCCGCGGCGGTGGGACTACTCGCTTTCTTCCCGATCCAGTCCCGTCATCTCCAGCATCGGCCGGTCCGTCACCGAGAAAAGGACCGCGGGCTCGGTCTCCGACGCGTTGCGGAAGTGGTGCCAGCGCCACGGGGGCAGGGTGAAGGCGTCGTTGATCTCCCATTCGAGCTCGATGGGCTCGTCGCGGTCGACGATGGTGACGCCGTGGCCCTGGACCGCGTGGTAGTGGGTCGTGCCCGTGTGACGGTGCCGGCGGGTGGTCTGGCCGGGCAGCAGCATCTGGATGTGGCAGGTCATGGTCAGGAACGTGTGCCCGCCGGTGACCGGGTTCTTGTATTCGAGGAGGACGCCGTCGTGGGGGTTGCCGCCGCCGGCATCCGCCACCGTGTTCAACGCCTCCAGGGTCTCGTCCCACTTGTAGTGGTAGGGCACGCCGGCGGCGCCCTCGTAGCGAACTTCCGGCTCCCGGATGGGCCCGAAGAGCCGGCGCGATGCGCCTTCCTTGCGGGTCAAGGGTTGCTGGACCCCTTCCGACCACTCCTCGCGGAAGCGGTAGGCGTCCAGGAAGTTGACGATGCCGACGTCGAGGGCGTCGATCCAGATGATGGGCTCCTTGGAGTCGTTCACGTGGTCGTGCCACACCCAGTTGGGCTGGATCAGCAGGTCGCCCGGCCGCATGGTCATGGGCTCGCCGTTGGAGGTGGTGTAGGCGCCGCCGCCTTGCACCACGAACCGGAGCGCCGTGTTGGTGTGCCGGTGGGCGGGGGCGGCCTCGCCGGGCATGACGATCTGGTAGCCCATGATGATGGTGCGGCTCCCGGTCTCCAGGCCGACGTTGCGGCGGAAGGCCTCCGCGCCGATGCTGATCACGTCGGCGGCCTGCATCAGCGCGGGATGGACGTCGTCCCAGCGCCACAGCCTGGGTTCGACGTTGTGGTGATCGCGCTGGCGCTGCCAGTAGCCCACCAGTCCGAGGTCCGCGAACCTCGCGTGCAACTCGTCACGCCGTTTCTGGTTGTTGGGTGCGACTTTGGCCATTCTTGTATCCTTTCCGGTCCGTTCTTGCCGGCTCCCGTGCGTGGCGGAACGCCCGGCGGAATTGGCTGACGGCACCGGTCCGGGCGGTCTGAACTCCCGTTTCTACGTCCGACCTCGTGCCACCGGAATCCCCGCCTTCATCATCCCGGCGCGCTCGTCCGACACGCCTCAGGCCGCGGCTTCCGCCCGTAGCGGGTAGGTCTCGCACAGCTTGCGCCAGCGCTGGGCGATGGCCTTGGCCTCGGCCCGGGTCTCGTCCGTGGTCACCCGGAAGGGCGGCCTGCCGGGACCGGCGTAGCAGTACCCGGCCTCGTTGATGGAGATCTTGCTCTCCACCGGATCGGTGAGGCTCGGGTCCTTTCCGCCTACCCGGGCCATGGCCATGCAGATCTCCCGGACCTCGTCCCAGCGGCCCTCGCGGCCGGCCTGGTAGCCGCGGATCACCGGCGAGGGACCCATCCACGCGTTGATGGACCAGCATCCGGCGGCCCCCATCATCATGTAGGGGTACATCTGGTTCTGGTTGGTCATGACGCTGATCTTGCCGCGCACGATGTCCATGAGCTGCATGAACTGCATGGGGGTGCGGTGGCTGTCCTTCATGCCGACGATGTTGGGCCGGCTGACCAGCTCTTTGAACGCCGGCACCGGAATGTGAATGTGGTGGTTGCGCGGGTTGTGGTAGATGAAGATGCCCAGCTCGGGGTGCTCGTCCGCCAGGTCGAAGTAGAACTGCACGGCGTTGGGCACGCTCGACTTGAAGTAGAACGGCACGCCCACGAGCACGGCGTCGGCCCCGGCCCTGGCGGCGTAGTCCATCTTGAGCAGCACTTCGCGCGTGTTCAGGCTCGTGCAGCCGATGACCACGGGAATGCGCTTGTTCACCGTGGCGACGGTGGCGTCGGTGAGGGTGGTGAACTCGTCCCACAGCAGGGTGTGGCACTCGCCGAAGGTGCCGGTGGTGGTGAGCACGTTGATGCCGTCGCGCACCGCCTGGTCGACGCTGCGCTCCAGCTCCGGCACGTTGACCGTGTCCTTCGCGCGCGGCGAGTTGGCGTCGTCGGTGGTGAAGGACGGCATCATGGCCATCACGCCGTGGATGTCGCTGGCTTGGATCATGGCTTCTCCCTTCTTGGGGCGGGCGGGGGATGCGAGCGGATCGCCGGCGCGGACCGTCTCGCTCGGTCGCCACGCTATCAACTGGCCGTTGGCCTGTCAATACGAGCCCGCGGGCCGGGGAAGGCCGCCGGGAGGCCGCGTTGACAGTATTTCGCGGCCGGATGTATATGTCTTGAAGCCGAGGATGCTCACGCAACTCACTCTCGCAGGGAGGTTCTTCTCATGGCTTCCATGATCCCCAGACAGGCCGCCATCGCGGTCAACGACCTCGTGGACAACTGCGCCGACGTTCAGCCCGGCATGCAGGTGCTCATCCTCGCCGTGCACGACGGCAACTACGGCGGCCTCAACCTCGTGGACGAGGACGCGGTGGCGTGGGTGCAGGCGGCGGTGCAGCAGCGCGGCGCCGATCCCTACGTGCTGTGGACCGATACGCCCGTGCGCCCCACCGTGCTCTGGGGCGACGGCGCCGACCCGGGCAAGGCCTGGCGCGTGCCCAAGGTGGTGCGCAACGCCATCCAGGGGGCCGACGTGCTCATCAGCTACGGCGTCGACTTCACCTACGAGGAGGAGCTGCGGGAGATCCCGGAGATCCTGGAGGAGCGCAACATCCCGCTGGCGCGCAACATGGCCACCACCGGGCCGCTTCTCGCCAGCAACTGGGGGCTCACCCCCTACGAGCTGGTCTCCGAGATCCGCATCCGGACCGCAGCCCTGGTGACCCCCGGCGCCAAGTGGGTCATGGAGCATCCCAACGGCTCTTACATCGAGGGTATCGTCGAGAAGCCCCTGGGCGCGGAGCACTACGCGGACTACCGCACCGTCGGCCTGTACCGTCCGTTCCCCGAGGGGGTCTTCCCCTCCATCCGCTCAAGCGCGGCCGAGGGCCTCGGCATCATCGACGAGATCGGCGTCATCTGGGGCCGGCACATCGGCGTGCCCTGTCCCTTCAAGGAGCCGGTGCGCGTGCACATCGAAGGCGGGTACATGCGCAAGTTCGAGGGCGGGGAGGAAGCCGACACCTTGACCCGCTTCTACAAGTTCATGTCCAAGTACCTGGGCGAGAAGGCCTACGAGGTGCGCGGCTTCCACGGCGGCGTGCATCCGTCCGCCATCCTGGAGCCGCACCAGTGCCCGAACACGCCCTACCGGCACTTCGTCGAGCACCACCACTGGAGCAGCTTCCACTTCCACATGGGCAACAGCCGCACCACCAAGAGCTTTCCGTACCTCATGCACATCTCCGGCGAGATGCGCGGCGGCAGCCTCAGGGTCGGGGACAACTACATCTACAAGGACGGGCGCCCGGCCGCCGCCGACCACCCCAAGGTGCTGGAGATCGCCGCCAAGTACCCCGACCGGCCGGGGCTGGAACCGGAGCGCTGGCTGCAGACGCCACGGTGACGGCTCACCCCCAACTACCCCTGGATTCCCGCTTCCGCGGGAATGACGTTTCGGAAGGTCTCGCGGGAATGACCAATCGGGGCGTGGCGAGTTTGCGGCAACAACACGTTGGAACCTGACGCGGAGGATCGTTCATGGCGCGGCAGTATCGTTATATTTCGGCGGACAGCCATTTCGAGTCACCCCCGGACATGTGGACGCAGCGGGTGCCGGCGAAGTACCGGGACCGGGCGCCGCGGCGCATCAAGCTGTCCAACGGCATGGACGCCATCGTCGAGGAAGGCAAGCCCATCGAGTACAGCGGCACCAACCAGTTCGCCGGAAAGTCTCCCGAGGAGTTCAGTCCCGTGGGGCTGGACTTCGATCACGCCCGCGGCGCGGGCACGGGCGAAGAGCGGCTCAAGGAGCAGGATGCCGACGGCATCGACGCCGAAGTGCTCTACGCCACCGAGGCGCGCAACACCGCCATCCGCGACAAGGACGCGTTCCTGGCCATCGTGCGCGCCTTCAACGACTACTTCATCGAGGACTTCTGCGCGGCGGCGCCGGACCGGCTCATCGGCGTGGCCGTGCTGCCGAACATCGGCGTCGACGAGGACGTCGCCGAGATGACACGCTGCGCCGGGAAGGGCTTCAAGACGGTGCGGCTGCACACCTATCCCAGCGGCAAGGGCCATCCCACGCCCGAGGACGACCGCTTCTGGGCGGCGGCGCTGGACCTGGACATGCCGCTCACCATCCACACCTCGTTCCCGCAACGCACGCGCGGGCGCGACGTCTATCATCTGAAGTACCCGAGGGAGCCGCAAGGGGAGGAGCGTCCGCCCGACTTCCTCCAGCGCATTGCCCGTCACGGCATCTATCACTGCGGCGCCGTCGAGGCCGCGCAGCTTGTTCTCGCGGGCGTCTTCGACCGTTTCCCCAAGCTGCGTATCTACTGGGCGGAGAACAACATCGGCTGGATTCCGTACTTCTACCAGCAGATGGACCAGGCCTATACGGTCAGCGCCTCATGGGCCGAACGGCTGCTGGGGCTCAAGCGCCTGGACCGGCTTCCGAGCGAGTATCTCAAGGAGCACGCGCTGTGGGGTTTCTTCGACGACCCCATCGGCGTGGATCTCCGCCACCACGTGGGCGTGGACAAGATCATGTGGTCCACGGACTTCCCCCACATCGTCACCCACTGGCCCCGTTCCCTGGAGGTCATGGAGCAACAGCTCGCCGGCGTGCCCGACGACGAGCGGGGACTGATGCTCGCGGGCAACGCGGTGCGCTTTTTCCACCTGGACGCGGCGTGACTTGAGCGTCACCCGGCGGCACGGGACATGAACGGAGCCTGCCGCTCGGCGTTGGGAGACCTGCGGTTGGGGTTGGGGAGTTGGCGTCCTTCGACTTCGCTCCGCTCGCGCTCCGCTACGCTCAGGACGAACGGATTGGTTGATCTCGCTTCCATTCCTCCTTGGCGTCTTCCCTGTGATCGAGTTTGGAATCTCCGCTCAGGCGGCCGGTTCGCCGGCGCGGTTTCCCAGGACGGCGTAGAGGGGGTCGCCGCTTGCGTCCTCGGGGATGGGGGTAGCGGACCGCACCTGCTCCCAGTTGCCGGCTTCGGTCAGGTACGATTCCACGAGCTGTTGATGCCCCTCCCCGGTGAGGTGGTGCCAGATTGCCACGGCCTTGGTGGGGAAGCAGCGGTTGGAGAACGTAATGACGAGCGGCCCGCCCGGGGTCACGACGCGGCCGATGTCGCGGATCACCTCGATCGGCTTGACCAGGTAGTCCACGGACACGCAGATGCACGCGGCGGCGAACTCGCCGTCGGCGTAGGGCAGGGTGGGGCGGTCGTTGAGGTTTTGCACGGTGTAGGCGGTGAGGCGGGGATTGGCCCGGAGTTCCGGCTCGTTCATGCCCAGCCCCACGACTTGCCTGAAGGCCATTTCCGGGGGCAGGTGGCTGATCCAACTGCTCATCAGGTCGAGGACCGCGCCGCCGGCGGGCAGCGTTTCGCGGTAGAGTTGAGTCACCGCGGCGATGGCGCGGTCGTCGATATGGGTCACCAGCCGGGGCTCCTCGTAGAATTCCTCGTCGGGTGACTCGTCCATGCGCGCGAACGCTTGCGGCGGCAGCGGGTGGGTGATCATGTTACGGCTTCGCTCCGCTCGTCATTCCGCGCCACAGGCCGTGCGGACTTCCACTCGGCTCCACCTGTATTGGAAATGGCACCAACCCCCAAACCGTCATTCCCGCGGAACAGGCTCTGTCGAATCGCTGCTTCCTGGCGACTCAACGCCAATCCGTCCTTCCCGCGGCAGCGGGATTCCAGGGGCGGGGGCGGGGCGCTACAGCGGCGTTTCCCCGCTCCACCACCCCTGGATTCCCGCTTCCGCGGGAATGACGGTTTGGGGGTTGGTGCCATTTCGTGTCGAGGAGTATTTGACACAGCCTGTTTCCTGGGAATGACGATTCGGGAGGTTCCCGATAACCCTGCTCCGCCGCTTGAACCTCACCTACAGTGATACTCCCTACAATTTCCCCTTTGTCCTTGGAAATTCCATCCCGCTTGCCTCCCGGGCCTCTCCATGCTTCCAGCTTCTGCAACATTGGGGTTAGTATAGTAGGATTGCCAGGCGCGGTTTACAAACACGGCAACGGGAGGGTTCATGAGCAACGATGATCGTCAGGTGATTTTCTCGCTGATCGGGGTGGGCAAGGTCCATCCGCCCAAGCGCCAGGTGCTCAAGGACATCTACCTGTCGTTCTTCTACGGAGCCAAGATCGGGGTCCTCGGCCTCAACGGCGCGGGCAAGAGCACGCTGCTCCGGATCATCGCGGGGGTCGAGCAGGAATACCTGGGGGAGATCACTTTCTCCAAGGGATACTCCGTGGGGCTTTTGGAGCAGGAGCCGCGGATGGATCCGGACAAGACGGTCAAGGAGGTGGTGGAGGAAGGCTGTTCCAGGATGCTGGAACTGCTGGCGGAATACGAGACCGTCAGCGCCCGGTTCGCGGAGGACCTGGGCGCGGACGAGATGGATGCGTTGCTGGAGCAGCAGGCCAGGCTCCAGGACGAGATCGAGGCGGGTAACGGCTGGGAGCTGGAGAGCCAGTTGGAGGTGGCGATGGACGCGCTCCGTTGTCCGTCGCCGGAGGCGAAGGTCGACGTGCTCTCCGGCGGCGAGCGACGGCGCGTCGCACTGTGCCGCCTGCTGATCCAGGAGCCGGACATCCTGCTCCTGGACGAGCCCACCAACCACCTGGATGCGGAGTCCGTGCAGTGGCTGGAGCAGCACTTGGCGCGCTACAAGGGCACGGTCATCGCCGTGACCCATGACCGGTACTTCCTGGACAACGTGGCGGGCTGGATACTGGAGCTGGACCGGGGCCACGGCATCCCCTTCGAGGGCAACTACTCCTCGTGGCTGGAGCAGAAACAGGCTCGACTCGCGCAGGAGGAGAAGTCGCTGTCGCGGCGGCGCAGAACCCTGGAGCGGGAGCTGGAATGGATACGCATGTCGCCCCGTGCCCGCCAAGCCAAGGGCAAGGCCCGGCTCACGCGCTACGAGCAGTTGCTGGGACAGGAGCAGGAGAGCGCGCAGGAGGACCTGGAGATCTACATCCCGCCGGGGCCGCGCCTGGGCGACATGGTGCTCCAGGCCGAGGGGCTCTCCCACGGGTTCGGCGACCGTCTGCTGTTCGAGGACCTGAGCTTCCTCATGCCGCCGGGGGCCATCGTCGGCGTCATCGGCCCCAACGGTTCGGGCAAGACCACGCTGCTGCGCATCATCACCGGCGCCGTCGAGTGCCAGGCCGGCTCATTCCGCATGGGCGAGACCGTCCGTGTGGGCTACGTGGACCAGAGCCGCACCCTGAACGACGAGCACACGGTGTGGGACGCCATCTCGGACGGGCAGGACCAGATCCTGCTGGGCAAGCGCGAGGTCAACTCCCGCGCCTACGTGGGCCGGTTCAACTTCTCGGGCCAGGACCAGCAGAAGAAGGTCCGGGACCTGTCCGGAGGCGAGCGCAACCGCGTGCACTTGGCGCGGATGCTCAAGGAGGAGGCCAACCTGCTCCTGCTGGACGAGCCCACCAACGACCTCGACGTCAACACCATGCGCGCCCTGGAGGACGGGCTGGTGGAGTTCGGCGGCTCCTGCATTGTCGTGAGCCACGACCGCTGGTTCCTGGACCGCATCGCCACCCACATCCTCGCGTTCGAGGGCGACAGCCAGGTGGTGTGGTTCGAAGGGAACTACAGCGACTACGAGGCGGACCGGCGGAGACGCCTCGGCAAGGATGCCGACCAGCCCCACCGGGTACGCTACCGCAGGCTTACGCGGGACTGACCCTCAGCCCCCCGCCTGTTTCACGAAATCCGACAGCCGCTCGCCGATCATGATCGAGGTGACGTTGGTGTTGGCGTGCACCACCGTGGGCATGATGGAGGCGTCCGCCACCCACAGGTTGTCCATGCCGTGCACCTGGAGGTTCTGACCCACCACGGTCTCGCTGTTGGAGGCCGGGCCCATGAGGCAGGTGCCGACGCCGTGGTGGTAGCTGTCGTAGGTGGCGCGGGCGAATTGCGCCCAGTCCTCGCTGGGGCCGGGCGTCACCAGTTCGCCGTAGATCTCGCGCATGGCCGGCGTCTCGGCGATCTCCTTGATGAACCCCATGGCCGTGGTCATGGCGTCGATGTCGCGCTGGTCCTCCAGCATCTTGGACTCGATGACCGGCAGGTCCTTGGGGTTGGCGCTCTGGAGGTACATCTGGCCGCGGTTCATCTGCTCCAGCAGCGCCGCGGACAGCGGGATGGTGGTCTGGATGCCTTCCACCTGCGTGGGCGGACGCAGCGCGATGTGGAAGTTGGCGCAGTCGCGGTCCGCGTGGCTCTTGTAGATGTAGCGGATGCGCGGGATGATCCAGTCCGCGTCGAAGTTCTCCTTGCACGCGAAGGTCATGTAGACCACCGCGTGGTCCTGGTAGTTCTGGCCCACGCCGGGGAGGTCCTTCACGACCTGGATGCCCAGCTTCTGAAGGTCGGCGGCGCGTCCGATGCCCGACAGCATCAGCAGCGGGGCCGAGTGGTACACCCCGGCGCTCACCACCACGTGGTTGCCGGTGGCGGTCTCCTGGCGCCCGTCCTTCTCGTAGCGCACGCCCGTGACCCGGTTGCCGGAGATGTCCAGGCCCATCACCTCGGCCTCGGCCTCGATGGTGAGGTTGGCGCGGCCGCGCGCCGGGTCGAGGTAGGCCACCACCGTGGACTGCCGCTTGCCGTCCTTGATGCTGAACGGCGGATGGCCGATGCCCTCGGGGTCGGGGATGTTGGTGTCCTCCAGGCGCGCCAGCCCCTTCTGCTGGCCGGCCTCGATGAACGCCTGCACCGGGTCGGCGGCGTCCGTGTTGTCGAAGGTGAAGGGGCGCTTCACGTACAACGGTCCGGAGTTGCCGTGAATCGGGCTGTCCGGAAAGTCCTGGTCGGACTCCAGGCGCTTCAGCACCGGCAGGACCTTGTCCCACGACCAGTCCGGGTTGCCGGCGGCCACCCAGTTGTCCATGTCGGGCTTCATGGGCCGGGGCGCGGCCATGACGTTCACCGACGAGCCGCCGCCCATGATCCGCCCGGAGAGCTTGTAGCAAATGCTCCCGTCCAGGTCCCGCGGGCTCGGGTACATGGCCAGGAAGTCGGTTTCCATCAGCAGCCGCACCTGGTTCTTGGCCTCGGCCACCATCTCGGGTATGGGACGCGGGTCCGGACCCGCCTCCAGGAGCAGCACCTTGCGCCCGGAGTCTTCGGACAGGCGGCTGGCCGCCGCGCAGCCCGCGGAGCCTCCGCCGATGATGATGACGTCATAGTGTTCGGCCATGGAACCTGTCCTTTCGTTTATGCGGCCGCGGGCGGTCAGCGCCTGTGTCGGCCGGCGGTGCCGCGGGGATTCGAAGCCCGGCCCTGCACCGGCATCTAGTGTCGCGTCCCGCAGATACGTGGCATGATTTGCCGGTCTTTTCCGCCGTCGGCTGCGTTACGTCTCCCCGGGCTTGACCCGGGGTCTTCCTCGCGTGGTGCCCGCCACTGCTCGTCATCGCGCCTTGCCGACGACAAAAAATCCTCCGCATATTATGCTGCGAATTAACCAGACACCACACTAGTTCTCTGAATCAGAACGTAGTCGGGTTCGAAGAGACCGGGGACGCCCCCCTCTCCACGATCTCTTTCAGGTGCTGCATGATTCCGGGCAAGGCCAGCAGTCGAAGGTATCGGTCGTAAGCATGCGTTTGAATGTTGAGCCCGTTCTCCCAGCGATGCAGCGAAGCCTCGCCGATACCGGTGACCTCGGCAAACCTCGCGCGTGTCATCCCGTGATGTTCTCTGATGCGACGGATCTCATCGGGCGGGAGCACCCCGAAGTGTTCGCAGAGTGCGGTGTGTTTCAGGTCCTCGCCGACTTCATCGAGGTATTCGAAGTCGCAGGGGTTGCAGCGACGTACCGGCACGTCCACCCTCACGTCGAATGCGGATTCGCCCGTGCCGTAGGTGAACGTATGGTGATGCATCATCGTCCTGACTCCATCATCGCCACACATTGGGCACTCCAACCGTGGCGCCTCTGGCGGTGTCGTTGAGCTTTGCGATTCCATGTCGGGTTCCCTCAACCTTCGTGTTCAGAGTAATGAAAGCTGCGTCCGACTATCTGCCCGGAACGCAGTTGGAGCTTGACGTAGAGTTGGGGTTGACCGCGCCCGATATCGATCTTCATGACGTAACCGGCCGCCCCTTGTGGTTTGTCGAGTTGAATTGGCTCCACTGGGTGGCCCGCTTCGATTTTGGACGCAATGAACTCCCAAGCTGTGGCGTCGGTAAAGTGGTTCTCAAACAAAGCGTTCGGGTTGCGGACCTGTGTCGGTCGCCAATCGGTCGGCATCTCAGGACTGAACTCAGCGCGACGGGCGTTTTTCCTCTTGGCGAGAACAACCAACTGGTGTCTCGTCGCCGCGTCTATGTCCAATATCTGCTCCGACGCGACGAAGAGAGCCGGTTTTCGGAAATCATATGGCTCCGCGTAGCGAGTTTCAAGCACATCTGGTTTTCGTTTGATCGGATCTCGGTCATTGTCGAAGGGCCTTGATCGGCCTCCTTCAACTATGATCGGCAGTTTTCGACGCACCATTAGGGCCGGTCGGGGATTCTCTTGCCGCAGGCTCTTAGGCTCACGAGTTTGACTCAGGAGGAAGCTTGCGTTATCAACGGCGGGTGTCGCGCGGCTGAGGCTCCGGTTCGCAAATCATTGCCGTGCCCAACGTGCTCACTACGAGTCCACCCACGCCATCACCTACGCCATGTATCCCGCCGCCTTCGACTACTCCGTTGCCGAATCCGTGGACCATGCCATCGACCTTCTCCAACGTCATGAGGAGGGGGCGAAGCTCTTGTCGGGCGGGCAGAGTCTTGTGCCGCTGATGAAGCTCAGGCTGGTGCAGCCGACCCACGTCATCGACATCGGGCGACTTGGCGGATTGTCGGACGTGCGCGAGGACGCCACGGCCGGGGTGGTCCGCATCGGCGCCCTGGCCACCCACGCGCAGGTGGGGGCCTCCACCGTCGTTCGGGAGAAGCTGCCGCTGATGACCGAAGCCGCGGGGGTCATCGGCGACGCGCAGGTGCGGGGCTGGGGGACATTGGGCGGAGCGCTGGCGGAGGCGGATCCGGCGGGAGACTGGGGTCCGGTGATGCAGGCGCTGGAGGGACGAGTGGAGTGCACGGGGCCGTCGGGGATCCGGGTTGTGGAGGCGGCGTCGTTCTTCGTCGACGCCTATACCACGGTGCTGGCGGACGACGAGATGATCACGGGGCTTCAGGTGCCCGTGCCGTCGAAGGGCAGCGCCGGGGCCTATCTCAAGATGGAGCGCCGGGCGGGGGATTTCGCCGTGGCCAGCGTGGCGGTGCAGCTCGAGCTGGACGGCGCGGGGAACTGCACGAAGGCCGGCGTGGCGCTGGGGGCGGCGGGACTCACGCCCATCAAGGCGGTCGCGGCCGAGGAAGCCCTGCGCGGGCAACCGGTGGCCCAGGAGACCGTGGAGGCCGCGGCCGAGCGCGTCATGGAGGCGGCGAATCCGCTGGCGGACGTGCGCGGGTCGAGCGACTACAAGCGGGCCGTGTGCGGAGCATTGTTCTGGAAAGCCGTGGACATGGCGTTGCGGCGCCATCGGGGCGAAACCGTGAAAGGTGGCCATGTCCGTTAGCATGAGAAGACGTATGGCCGTCAACGGCGGAACCGGGACTGGCCGCGCAGGGTATTTTCATGTCCGATAAGGCGAAGATCCGCATCACCATCAACGGCGTCGTGCACGAACGCGAGGCGCCGCCGCGCATGTTGCTGGTGGACTACATCCGCGACGTGGTGGGCCTCAAGGGTACGCGCTACGGCTGCGACACCAGCAACTGCGGCTCGTGCACCATCGTCATGGACGGCCGGAGCGCCAAGTCCTGCACCTTCCTGGCGGTCCAGGCGGACGGGCGCGAGGTGACCACCATCGAGGGACTCGCCGAAGGCAGCGCACTGAATCCGCTGCAGGCGGCGTTTCAGGAGGCCCACGCGCTCCAGTGCGGCTTCTGCACCTCGGGCATGGTCATGTCCGCGCACGCGCTGCTGGCGCACAATCCCGCCCCTTCGGTGGAGGAGATACGCGAGGGGATCATCGGCAACCTGTGCCGCTGTACCGGCTACGTGCCGGTGATCGAGGCGGTGCAAGCGGCCGCCCGCCGGCTGGATCCCAAGGGAGGGACCCCATGAGCGCCGCTCCGCGCCCGCCCCTGGTGGGCACCCCGGTCCCGCGCAAGGAGGACCCGGACATCCTTCGGGGTCAGGCGCGCTACACCTTCGACATCGAGCTGCCGGACATGCTTCACGTGGCGGTGTACCGGAGCCCGGCGGCTCACGCGCGCATCCGCGGCGTGGACCTCTCCAAGGCGCTGGCGCTGCCCGGCGTGGTGACCGGGTTGACCGGCGCGCAGGTACGGCGGTTGGGCTACGTCAATCCGCTGTCGCCGTTCCCGTTCCAGAGCCGGGACCCGTTCCGCCGCGGCAACCCCACCATCAAGTTCTTCGACCACTACTGCCTGGCGTGGGACAAGGTGCGCTTCGTGGGCGAGCCGGTGGCCGCGGTGGTGGCCACGGACCGCTACATCGCCGAGGACGCCCTGGACCTGATCGAGGTGGAACTCGACCCGCTGCCGCCGGTGGTGGACTCGGCGGCCGCCCTGGAGCCCGGCTCCGAGCGCCTGTACGAGGACTGGGACGACAACGTCATGCTGACGTTCCGGGTGTCCGGCGGCGACGTGGACGCCGCGTTCAAGGAAGCGGACGTCATCGTCAGGGAAACCATCCACAGCGGCCGTTTCACCGGCACCCCCATCGAGACCCGCGCGGTGGTGGCCGACTACGACGCCAGCGTCAAGACCCTGAGCCTGTGGAGCACCACCCAGATCGGCCACGCCATCGGCACGCTGGTGGAGAACACCATCGCGCTCCCCGGCCTCAAGGTCCACGTGAATTTCCGGCGCATCGGCGGCGGCTACGGACAGAAGTGGGCGTTCTACCCGGAAGAGATACTGGTGCCGCTGCTGTCGATCCTGACGAACCGACCGATGAAGTGGGTGGAGACCCGGCGCGAGCACATGACCGGCACCATCCACGCACGCGAGCAGACCCATCACATCGAGGCGGCGGTGCGCCGGGACGGCACCATCCTGGGGGTCAAGGACCGCATCGTGGCCAACATCGGCGCCGCCTATCCCACCGGCGGCCTGGCCTCCATCGTCACCACCGGCATGTTCGTGCCCGGCGCCTACCGGATCGCCAACTACGAGGGACAGGTCCAGGGGGTGGTCACCAACAAGACGCCCTACGGCGCGCACCGGGGCTTCGGGAAGTCCGAGGCCTGCTTCGTCATCGAGCGCATGGTGGACCGCATCGCCGCGAACCTCGACCTCGACCCGGTGGAGCTGCGCCGCCGCAACTTCGTCCCGCCGGACGCCTTCCCCTACCGCTCCGTCACCGGCCCGCGCTACGACAGCGGCCGCTACGAGGAGGCGCTGGACAAGGCCCTGGGCCTGCTGGACGTGGACCACTGGCGCGCCGCCCAGAGGGAAGCGGCGGCCGAGGGCCGCTACCTGGGCATCGGCACCTGCTTGGTCATCGAGCCGTCCAGCTCCACGCGCATGGGCTCCTACAACGCCGGCTACTACAGCGTGCGCATGCGCATGGACCCCAACGGCAAGGTCTACGTGTTCCCGGGCGGCAGCGACGAGGGCCAGGGCCACGCCACCTCCATCTCGCAACTCGTGGGCGACGAGCTGCAGGTGTCGTTCGACGACGTCATGGTGGTGGAAGGGGACAGCCTGGCCTGCCCCTACGGCTCCGGCTCCTACTCGAGCCGCTTCTCGGTGGTGGGCACCACCGCCGTGACCCTGGCGGCGCGGGCGCTGCGGGAAAAGGCCACCCAGATCGCCTCGGTGATGCTGCGGCACCCGCCGGGCGGGCTCGTGTTCGCCGGCGGGCAGGTGTCCGTGGAAGGACGCCCGGCAGAGGCGGTGTCCCTGTCGGAGATCGCGCGGGTCGCGTACTTCTACCCGTTCCAGTTGCCCGAAGGCATGGACCCGGGGCTGGAGACGCTGTACCACTTCCGCGATCCCAACATCGAGTTCGAGGCGGACGAGCGCGGCCGCGTGGCCATGTTCAGCAGCTTCCCCTACGACGCCGAGGCGGCGGTGGTGGAGGTGGAGGCGGACACCGGGCTGCTCAAGATCCTGAAGTTCGTCTCGGTGCACGACTGCGGCAACATGCTCAACCCGCTCATCGTCAGGGGACAGCACGTGGGCGCCCTGGCCCACGGCTTCGGCGGCGCCCTCTACGAGGAGCTGCCGTACAGCAAGGAAGGGCAGCCCATGGCGGCCACCTTCAAGGACTATTTCCTGCCTACCGCCATGGAGATGCCAGAGATGGTGCTGGAGCACATCGAGACCCCCAATCCGTTCACGCCCGGCGGCTTCAAGGGCGCCGGCGAGACCGGCACCGTGGGACCGCCCGCGGTGCTGGCCAACGCGGTGGAGGACGCCCTCAAGCCCTTGGGCATCGCCGTCCGGCGCCTGCCGCTGACGCCCCAATACCTCTGGTCGCTCATCCAGGAGGCCCAGGGAGGCCGGTAGGTTGCTTCGAACTCGTTCTGAAGGCTCGGGACGGAGCGCAAGCCGTTTGCTCCGCTCGTCCCGCGCGTGGCTCGGCGCGGCCGAGCGAAGTCCAAGGGCGCAAGAGCCCTGACCGACACGCCCCGGAGGGGAGACGCCAAATGTCCGACAAGGTTTTGCTTGAAAAGACGGGCGACATGGCCGCCCTGACCCTGAACCGCCCGGAGAAAGGAAACGCCGTCGACCTGGAGCTGATGCTGGCGCTGACGGAAAGGCTCGCGGAAGCCGCGGCCGACAAGACGCTCCGGCTGATGGTCATCGAAGGCAGGGGAGACGACTTTTGCTCCGGGCGCGAGCCCGACGTTCCCCGCCCGGAGAACGCGGCGCAGTTCGCCACGGCCCTGGGCCGGATCGTGCGCGTCAACGAGCTTCTTCAGTCGTTTCCGGGGATCAGCCTGGCGGTGGTCCGGGGGAGGGCATTCGGGTTCGGTTGCGGCATGGCCGTTCAGAGCGACGTGACCCTGGCCGCGGCCGACGCGCGCTTTGCGTTTCCGGAGATCAAGGCCGGATTCCCGCCCACCATCGTCATGTCCTACCTGAGCCGCTGGATACACCGGAAGAAGGCCTTGGAGCTGGTGATGACCGGCGGCGAGCTCAGTGCCGAGGAGGCCGAGCGGCAGGGTCTGGTCAACCGGGTGGTGCCACCGGATCGGTTGGCGGACGAGAAGGCACGCTGGATCGAGACACTCACGGGCCGGGACCTCGACGGGCTTCAGGCCACCAAGGCGTTTTTCAGGGACACGGCCGAATGGTCCACCGGTGCGGCGGCACAGTATGGCATCACTCGGTTGGCGAATTTCTTTGCGAGCCGGGGATAGGCCGCTAACGCCTGACCTCGATCTTACGCCCGAAGCTGACCTCGCCCTTGTCGATCCTGAGGGAAAACGCGCAGTCCGGATTGGTGCACACCCAAGCCTTGAACATGACCGAGGCCCCATCCTGACCGTAGTCCGACAGCGGAATCAACATGCCATTGTCGCATTTCTGACACTTCGGCAGTTCCATCTCCACTCCTCCTTTGCGGCGAAACCGGTGCGCGCGCCGGGAAACCGTCCTTGCCCGCCCTGCTCACTACGACTCGGCAAGTTGACAGATACCTCGGACCATAGCGAAGTTCAGCCGCGAAATCAACTTTCCGGGGCGGCGGCGTTCCGGCCTGTCGAGGCCCTTCGCGGGAGTGCGCGCGAGGGCGCCAAAACACCTCTCGCGATTCGGCAGGGCGTCCGCACGGCTCTCGACTGGCATGTCGTTTGCGTTTATCCTTGGCGGGAGTGACGCGCGTGGAAGCACCCATGTCGAGCAAACAAGCCGGGAATACGGGTCATACCCGAAAGCTCGCGGAGGCCGGAACGGTTTCCCGCGGGCTTCTTCCGTCCACTCCTCCGCTCGAGAACGGCGACCGGTTGAGCCGGGATGAGTTCGAGCGGCGTTATGACGCGATGCCGGATTTGAAGAAGGCGGAGCTGATCAAGGGAGTGGTGTACATGGGTTCACCCGTTCGGTTCGGGAAACATGGCGAGCCCCACGCCAAGTTGTTGACGTGGCTGGGCACGTATGCCGTCTTCACCCGAGGCGTCGGCCTCGGCGACAACGCCACCGTCCGTCTCGCTTCGGACACCGAGCCGCAGCCGGACGCCCTGCTCAGGGTGGAAGCCGAGGGCCGCGCCAACTCCCGGATCAGCGCGGATGACTACGTCGAGGGGGCGCCGGAGCTCGTGGCCGAGATTTCTTCCAGCACGGCATCCTACGACCTCCACGACAAGCTGGACGCTTACCGGGACGCGGGCGTGAAGGAGTACCTCGTGTGGAGGGTGGAGGACCGGGAGTTCGACTGGTTCCTGCTGAGGGACGGCGAATACACCCGTGCGGCCCTTGATGCCGAAGGGGTGTGTCACAGCCGGACCTTTCCGGGATTGAGGCTGGCGGCGGCGGCATTGCTGGCCGGGGACATGGCGCGCGTCATGGAAGAGCTGCGAAAGGGTGTGGAAGCCGCCGAACACGCCGAGTTCATTGCATCGCGGGGATAGTTTCGGTTTATCCGTCCGGTGGGTCATCCGTCGCGCCCGCCGTGGATTGTCAACCCAGGCTGTGTGAAACTCTGCTTCCTGGCGACCAAATACTAATCCGTCATTCACTAATCCGTCATTCCCGCGAAACAGGCCGTGTCAAAACGTCGCCCGGACAAGAACAGGGGCCAAGCCCCCGAGTCGTCATTCCCGCGGAAGCGGGAATCCAGGGGTGGCGAGGCGGGGAAACGCCGCTGTAGTGCCGCTCCCCCGCCCCTGGATTCCCGCTTCCGCGGGAATGACGTTCTGTGACGTGGGTGCCTTGGGAATTTTGACACACGGCTGGAAAGCGGGAATGACGGTTCAGGGGCTTGTTACTTCTCTTGAATGGTGTTTCGATACGGTCTGAACCGTTAAAATGTGCCCATGTGCCGGCCCTTCAATCGAACCAAGACACGACCGTCCCATGCAATTCCTTGACTTGGGAAGTTCCCGGTTCCATATTGACAAGTCGTGTTACAGGACCAGCTACAGCGCCCCTTGCGGGACTTGCGGATTTCCGTGACGGACCGGTGCAACTTCCGCTGCACCTACTGCATGCCGTTCGACCACTACGACTGGATCGACAAGCGGGAGATCCTTACCTACGAGGAGATCTGCCGGGTGGTGCGGCTGGCGGTGCCCCTGGGGGTGCGCAAGATCCGTTTGACCGGGGGCGAGCCGCTGGTGCGGCGCGACCTGCCGGACCTGGTGCGGCAACTCGCGGGCATCGCGGGCATCGAGGACATCGCCCTCACCACCAACGGCTCCCGCCTGAGCGGCATGGCCGGAGCCTTGCGGGATGCCGGGCTGCGGCGCATCAACGTGAGCATCGACAGCCTCGACCCGGAACGGTTCCGGCGCATCACCAAGCGCGGCGACCTGGACGACGTCCTGAAGGGGCTGTTCGCGGCCAAGGAAACCGGGCTGGCTCCCATCAAGATCAACGCGGTCATCGAGCGCTGCGTCAACGAGGAGGACATCCTGCCGCTGGTGGAGTTCGGGCGGGAGCACGACTTCGTCATGCGCTTCATCGAGTACATGGACGTGGGCACGGCCAACGCCTGGCGGCTGGAGCGGACGGTGCCGAAGGCCGAGATCCTGGAGCGCATCGGCGCGCGTTACCCGCTGGAGCCCATCGGCCGCGGCGAAGGCAACGCGCCCGCGGTGGACTACGCTTTCCGCGACGGCAAGGGCACGGTGGGCATCGTCGCGTCCGTGACCGAGCCGTTCTGCGGCACCTGCAGCCGCGGACGCCTGACCGCGGACGGCCGGATCGTCACCTGCCTCTTTTCGCGGACCGGACACGACCTCAAGGCGCGGCTCCGGAGCGGCACCGGCGACGACGAGATCCGTGAGTGGATGGCCGCCGTGTGGGCCGGCCGCACGGACCGCTTCTCGGCCGACCGGCTCCACGCCATCCAGTCGGACGACGGCTACGATCCGGAACAACACGACAAGATCGAGATGATCACGCTGGGGGGCTGACGGCCACCGCGTCGCGGCGCGCCCGATTCCCCGCCCGATTCCCTTTCGACCGGCGTGCCGTCACGAGGCCGCTCGACCCGGCTTCAGGACCCCTCACAAGGACATTGCCATGCTGCTCATCAACAACGAGACCGTAGAGGAAATCCTCGACATGAAGGGGTGCATCGACGCCCTGGAGACCGGCTACCGGGACCTGCTGGCGCAGCGCGCCGTGTACCGGCCGCGCATCGACCTCTACGTGCCGCAGGAAGATCCCGAGCGCATGTACCGCTGGGGCACCATGGAAGGGGCCTCCCGTTCCTTCGGCGTGTTCGCCATCCGCATGAAGTCGGACATGCTCGAGTGGCCCGAGGGGCGCACGGTGGAGAAGTACTGCATGGAGCCCGGCACCTACTGCGGCCTGGTCATGGTCTTCTCCGCGCGCAACGCCGAGCCCCTGGCCATCATCAACGACGGCATCATCCAGCACATGCGCGTGGGCGCCTGCGCCGGCCTGGCGGCCCGGTACCTGGCGCGGGAAAACGCCTCGGTGGTGGGGATGCTCGGGTCCGGCGGCATGGCGGAGACCTACCTGCGCGCCTTCGCCGAGGTGCGGAAGCTCACCGAGGTCAAGGTCTACAGCCCGACCCCGGCCAACCGCGAGACCTACGCGAAGAGGATGAGCGAGATGCTGGGCGTGCCCGTGACCACGCGAGACAACGTGGAAGAGGTGGTACGGGGCTCGGACATCGTGGCCACATGCACCGACTCAGTCCGGGTGGTGGTGGAGAACCCCCGCTGGGTGGAGGACGGCGCCTTCGTCACCTGTGTCCGCAGCAACGAATGGGACCCCGGCATCCTCGACCGCTGCGACGTGACCGTGAAGCTCGGCCGCGGCACCATCCACACCCTGGACGAGGGCATGCAACGCATCGCCGGATACGCCTCCTACGTGGCCGGCACGGACGACGAAACCACGCGCATCGTGAACCCCGGGGTGGACCTGTTCTCGGGCAAGCACCCGCTGCTGACGGATCTCATGGGCGGCACGGTCCAGGGCCGCGCCAAGGACTCGGACGTCACGTTCTTCCTGAACGACGGCACCCAGGGCCTCCAGTTCGCCTCGGTGGCCGGCTACGTGGTGCGGAAGGCGCGGGACCTCGGCGCCGGCCGGGAAATCCCCCGGGAGTGGTTCACGCAGGACATTCGGGATTAGAGAGCACTCCACATCCGTCATTCCGGCGGAACAGGCTGTGGAAGACTCACCAGGTAGAGACCCCTCGAATCGTCATGGATATGAAAATATAATCTTGTTCAATGATTGCTGGTAGTTACGGAGTCCCGCTACACCCCAACCCGTCATTCCCGCGGAAGCGGGAATCCAGGTGGCGTGGGGCCGGGCAATGAGGCCGCCACACCCCCCCACCCCTGGATTCCCGCTTTCGCGGGAATGACGGGTTGGGGAGTGCGCTGCAAGAAACTAAGTTACAGGGAGAGACAACGAATGCTCAAGGTCATTCCGGTTGAAGAGGCGGTGGGTCTGAGGTTGGGCCACGACATCACCGAGATCATTCCCGGCGGGCACAAGGGTCCGCGGTTCAGGCGCGGGCACCTCATCGCCGAGGAAGACGTGCCGCGTTTGCTGGACGTGGGCAAGGCGCACATCTACATCATGGACCTCGCGCCGGACGAACTGCACGAGGAGGACGCCGCCAAGCGGCTGGCGCAAGCCGCGGCCGGCGACGGACTCACGCTCACCGACCCGAGCGAGGGCCGCGTGAACCTGGTGGCGGCGCGGGACGGCATGCTGGAGGTGGATGAAGAGCTGCTGTTCCGCTTCAACGAGCTGGGGGACCTCATCCTGGCCACCCTCCCTTCCGGCGAATTCGTCCGCGAAGGCACCGTCGTAGGCGGCACCCGTACCATCCCGATCCTGGTGAAGGAAGACCTGGTGGCGCGGGCCGAGGCGTTGTGCCGGGACCGGTCCATCGCCTCGGTCGCGGCCATGCCCGCGAAGAAAGTCTACCTGCTGGTGACCGGCAGCGAGGTCTTCACCGGCCGCATCAAGGACGGCTTCGAACCGGCCGTACGGCAGAAGGTGGAAGGCATGGGCTCGACCCTGGAGCCCGCGACCCTCGCGCCCGACGACCCCGACGTCATCGCCGGCCACATCAAGGACTTCGCCGCCCAGGGCGCCGAGATCATCCTGGTGAGCGGCGGCATGTCCGTGGACCCCGACGACCTCACCCCCGAAGGCATCCGCCGGAGCGGCGCCGACGTCGTCTCACACGGCTTCCCCGTGCTGCCGGGCTCCATGTTCCTGATGAGCTACCTGGGAGACATTCCGGTCCTCGGCCTTTCCGGCTGCGTCCTCCACGACCCGGTCACCGCCTTCGACTTCATGCTGCCCAAGCTCCTGGCCGGCAATCGCGTCACCCGCGAAGACATCCTGCGCATGGGGCACGGCGGGCTCCAGAAGAAGCACGGGCACCATCATCACTGAAGCATGAAACCCTTGGGCGGAGACGCGCCCCGTGTTTCCGGGAACACGCAACGAACGAGTGAAGATTGAGGGGGGACGCCGAGTGTTGATTCGTTCGCGCCACAACTTGCGATGTAGTCGTATATGTCCCTCAACCAGGTTTCCGCTTCGGCCGTCCACCTTATTTCTGCCATGAGCGGATACGATGTTCCATTTGTTTGTTTGATATCACATGGGCGTTACGAGAATCCGCAAGGCCACGCTCCACCATGCGCTCGAACGCAAGTTCGCGCAGAATCTCCTCGTAGGTCGCATCCTCTGGCTGAGCCTCGATGACGTCCTTCATTTTCTGTTTCACAGCCGTCATACGCTCCTCCCTCGACAGAGTCCTGGATACTTGAGCTCTTGGGAGTGGCGGAGCCACCCGGGTCTTACGGAGTCTCGTTGTACCAGATCGCTTGCCGGCAGTCTCGCACCCGGGGCCGCTTGGCGAGCTTGTCACTCTTGCAGAGCCAGCAACGGGACTTGCCGCACCCGGCGACCTTCTGGCCCTTGCGGAATCTGCCCGGCTGTTTGTCGCAGACGCATCCGGTATCAGCACCTGCATGCAAGAGCCGGTTGTGGGCACGCCATACGTGAAGCGTACGCTCTCGTTCAACAGCCGCCCGTCGCATCGGGGCCTCACACCGGGATCTGCGTCACCACCACCCTCCCGTCGCTCTGGAGGCGGATGGCGTTGACGGTGCCGGCGTAGGTGGGGGAGCCGGAGTAGTAGGCGGGGATGTGCTGGTCGCCTACGGCGACGGCGCGGTTCCAGTGGCCGAGGGCCACGTAGTCGGCGCGGCTGGTGGTGAGGTTTTCCTGGCGGATCAGCCATGAGCCCAGGAGGATGTCGGAGTCGGGCTTGTCTTCCACGTAGTGACCGTGGGCCACGGCCAACTGCCAGCGGCTGCGGCGCTCCGGCGGCTCGGGCAGCGGCATCATGTCGAGATAGTCCACGTGGGGCCTGCCCCATACCTCGAGGTCCAGGTCGGGGAAGTCGCTGCGGTCGGCGGTGAGGCCGAGCACGTGCACGTTGCCGGAGTGGTTGAACTCGGGCTTGCGGTAAACGGAATCCGGGGTCAGCGGGTCGTGGTTGCCCGGCAAGATGACGATGGGGATGCCGTATTCGGCCATGACCTCCGCCACCTCCTCGATGACCGGGGGCTTCTGGCGGTTGTGATCGAAGGTGTCGCCCGCGAGGATGACGAGGTCGGCCTGGTGCGTCCTGGCGGTGGACAGCACCTGGCGCAGGACCGGCACGTTGGCGGAGTCGCCGTCGGTCAGGATGCTGTCGGCCCCCAGATGCAGATCCGAGGTGTGCAGGATCAGGACTTCACGGGCAGGCATGAGTCTCGGCGCCCGTGTCGTTCTACTTCCTCAGCTCCGCGTTGATCTCGTCGAGGTAACTCGGCGACGGCTGCACCTGTTCCTGGGTGAGGTAGGCCAGCGGCGTGTCGCACAGGTTGAGATCGTCCACGAACTCCGCGCGCTCCTCGTTCAGGTAGATGAGCCCGGTGAGGAACTTGTGCTCGGCAACCGCGGCGTGGAGAGCGGTCACGGCCTGCATCCGGTTGGTGGGGTCGTAGTTGTGGCCGAGCTTGTGGAGCGTGATGCGCGACCCGTCGTGCATGGTCACTTCCTGGTCGGTCCCCTCTTCGTAATCCACCTCGATGTTCTCGTAGGGCGGAATGAAGTCGATGTCGTGGAGCGGGTCCAGGTGTTCCCGGATGTACTTGAGGCTCTTGGTGGAGCCCGAGTGGTCGTTGAAGGTGACGCAGGGGCTCAACACGTCCAGGATGGCGCTGCCCTTGTGAGCGACGGCGCCCTGAATCAGCGGCGCGAGCTGCTTGCGGTCGCCGGAGAAGCTCCGGGCCACGTAGGTGGCGCCCAGGGTGATGGCCAGCTCGCACAGGTCGATGGCGGGGATGTCGTTGATCTTGCCGCCCTTCATCACCGTGCCCTCGTCCGCGGTGGCGGAGAACTGGCCCTTGGTGAGGCCGTACACACCGTTGTTCTCGATGACGTAGGTGATGTTCACGTTGCGACGCATCATGTGGCAGAAGTTGCCGAGCCCGATGGCGGACGTGTCGCCGTCCCCGGAGATACCCAGCGGGATCATGGCGTGGTTGCCCACGTTGGCTCCGGTGGCCACCGATGCCATGCGGCCGTGCACCGCGTTGATGCCGAACGCCTGGTTCATGAAGTAGTTGGGCGTCTTGGACGAGCAGCCGATGCCGCTCATCTTGATGACGTTGCGCGGGTCCACGCTGCTGGCGAAGAACGCGCGCATGATGGACGCGGAAATGGCGTCATGGCCGCAGCCGCGGCACATGGTGGATTCCGCCCCCTTGTAGTCCCTTTCGGTCAGATCGACGCGATTTGTTTTTGCCATGATTCGTCTACCTTCGTTTCGATTCCGTTGGTGGCTGCTTCACGATGCTGCTCGACCTGCCGCACGATCTCGCCGGCGGTGGCGGGAAGCCCGTCGTAAATCAGGATGCTGACGATGCGGGTGGCGAACTCCGGAAATTCCTCCCTGAAGATGGCGGCCATCTGACCGTCGCGGTTCTGCTCCATGAGATAGACCACCTCGTGGGCGGCCATGAACTCGCGTACCTCTTCGCTCAGGGGCAGCGCCCGCAGCAGCAGGTGGTTGGTCTCCAGGCCGGAAGCCCTCAGGCGGTCACGCGCCTCGCGCACGGCCTCGGCGCTCGACCCGAAGCAGATCACCCCGGCGTTGTTGTCCGCGTCGTACTCCACCAACGGCTTGGGGACAAAGGCGCGCGCGGTCTCGTACTTCTGCCGCAGCCGGTCCAGGGTTTCCTTGTAGTCCTTCTCGTCCTCGGAGTAGCGCGCGTGGGAGTCGTGGCCCGAGCCGCGCGCGAAGTACGACGCCAGCGGATGGCGGTTTCCCGGAATCGTCCGCTGCGGGATGCCGTCGCCGTCCACGTCCAGGTAGCGCGCGAAGCTTCCCTGTTGGTCCAGGTCCTCCTGGCTCAAGACCTTGCCCCGGTCGAAGGGCTCCTGCACCAGCTCCAGCGGGTCCGACCCCCAGAGGTTCATGCCCAGGTCCAGGTCCATCATGACGAACACCGGGGTCTGGAAGCGTTCGGCCACGTCGAAGCTCCTGCGCGCCAGATCGAAGGATGACTTCATGTCGTGGGGGATGAGGATGATGTGGCGCGTGTCGCCGTGGGAGGCCACGTGCATCAACTGGATGTCGGCCTGCTGGGTGCGGGTCGGGAGTCCGGTGGAGGGGCCACCGCGCTGAATGATGAAGTAGACGCCGGGGATCTCCGCGAAGTACTGGAGGCCCAGGGTCTCGTTCATGAGCGAGACGCCCGGCCCCGAGGTGGAGGTCATGGCCCGCGCGCCCATCCAGCCGGCGCCCGCCACCATGTTGGTGGCGGCGATCTCGTCCTCGGCCTGGATCACGGCGTAGGTGTTCTTGCCGTCCTTGTCCTTGCGCAGCCGCGGAAGATAGCGCTCCAGGGCCTCCGCCAGGGAGCTCGACGGGGTAATGGGATACCAGGCGCAGAACGTGACCCCGCCGTAGATGGCGCCCAGCGCGCACGCCGTGTTGCCCTCGGTGACGATCTTGCCCTCGTTGCCGCCCGGGATCGTCTCCAGCATGGCGATGGACTGGCTCAGGTTGTTGTCGCGCATGTGGTCGTAACCGAGCTGGATACAGAGGAGGTTGGACTCGATGACCGCGGGCTTGTTGCCGAAGGTGTCGCTCAGAACCTCGCGGATGGTCTCCATGTCGATGCCGAAGAGGTAGGCGAGGGCGCCGACGTAGAGCATGTTGCGCTGCTTGGCGCGCAACGGACCCGCTTCCACGTGCTTCTGAACGAGCGCGTTGGCCGGGACGCCCAGGTACTGGACGCCGTCGCGCTTCAGGTCGTCGGGCAACGGCTTGGTGTCGTCGTAGATGATCAGGCCGCCGTCGCGCACCCGGTAGATGTCCTTGTCCGAGGTGTCGTCGTTGAACATCACCATGACGTCGATGACGTCCTTGCGCCCCAGGTAGCCATCGCCGTTGGCGCGGATCTGGTACCACGTGGGCAGTCCCTGGATGTTGGACGGGAACATGTTCTTGGAGGAACAGGGGATGCCCATCTTGAAGATGGACTTGAACAGGATGTTATTGGATGAAGCACTTCCCGAGCCGTTGGCAGTCGCGACGCAAATGCTCAGATCGTTCACAACGGACATGTTGTTCTCCCTTGTTGGGGGGCGGATGATGATTGGCACTCCATGTTATCAACAGAACGTAAAATAAACAAGCACTTAACCCGGTTCCGGGGCAGATCCGGCCCCTTTGGCCGGGTTATTGCAGCATCGCCCGATGCCTATCCCGGCGTGTAGTTTTCCTCGGATTCCCAGAATTCCTCGATCTCCTTCCACGCCTTGCGCACAGCGTCGTCGATGTCCAGGGCCGTGGCGTATTGCAGCACGTCGGCCATGGAGACGATCCCCGTCAGGTCGCCGCCGTCGCCGGCCACGGGCACGTGCCGGAACCCGTTCTCGCGCATGGTCGCCAGCACCTCCTTCACCGGCGCCGACCCGGACACCACCAGCGGGTCGGCGGTCATCACCTCGGCCACCGGCACCTGCCCCATGTCCCGGTCCTCCAGCGCCACCCGCTTGAGCACGTCGCGCTCGGTGAAGATGCCGCCGATCCTGTCGTCCACCAGCACCACGACGCTGCCCTGATGCTCGTGCACCAGCTTGTCGATGACCACGGTCACGGGCGTGTCCGCCGTCACCGTGGGCACCGCGCCGGATACGATCTCGCCCACGGTGCGGGTGTCCTGCACGTCGGCGCCCAACTCCACCACCAGGTTGAGGATGCGCCGCATGGACACCAGCCCGACCATGCGCTTGTCGTCGCCGTAGACCAGCAGGTGGCGGTAGCGCCCCTTGTACATCCGGCCCAGCACGGCGACGATGGTCGTGCCCTGGGGCACTCCCTGGATCGGGGTGGTCATGACCCGGCGCACCGGCGTCTTGTGCACGTCGAGGACCCGGTTCATCACCCGTCGCAGGACGTCCTGCTCGGTGAAAATGCCGGCGGCTTCGTCGTTCTCCATGATGACGACCCGCCCCACCCTGCGGTCCACCATGAGCTGCGTCACCTCGCGGATGGTGCTCGAAGGCTCGGCGGTGATCACCGCGGTGGTCATGATCTCGCTTACCTTGTTCGTCAGCATGGGGACCTCCAAGGCTCCGCCACCGGGCGCGGCGGGCCAAAGCGTTGCCTCGGTGTCCTGTCCCTTATACCATTGAATCCACGGGACCGGCCGCCAGGGAAAACCATCAAAGCACAGCGCCCGGCCTTACGCAATTTCCCATGGAAACGTTCATCGCCGGACTGTTTCTGGCCTTCCTCCTGACGGAGTTGGCCATCGAGTCACTGCTCAACGAAGCCAACATACGGCACCTGCGACAGGAGTGGCGCGAGGGCCGGCTGCCGGATGTCTTCGCCGGCCGGGTCAACGATAAAACCTACGAAAAATCAGTAGGTTACGCGGAGGCCCACGGGCGCTTCGCGCGCTGGTCGGGAGCCTGTGGCGCGGTGCTGACGCTGGTGGTCCTGTTCGGTGGCGTGTTGCCGTGGCTGGACCGGCTGACGGGACGAGTGGGGGCGCTCGTTCCCGTGGCCGAGGCCTCCGGCATCCTCTTCTGCCTGGGCGTGGGCGGGCTCTTCGCGCTCCTGTCGCTGCCGCTCAGAATCTACGCCACCTTCGTGCTCGAAGAACGCTTCGGATTCAACAAGACCGACCCGCGCACCTTCGTCACCGACCGGCTCAAGGGGATCGTGCTGGCCGTGGTGCTGGGGGCGCCGTTCCTCTATGGTGTGCTGTGGCTCATGAAGGCTACCGGGACCTGGTGGTGGGTGTACGTCTTCGTTTTCATCTTCGCGTTCCAGGCCCTGATGCTGGTGATCTACCCCACCCTTATCGCGCCGCTCTTCAACCGCTTCGAGCCGGTGGCGGACGGCGCGTTGCGGGACGCCATCGCGGCGCTGGCCGGGCGGGTCGGGCTCCGCACCAGCGGCATCTTCACCATGGACGGGTCGAAACGGTCCGGCCACTCCAACGCCTATTTCACCGGGCTGGGCAAGGCCAAGCGCATCGTCCTGTTCGACACGCTGCTGGAGCAACTGAGCCGGACGCAACTCCTGTCCGTGCTGGCCCACGAGATGGGCCACTACAAGATGCGCCACGTGCTCAAGAACTTGGGCCTGAGCGCCCTGTTCCTGCTCGCGGGACTGTGGGTGCTCAGCGTGCTCCTGGACTACCCGCCCCTGTTCCGGACCTTCGGCCTGGAACAGCCCGCGCACCACACGGCTCTGGTGATCTTCTCCCTGATCTCCGGACCGTTTACATTCTGGCTGGGGCCGGTTATGAACCACCTTTCGCGCCGGCACGAGTACGAGGCCGACGCTTACGCGGTGCGCCTGCTGGACGACGGCCGCCCGCTCGAAGAGGCGCTGGTCTCGCTGACCGTCAACAACCTGAGCAATCCCACGCCGCATCCCTGGTACTCGGCCTATCACGCGTCGCACCCCACCACCGTGGAGCGGGTGCGCGCCATCCGGGAGGCGGCGGCGGGGCCGAGCGGAACGGTGCCGGCAGCCGGGTCCGTCGACGGATGAGACCCTAAACGCGGCGCCGACGAAACAATCCCATCACGCATCGGAAGCCATCACGAGGAACCCATGACACGCATACTCGACAATGACGACGTCCGTCAGGCCATGAACATCGACGAATGCCTGGAAGCCATGGCCACGGCCTACCGCGATCTTCCGGAGGGGCGGTCGGTGAACCGCCCCACCACCCACATCTACACGCACCACACCATGGGCGAGGCCTCCTACAGCTTCAAGTCCGTGGAGGGGGCGGTGGAGCGTTTCGGCACCCTGGCCCTGCGGGTGACCTCGGACGTGGTGCGCGAGGAAACCTACAACGGCTCGGTGCGGCTGGAGAAACTGCCGCTGGCCGGGCGGGGGCTGTTTCTCGGGCTGGTGCAGTTGTACAGCCTGGAGAACGGCGAACTCATGGGCATCATGCCCGACGGGGTCATCCAGCAGACCCGGGTGGCCATCACCAGCGCCCTGGGCGCCCAGGCGCTGTGCCGGCCGGAAGCCACCCGGCTGGGGCTCATCGGCACCGGCGGGCAGGCGCGCGCCCACTTCCGCCTGCTGACCCACGTGCTCCCCATCAAGACCGTCAAGGTGTACAGCCCCCGGCCCGAGCACCGGCAGGCCTTCGCCGAGGAGATGGGCGCCGACGGCGTCGAGGTGGAACCCACGGGCAGCGTCGCCGCAGCCATCGCCGGCTGCGACATCATCTGCACCGCCACCAGCACCTCCTCCGCCATCATCACCGGCGACATGCTGGAGCCAGGCGTGCACTACAACGCCATCCGCGAGTTCGAGCACGACGACACCGTCTTCGACAAGGCCGACATCACCGGCATCCACACACAGATGGGCGGCATCCGGCACCACCTGCCCCCGGGCGTCGACCACCTGCCGGGCATCCGCCAGGAAAAGCCCCGGGACTGGAGCGTCTACCCCGAGATCTCGGACTTCCTCGCCGGACGCGCCACCGGCCGCACCAGCACCGACCAGATCACCTTCTTCCTCAACAACATCGGCATCGGCATCCAGTTCGCCGCCATGGGCCACTGCATCCTCAAGGCGGCGGAGAAGATGGGCTTGGGGAAGGAAGTGGCAAGCGACTGGTTTTTGCAGGACATCAAGCCCTGAGGGAGCACGGATTGACGGAGCGCGGTTCGACGAAGCGCGGCTTGACGGAGTGCGGATTGAGCGCGAGCGGTTCGACGAGACAGGGCTTGACGCACGACGGGGCGGCCAAGCGCGGCGCGACGCGACTCGGCTCAACCCCGGACGGCCGCAACCCGGAGCCGTTCTCGCTCTACGTCCATATCCCCTACTGCGTCAGCAAGTGCCCCTACTGCGACTTCAACTCCCACGTCGCGGCGCGGATACCGGAGGAGGAGTACACGCAGGCGTTGCTGCGTGAGTTGCGCCACTACTCCGAGACGGAGGCATGGGCCAGCCGGCCGGTGAAAACGGTCTTCTTCGGGGGCGGAACCCCCTCCACATTCCAAGGGGGCAGCATCGGCGCGGTGCTGGACCAAACTCGGAACCTCTTCGGCTTCGACGAACCCACGGAAATCACCCTCGAAGCCAACCCCGGCGTGGTCGATGCCGGCCGCTTCCGCGACTATCGGAGTTGCGGGGTGAACCGCATAAGCATAGGCGCGCAGACCTTCGACCCCGAACTGCTGCGGTTCCTCGGCCGGGTCCACAGCGCCGACGAGACGCGCCAAGCCCTGAGCGGCATCTGCGAAGCCGGCTTCGACAACTTCAGCCTCGACCTCATCTACGGCATTCCGGGCCAGACCGTCGACGGCGTGAGCCGGGACCTCGCACAGGCACTGGTATACGAACCTCCGCACCTGTCCGCCTACAACCTCACCATCGAGGAAGGCACGCCCTTCCACGCCCGCTACCGGCAGGGGCTGTTGCGACCGCTCGACGAGGAAGTGGAGATCGAGATGGCCGGGCGCATCCAGGGCACCTTGGAGGACGCCGGGCTCGAACGCTACGAGATCTCCAACTACGCAAGCCCCGGCCTGGAGTCCCGCCACAACCTCAACTACTGGGACGGCGGCGACTACCTCGGCATCGGCGCCGGCGCCCACAGCTACCACCGCCGGCAGGAGGACCCGCTGGGAGAACGCTGGCAGAACGAGCGCTTGCCGACCGGGTACATGCGGCTTGCGAGCGGGGCCGGCCACGCGGTGACCGAGCGCGAGCGGCCGGAGCTGCGTCAGGCCATGGCGGAATGCTTGTTCACAGGGTTGCGGATGATCGGCGGGGTTTCGGTGTTGCGGTTTGAACGGCGATTCGGGACGAGGCCCGAGGGTGCCTTTCCCGACGTTGCTGACTGGCTCTCGGGAGGTCTGCTGGTCGAGGACGACCAACGCCTGCGCTTTGGGCGGCAGGGACTTCTGCTGGCCAACGAACTCTTCGTTCGACTGGTGTAACGGCGCCCCTCCACCACTTCAGTTTAGTCCGGCTGTCCGTGTTGTGCATGCAGCCAGCCGTCGTTGGCTAGAGCGGAACACTCGCCCATGCGCCGCTTGGGTGCCCATGGCTTGGAATACTTTAACGTACGGGTTGAAAAGACCCGTTCCGGTCCCCATAATGAACGGAGGTGCATGGCCAGAAAAGGTGGAATGATCTGATGAGCACGGTTCTCGATGAGGTGACGAGCGAAACGACTGATGCGGCGCACGTACGGCGGCGCGTCAAAGACTGGGAAGGGCGTCTGCAAGGCCTCTACGCCGCGATCGGCGAGTGGTTGCCCGATGGATGGGAAGCCCGCCAAGGTGCACCGATCATGATGCATGAGGAGTTGATGCGCAAGTACGGCGTCGCGGCAAAGCGTATACCGACGCTCGAACTCCTCCGCCGGTCGGGCGAAATCGTCAAGATTGAACCACGGGTACTGTGGATCATCGGCGCCAACGGCCGGGTCGATCTGAAGCGCGATGGTCATCGCTACATCATCGTCGATATGGCTGAGAACTTTGAGCGGCCAAACTGGCAAGTCTCCCATGCCGAGCGGCGGTGCGACCGGGAAACGGTTACGCGTGAATGGTTGGGGCGCGTCCTTCAGTGAAAGACATCCAAGCCATTGCGGCTCTGTACGAACAGGTTGACAATTATCTCGAAACCTTGCGTGACACCGAGGAAACAGCCGGTGGGGACGCCGAACGGGACCGTGTCACCCACAAGCAGAGAATAAACGATCAGGCGTACTTCGTGCTTGCGTGGGGCCAATTGGAGGCGGAAATTGAGGAAGCATGCAGGGATGCCATCCGCCACGCGCAAAGGCACAGTGACTGGCGGCATCGTCGTGCATGGACTTTGTACAATCCAGATGACCCCCGGCTATCGGGCTTGAGCTTTCAGAACCGTCTGACACTGGTCGTAGAGAAGGACAGCTACGAGTGGAAAAGGACCATGCAGCATTACAACCTCCGAAACCAGATTGCGCACGGCAATCTCGTTTCCGAACGCATCGCCGTCTCTAACATCGTTCAGGATTTTCTCCGCATTCAGTCATCGCTCGCGCGGGATTGATCGGCCGTGAGGAAAGTACCAGAGGGCTCTGCGGTCAGCGTTCTCGACCGTGCTCCAAGCAAAGCGGAAGGAGACAATATGAACACATTCGGGGACGATCTGATCCGGGCACTCAAGGAAGCGCTCGCCCATGCCAAGGGCACCGGTCCCGGCATCTTACATGCTCCTGCAACACCGTGCGATGACCACAAGCTGCCGAAGTTAAAGCAGGCATGTCGGCCCGGCACCTTTGAGCATGGAAAACGAACCACTCGACCACCCCGAGATTGTCAATCCTAATGCCCTACCAGTAAGAATTCTCCTGCTGAAGAACCTGTGGATCAACAGGTAGAGGCGACAAGTCCAAGTCGTACATCGGCAACTGCCAGAAACGCCGCATCGACTCTAAGTGATCGATCGTAGCGTTCTCTTTCGCCAATCCTTCATTGCACAAGTGCTCCAGGTTAGTCTCCAAAAGCAGATCATGTCGTAGAGACTTTGTCCTTCTGGATCCATGGTCCTTGGTAAAGTATGCGTCCCGCCAGACTTTCGCCGTTATTTCAACCCCTCTCTCGGTAAAATATCCAAGCGCATCCATGGCACAGACGACTTCAAGGGCTGGCTCGAAGTCTGAAGTGAAGCAACCCTGCGAGAAAATGTGAAAAGGCGAATGCCAAAAGGGCTGTGGATCAGCAATTGTACGTGTGACGTCCGCGTAAAGAGTAGCTTCTCGTTCCCACAACTCCCATTGCGGCACAATAGGAGCCCCCGGGCCATCGACTCGATATGCTTGGCGCATGAAGTCCACGTACTCTTCCTGCAATCCCACTACATCGTATCCGGTCACCGACGGTGCGTTCGCATAGATCAGGCGGGCATGGTGATTGTAGAACCACCCGCAGATCTTCCGCAGACATCGATCAAGAAGCGAGTCGGGGCAACGGACGACGTCCATGAGTATAAGAATCTTGGCTGCCTCCTCCTTAGCGAATTCGTTCAAGACACTTGCTTCGCGTGGAAAATTCTTTAACTGGAGCGCGGCAGTTCTGTAACTCGTCGCGCTGGACAAGATTATTGCGAAACCTTCGGCGAGGAAAGATAACTGCTCCGCACGGGACAGCTTACGCAATAGGTCCAGCTTTCGAAATCCTGTATCTATTGTTCCCATCGCGCCTCACTCATTCTTCTGCGTATCGACTACAAGAGCGACAAACCGGAACCGGCCTCTTCGGCACGAAACGGCGAAAGTCGCTGTGGGGTTCAAGAGTCGGCGCCGCCTCATCATGGTTTTGGCCGGCAAGAAACTCCGGTGAGGGTTCCTTCGTCGCGGCCAGTCTGTATGAAGGCAGGTCGCAGATCACGATACCGCAGCCGAGGTCGCTCGGTGCCCTATACAATCGTCAGTATGGCGCCGATCCGCCTTGCCGTATCCGTGAAATACTGGACTTCTTCGGCGTGCAGCGTTCGTTCCAGGATAACGCGTTCACGGTAGGAAAGCCATTTCTTGAGCACCTGGTAACCACCGAGCCTGTAGTTCCAAACAGCGTCGGGGACATTGCGCCAGAAAGCGTTTCCATTGAGATAGACGTCAACGGTCGTGTCACCGAGCGCGGCCAGAGCGTTGCCCATTGCTGCACGTTCATCCGCAGTAAGGGATCGTTCGACCGTGTGGCCTTGGCCCGGCATTACAACATCGCCCTGGCCGCGATGTCCCCACCCGACGGTGACCGCGAAATCGCCCCCTCCATGCTGTGTCCGTCGATTGTAGCTGGGACGGCAATCGCGCCAAACTCAGGGCGTAAGGGGCCTTGCGTGACACCGGCAACAGGAGTGCCGGGATCGAGTAGTACGGCGAGGTCGCGTCCGCGTGCCGCGGATTGGGCGAGTGTAGTCGCCGCACCTTCGGATACCCCTTCTGGCCAGCCCGGCAACGGAATGCGCGGCCATTCCATGCATAGCGCCCCGGCGTTACCATCCCGGTACGCAGTATGGTGGAGGGTCGCGAGAACATGGTGGAACAGGTCCTCAACACTTGCACCGAGACGGTCGAGATAGCGTTGCGCTGGTCCCGATAGATTGGCACGGCACGTATTCTGGTTGTCACCGCTCAGCCCATGATCTCGCAGCCGCGCAGGAAACATCAAGGCGGTCCGCTCAATCAGATGCAAGCATGCCATGTCTCGTATCAAACACGCTTGCGGCTCTTCCGCGCCCTTCCGCAAATGCTGTGCTGCAGAGAGCCACACGTTCCCGTCGAACACTTGCGGTGTGTAGTTGGCACGCTTCTCATCGAGCAGCTTCGTATCCTTCTCCCAATAAAGCCATCGATGGTCGAAAGGTCGATAGGCGAAGCGAACGAATGCGGCCTCATTTGGCCCGCCACGCTTCAACAGGGCATTGCGCACTGCACGGGCGTCGAAACGCGCAGTCGATTTCATTACGGATGGATACCGCCGCGCGATTTCTTCGTGGCTGGTACCGGAGTCGAAGTAGTCACCGATCCGCGCCTTGAGCCGGTCTAGATCGACATCTACGAGAAACCCGTCGCGGCTGGTCTTGATGCCAGGAAACGAAACCGGGAAGAGATCCGGCAGCGCCGGCCAGTTGAACCAGTCGTCACTTATGGCGGTTTGTGCGAAGGGAAGACCGAGTGGCAGGACAGGCTCGATTCCTTCATAAAGCACATCCGGCTCCGCCTCAGCCGTTACCATCAGTTCCTCCGGCTTCGCTTGCGCCCACAGATTCCGGAATCCGATTTCATGGGCCGGCTTGTGTTGTCCTTTACGCACCAGCGTGGCGATCGCGGTGCCGACCTGAATCCCCACCGGGTCGCTGTCGGTTGAGAAGATGCTCGGGTCGGGCGAACCATCCGGCGTGACCTTGCCCGTCTTGTACTTGTCACCATTCAGGCAATCGATACGAATCACGTCGAATGCCTCAAGGTAGCGCTCCCGCATCCCCGTAAAGGACAAGCCGTCGAGCCATGAATAGTTAGAGATGAAGCAGACTACGCCCTGGCCCGTCTTCTCCGCGATGCGTCGTTCCGCCATGCGGAAGAAACGGACATAGGGATCGTTCAGACCCTGGCCTTCGGGTCGCCGGACCCGCTTCGTCTTACGATACGCTTCCGAAAGCGCCCGCTCCTCATCTACAGCCATTCCGGCGTAGCCGTTGTACGGAGGGTTCCCGAGAATCACGAGAATCGGCGTGTCCCGTTTCACCCTCTCCGCGCGGTCACGTTCTTCCTCCAACTCGGGGAAGGGCAACGGCTTCGTGGTGCGCGGCTCCCATCCGGTCAGGGCGTTGGTCAGGAACACGCCGGCGCGTTCCGTTTCGTCATCGGCGAGCGGCGCATCGAGGTCCTGCATGGTCAGGCCCACTTGCAGGTGGGCGACGACGAAGGGGGCGGGCATGATCTCGAATCCGAACACGCGCTCGGTGGCGGCCTTCTTTACCCGCGCCCCAATAAGCGCGCCGAGCCCCTGGCCTTCGAGATTGGCGGCGATCCGGCGCAGTACCTCCGCCAGATAGGCGCCGGTGCCGCAACATGGATCGAGGACATAGACGTTCTCGGCCGCCAACCCTGCCGGGATGCCCAAGTCATCCTTCAACGCCTTGTCCACGCGGGCGACCATGTAACGGACGACCTCGGTCGGCGTGTACCAGACACCCAGTTGCTTGCGCAGCGCGGGATCGAAGGCTTCCAGGAACGGCTCGTAGAAATAGGGTACGGCCTCGCCCTCGCTGAAACGGGCGAGGAAAGCGGTCCGGTCCACTCGGTCCAGCGCGGCCGCGGTCCAGTCCAGCACTTCGACGAGACCGAGCGGCTGCAAGCGGCCGGGGTCTGAAAGCTGCTGGAACAGGGCTCGCAGCACCGGCGCACGCAAATGCCACACCGCCGTGCGCCAGTCGAAGCTGCCCTTGGGCTCCGGCACCTGACGTCCCCACAGCACCCATGCCGAGAAGACGCCGTAAAACAGCGTCTGTACGAGGGTGGAGCGGAAGAAACGATCACCCTTGTCGCCCTCGAAACGGACCCCGAGCGCCTCCTCCAGGGCCGACCGGACCGCCGTAAGGGAAGGTGCGTCACCCGCCGCCTCGACACGGGCGAGACCGTCACGGGCATAGGAGGCGAGCAACCATGCCAGGTCCTTGGGCTCGGCCAACGCAGCGCGGTGTGACAGCACGCGGGCGAGATATTCGCCAAGACCGGCTCCCACCTCGTGAGCGAACGTGCGCGGCGACTCGAGCCCGCGCGCGAACTCGTCGTCGCTGGCGGCCAAGCGGAACGACTCCAGGGTCGCCTCGCCGCCGCTCGCATCGGGGCCGACGAGAGAGAATTCCCGCAGGTTGGTCACCAGCACCAGCCGGTACCGTCCCCAATAGCGTGAGACTTGGTCGCGCACACCGGGCGCGTCCATTTCCCCGCCGGAAGGCTTGACTTCCACGACCCCACGCTCCGGCGTCTGGCCCTCGCGAGGCCGGCCCTTCTGAACCTGCTTCGCCGTGAACAGGCCGAAATCCGGATGCCCGGCGCCCTGATCGGCCAACTCGCCGACGCAGAACACCTTCGGCTTGAGGGTATTGCCAACCGCGTTGAGAAGATTGGCAAGCGGGCCGTAGGCCGACCGCTCGCTGGTCGCACCGCCAGAGGCGCGGACCCTTCGCAGGTCGGCGAAGTACTCCTCGACTGCCGTCGTCAGCTTCGTGCTCGTTCCCGCCATTGTTCTCTCGTGGACGAACGTGCTGTGGACGAAACCGTCATGAATCCTGCCAAGGATTAATCACTTCGACGCCCATCTCCTCGAAGTCCTTGACGTTGCGCGTCGCCACGGTCATTCCCCGCGAATGGGCGATCGCCGCGATCTGACCATCGGGCTGGGAAAGTGGACGCCCGGCGCGCCGACGTGCAGCGGCGATGGTTGCATAGACGCGTGCCGCATCACTGTCGAAGGGCAAAATCCGATTCTCGAATGCGTCTTGCAGCATGGCCTCGATGTTTGATGTGAGCGTGTCCCGACGCCGACCTGCCGGCAGGATGGCGGCTCCATAGCGTAGTTCCGCTTCTCCCACTGCTGAGAAAAACAGGGTTTCCACAGCGTGTCCTACAACCCATGCCTCCACGGCCGGGTCGGGTGACCGGCGCATCAGTTCGGATACGACGTTGGTGTCGATTAGATACACTCGTGCGTTCCACCTGCTCGCCGCACGTGCGCGACAGTGCGCGGAGAGACCATAAGTTGTTGTATTTTATCTACTTATCCCTCGACAGTCTGCTCGCTTAACTCTTGCATTGTCGCCTCTGATGCGCTTGAATATCTTCTGGATTTGACCTTACTCGCTTTCGATTCGCTTACGGCCGTTTCATCGCTTTCCGACCGGAGGCCCGGAGGCTCTACGCTTCCAGGCTTCGAGGAGGACCGTGACATGTCGGAACGTCATTACCTCACCCTCTCCAAACGCATTATCGACCGTCTCGCGGTCGATGACAAGGACGCGGTGTTCTGGGACCGTGCCCTGCCCGGATTCGGCGTCCGGGTCTACCCTTCGGGGGCCAAGGTCTATGTTGTGCAGACGAGAGTCTTCGGCCGTTCGAAGCGCATCACGGTGGGCCGCCACGGAGAACTGACCGTCGACGAGGCCCGCAAGGGGGCGGCCCGGATCATCGCGCGCCTCAAGGCGGGGGAGTCTCCGTTCCCGGAAGAGCCCGTTCCGGACCCCACCGTCGCAGACCTGGCGGACCGCTACCGGCGGGAGTATGTGGAGATGCACTGCAAGCCCGCTACCGTGTCCCACTACCACCTGATGCTGAAGAAGCACATCGTGCCGGCCGTGGGTAAGCTCCTGGTGAGGGAAGTGGAGCGGAAACATATCCTGGAGTTCCAGTATGGACTGAGCGGCATGCCCACGGTGGCGAACCGCACCGTGGACATCCTGGTGAAGATGTTCAACCTGGCGGAGGACTGGGGATGGCGGCCGCCCGGGAGGAACCCCTGCCGTTTTGTGCGCCGGTACAAGGTGGAGAAGCGCCACGAGCGGTTCCTGACCCCCGAGGAGCTATACCGGCTGGGCCAGGCGCTGGATGCGGCTCCGGTCGAACGGCTGGCGTCGGCGCACGCGGCCGCGGCGATCCGGCTGCTTGTGCTGACGGGGTGCCGGCGGAACGAGATCCTGGGGCTTCGGTGGGAGGACCTCGACTTCGACGCGGGAGAGATGCGGCTGGTGGACAGCAAGACCGGAGCGCGGGTGGTGCCCATGCCGCCGCCGGCGGCGAAGGTCCTGGCACGGCTCTCCCGGGTAGAGGGCAACCCGTGGGTGTTTCCGGGGAGGAAGAACGGCACGGGACAGCGGAACATCAACGAGTCGTGGGACCGGGTGCGCCGGCGTGCGGGTCTGGACGGAGTTCGCCTTCATGATCTTCGTCACTCCTACGCTTCGAGAGCGCTGGCGCTGGGCGAGGGCCTGCCGATGATCGGAGAACTGCTCGGCCACAGGAAGGTGCAGACGACGGCCCGGTACGCACACCTGGCGCGGGACTCTGTGCGGACGTCGACGGCCAGGGTGGCGGAGAGCATCGGAGCGGACATCCTGCCGGAGTAGCGAAGGGAAAGGGAGACGGACGATGGCGAGGCTGGACAACGGAACGATTTCCAGGCGGACGGTCGAAGCGCTCCCGGCGGGAGACCGGGAGGCGGTGTTCTGGGACCGGGAGCTATCGGGCTTCGGGGTGAGGGTCTATCCTTCGGGGAGCAAGGTGTACCTGGTACAGACGCGGTCGGGAGGGAAGTCGAAGCGCGTGACCATCGGGAGGCACGGGGTTCTCACCGCGGAGCAAGCGCGGCGCAAGGCGGCGATGCTCATTTCGGGTATCAAGGCCGGGCAGGAGCCGGTCCTGGCCGCATCGCCGCAGGCAAACGGTCCCACGCTGGCGGAGTTGGGAGAGCGGTACCTGAGGGAGCACGTGGCCGTGCGCTGTAAGCCCACCACGGCCGCGGCCTACCGCCATGCCCTGGAGAGGTTCCTCTTGCCGGCGTTCGGCTCCCTGCCCCTTGGCGCGATCAACCGCGATCAGGTAGCGTCCCTGCACTACCGGCTCCACGGGACGCCAGCCATGGCGAACCAGGTAGTGGAAACCCTTTCGCGGCTGTTCACCATGGCGGAGGCCTGGGAGGTGGCGCCGGAGGGAGGAAACCCCTGCCGGTTCGTGAAGAAGTACGAGAAGCGAAGCTGCGAGCGGTTTCTGTCGGAGCAGGAGTTTCGCCGATTGGGAAAAGTGCTGAGCGAACTCGAAGCCGAGGGCAGGATATCGGCGAGCGGGGTGACGGCATTGCGGCTGCTGATGCTGACCGGGTGCAGGCGCAACGAGGTACTGACGCTCCGGTGGGAAGACGTGGACCTAGAGGCGGGAGAGCTGAGGCTCCGGGACGCCAAGACGGGAGCACGATGGGTGGCGCTGTCGCCGGCGGCAAGAAGTGTGCTGGCCACCATCCCCCGGCTTCCGGACAACCCCTGGGTGATTGCGGGGGGCCGACCGGGCCGGCGTCTGGCCAACCTGAACGCCCTGTGGGTGGTGGTTCGCAGGAGGGCCGGGCTTGAAGACGTGCGTATCCACGACCTGCGGCACAGCTTCGCCTCAAGGGCGCTGGCCCTTGGCGAAGGCTTGGCCATGATCGGGAAGCTGCTCGGGCACCGGCAGGTTCAGACGACGGCCCGCTATGCCCACCTTGCGAGGGAGTCCGTGAAGACGTCGGCGGCCAGGATCGCCGAGAGCATCGCGGCCGATATGGAGCAACAATCTACCGCTTCTGTCGCATCACGATAGGGTAGTCACGGGGTAAGGGTAAAGGGCCGAACGGAGATGGGAGAGAGCAAGCGCCTTTAGAGACCATGGCGGTATCCGCTGGGCTCGAGAATCTACAGGCCCCACCCCCCC
This sequence comes from Candidatus Binatia bacterium, assembly GCA_022824205.1. Lineage (GTDB taxonomy): Bacteria > Desulfobacterota > Binatia > UBA9968 > JAJDTQ01 > JAJDTQ01. Next base: position 44,015 of record JAJEAI010000164.1, read on the forward strand.
AACCAAAACGACGGCCGCATTGGTGAAGAGTTGTTCTTGAGTCGTCTCCGGCGTCACTTTAAAGACGTCAGTTTGCGTACACGCCGCTACGTTTTGCACTTTCGTTAAAGATAATTGACGGCTTGTCTACGCCGCCGACCGGCATAAGGACTCCCCACGGATACGCTGGGCTTTGACCACGTTCATACTGGTACACGACTATTTCCGGTAAATTTCGTTTGTCGTATCGTCTACCGAACGTGAACACAACGCTGTTCGGAGCAGCCATCACCAAGTGAATCCTCCTGACACCACGTCCGCTCAGCTTCTTCACGACCTCCAAGAACTGCTGCGCCAGACGGTTCTGTTTCTCAGACGACCAATGCGCGTCCGAGGACATTCCATCCAAAGTTAGGCGCACAGTTTGGTATGAAAACGTGGTCTCCAAATCTGCGTTTTCAACAGCGTAGGAGAATCCGAGAGCCACGACAACCTCACGAACATCGTTCACCTTCTCAAAACCAGAAAGATCAAATGTCCCGTGGTCGTCCTCATTGTCAAGCAGCCGCCACGCTTCCCTGGTTCTATCCCAATCGTATGTCTCGATACGTCCTTCATCATCGAGATAGACGCCGGTCAAGAACGTATAAGGAACCGACGTCAAGCCTCCGTAGACGGTGGTGAGATCTCTCCTATCGATGGTCTTTCGGTGTTGGGCGATATAACGTTGATTTGCTTCGATTTCCAATATCGCTCGCTCAGGTTCAATCACCCTACCATCCGTTCTATTCCTGAGATCCAACAAAAGAGAAATGCGCTGACCGGGAATTGAGCTCGGGATTGCGTCAATCAGCGACGCCCCGTCGTCGTCCCGCAAACCTCTACCCTCCACAACAATGACGCGCTTACGCGTGTTGGATCGGTATTCCACGAATAGCCGCCAGCCAACGATGCCCAGTGCGACTAGAATCAGAATGCTGCATATCAACACACTGCTGTCCCACAAGAAATACGAATGAGGAGGACCTGAAGAGCTCCGTCATGCTATGATGGCAATTGCAAAACCCATCGTAGGAGGAGGTTCAGGTCCATGGCGTACAATCATACCGTAATGGGGCAAATACTCAAGC
>JAJEAI010000143.1 GCA_022824205.1 Candidatus Binatia bacterium
AGTCGAAGGGCGCCAACACGATTGATCGGAGTCTTCTCAAGGTTGTTCGCCGGGGACGGTAACACCGACCAGCGGCACTGTCAAAGCTCCGCGCCCGCGGCGGTGGTGGGGGTGCCGGGAACCGGTTATGATGGCCTTCATGTCCACCTCCAAGGGGGCCGCCCTCGTCACCGGCGGAGCCAGGCGCATCGGCGCGGCCATCGCGCTGGCGCTGGCGCAACACGGCTACGACGTGGCGCTTCACTTCCACACCTCGGTGGAGCCCGCCCAACGCACGGCCAAGGAGATCACGGGACTGGGCCGCCGGTGCCGGGTGTTCCGCTGCGACCTGAACGATCACGACGAGACGGCCGCGCTCATCCCGAGCGTGCGGGAGCAGTTCCCGCGCTTGAACGTCCTCGTCAACAACGCCTCCGTCTTCGAACCCGCCACCCTGCGCGCGACCGGGCGCGACCTCTTCGAGCGCCACTTCAACATCCATTTCAGGGCGCCCTTCTTCCTGACGCAGGCCTTCGCCGAGGGCTGCTCCGCGGGGCAGGTCATCAACATCCTCGACACGCGGGTGCGCGCCTCCGACCCGCGGCACGCGGCCTATACCCTGTCCAAGAAGGCGCTCCTCGAGCTGACCCGGATGGCCGCGCGCGAACTCGGACCCGCCATCCGCGTGAACGGCGTGGCGCCCGGGATGATCCTGCCGCCGCCGGGCGGCGTGGTGGACGAACTGGAGCGGCGCAGCGCCGGGCTCCCCTTGAAACGCATCGGCGACACGGCTAACGTGGTCGCCGCGGTGCTGTTCCTCATCGACAACCCCTTCGTCACGGGCGAGTGCGTCTACGTCGACGGCGGGGAGCACCTGTAACCGCGCACCCGCGCCGCCGTGCCATGATCCATCGAAACCCCGTCAAGATCACCATCGAGAACCTGCGCCTGCGCACCATCATCGGCATCAACGAGTGGGAGCGCCACACCCGGCAGGACGTGGTCGTCAACGTCGAGCTCGAGCTTCTGGCGGGCACCGCCTTCCCGCGCGACGCCATCGATGAGACAGTGGACTACAAGCGGCTCAACAAGCGCATCATCGAGGAGGTGGAGGCGTCGTCCTTCTTCCTCGTCGAAAAGCTGTGCGACCATGTGCTCGGACTGGTGATGGACGACCCCCGGGTCGCGCGCGGACGCGTGCGCGTGGCCAAGCCGGGCGCGCTCCGCTTCACCGATTCCGTGTCCGTCGAATGCTCGGCGGAGAGGACCGGCCCGGAGAGCGCATGAACCGCGCCGTCATCGGTGTCGGCTCCAACATCGAGCCCGAGCGCAACGTGCCGGAAGCGCGCCGGCACATCGCCCAGCGGCACCGGGTCGTGGCCGCGTCGCCGTTCGTGCAGACCCGCCCCGTGGGCTACGCGGACCAGCCGGACTTCACCAACGGCGCGCTGCTCGTCGAAACGGCCGTGGACCGGGAGCGGCTCCGGGCCGACCTCAAGGCCATCGAGACCATGCTGGGACGCCAACCCGGCGAGAACCGCTACGGCCCCCGGGCCATCGATCTCGACATCGTCGTGTGGAACGGCCGCATCGTGGACCTCGACTTCTACACCCGCGAGTTCCTCCGCGAGGCGGTGATGGCGGTGCTCCCGGACCTGGAACCGTGATGCGACCCCGTCCACACTCAATCTGCCCGCGGCCCGCCCGCGCCCTCGCCTTCGCGCTGTCGCTCGCCGGCGTCGTGATCGCGGCCGATGGATTCGCGAGCCGGTTTACGGTCACGGCGCTCCCGGTGACGCTGGAACCGGGGGACCCCGGCGCCACCCGGGTCGGCCGGCTGGCGTTCCTGCGCGGGTTCGAGCTTTCGTCCGACCATAAGCGCTTCGGCGGGCTTTCCGGTCTGAGCGTCAGCCCGGACGGCAAGCAGCTTCACGCGGTTTCCGACCGCGGCTACTGGGTCACCGCCGCTCTCACCCACGATCGCCAGGACCGACTCACGACGTTCGGCTCGTGGCGTGACGGACCCCTGCTGACCCCGGCGGGCAAACGGACAGGGCTCTACGAGCACGACGCGGAAGGGCTCGCGCGAGATTCCCGGGGCGCGTTCCTGGTGTCTTTCGAGGGGAAGCACCGGATCTGGCGCTATCCCGCGCGACTGAGCGCGCATCCCGAGCCGGTCGCGACTCCACGGGGCCTGCGGCACGCGCCCGTGAACGGCGGACTCGAAGGCATCACCGTGCTCTCCGACGGCACCCTTCTGGGGATCACCGAGAAGCACGGCAATCCCGACGGCAGCCTCAAGGGCTGGTTCATGAAGGCCCGCATGACCCACGAGTTCGCCTACATCCCCGCCGACGGCTACAGCCCCACCGACGTTGCGGCAACACCCGGCGGCGACGTGCTGCTGCTCGAACGCAGCTTCGACCTGTTGCGCATGCGCGTGCGCGTCGTGCGTCTGTCGGGGGAACGCCTGCGGCAAGCCCGGCGGAAGCCGGGGACGCGGGTACGCGGGGAAGTGATGGCCGACCTCAAGCGCCCGTTGTCGGTGGACAACTTCGAGGGCCTCGCTCTGCGGCGCGACCGGGCGGGACGCATGTTGCTCTACATGGTCTCCGACGACAACTTCCTGCCGCTCCAGCGGACTCTGCTGCTCCAGTTCCGGGTGATTGATGATTCATGATTTACCGACTAGGATTTGAATCCCGCGAGTACGAATCCATCCCTTGGGGGTACACATGAGCGTTCAACAGATCGAACAGAAGCCACTGGAGAACCTGAGCCTGGACGAGTTGCGGCAACTCTTTCACGCGCGGGTCAAGCCCGAGGCCATCGAGCACGTCATGGGCGCGGCGGAGAGCCACTCCACGCTCAAGCGCAACCGCACCGCGCTGGACCGCCTGCTGTTCCGCCAGCGCATCTTCCACGACGTCACCGATCCCGACACCTCCGTCGAGCTGTTCGGGCACAGGCTGCCCTCTCCCGCGATGATCGGCCCGGTGGGGAGCTTCCGGCTGGTGCGCAAGAACGGCGAGCACGAGGTGGCGGAGGGAGGCGACCTGTTCGGCACCATGGTGTTCATCAGCGGCGCAACCCAGTCCACGGTGGACCAGTGGGCGGAGGGAATCTCCACGCCGCTGGTGTACATGGCTTACCTCAGCAAGGGACGGGACAAGGTGTTGAGCGCCGTGCGGCGCGCGGACGAGATCGGTTACGCCGCGGTCGGACTCACCATGGACACGCTGCAACCCACCAAGCTGGGAGACCGGGTGCCGCTGTCGTCGGACGGCAAGCCGCGCACGGTTCACCTGTCCTCCCCGGACGACGTCGCCTGGCTCAAGAACGAGGTGTCGGTTCCCGTGGTGGTGAAGGGGATCATGAACCCGGACGACGCGCGCATCGCCATCGACGCCGGCGCCGACTGCCTGGTGGTGTCGAACCACGGCGGCCGCATCCTCGATTTCAACCGCGCCGCCATCGAGGTGCTGCCGGAGGTGGTGGACGCGGCCGCCGGGCGCGTGCCGGTGTTGCTCGACAGCGGCGCACGCCGGGGCGGCGACATCGCCAAGGCGCTGGCCCTGGGCGCCAAGGCCGTGCTCCTGGGACGGCCCATCTGCTGGGGCCTCGGCGCCGCCGGCCCCGAAGGGGTGGCGCGGGTGCTGACGATACTCACCGATGAACTGAAGCGCGTGATGATCATGACCGGCACCGCCACGATCCGGGACATCACGCCAGCGCTCCTGAGTCTGGACCCCGACAACGTCTGGTTCAGGGGCCTGTAGAGTCCCGGACAGGCAACGCACGGTTTTCACGGAGGTCGAAATGAGTGCCGAAGAACGTCTGAAGGAACTGAACCTGAGCCTGCCGCCCACTCCGCGGCCCATGGCCAACTACGTCAGCGCGGTGCGGACGGGGCCGCTCTTGTATCTCGCCGGGCACGGTCCCCTGGGGAACGACCGCAAGGCCATCTTCCACGGCAAGCTCGGACGCGACCTGACCGTGGAACAGGGCTACGAGGCGGCACGCCAAACGGCGCTCAACACCCTGGTCACGCTCCGGGCGGAGCTCGGCAGCCTCGACCGGGTGCGCCGCATCGTCAAGGTGCTGGGCATGGTCAACGCCGATCCCGAATTCCACAAGACCCCGCAGGTGATCAACGGCTTCTCGGACCTGATGGTGGAAGTGTTCGGCGAGAGCATCGGCAAGCACGCCCGCTCCGCGGTGGGCATGGCGACGCTCCCCAACGGGATCCCGGTAGAGATCGAGTCCATCTACGAGGTCGAATGACGGTTCCGTTCGTCCTGGGCCCTTCGTCAAGCTCAGGACCGCGGGAGCGAAGCCGCGTCGAAGGGCGCGCCCTTCGACGCAGCGTTCCGCACCTTCGACGGAATAGTCGACCGCCGGCATGGCGCGACGTGGCGGAAACCCGCCAATCCCCTGGAAACACGCCACCTTTCCCTCACTACCGCCGTTGGCACGGAAAATGCGTCCTTGTACGGCACCATTTTCCGAAGGAGGTAGCTCAATGCTCCGTAAACCGTCTCGTTCCACATTCGTCAAGGCGTTGGGCGTGTGCGCGGTGTTGCTCGCCGTGATCGCCCTGGCCGGCGGCTTCAGCCGTCCGCCTCTCAACGCATCGACCCAGCCCGCGGGGACGGAACCGCGGCCCGCGAACACCATCGTCAACCTGGTCAAGCGGGTGAGCCCGGCGGTGGTCAACATCACCGCCAAGGGCGATACCCGGGCGGCCAGCCTTTCCGAGCGCTTCGGCCATCAATGGCCCGAGGCCTGGCGCAAGTTCTTCGAGGCGCCGCCGTTCTCCATGCCCAACCCCTTCGGGATGCCCGAGGCCCCTTCCCGGCCGAGGAGAAGCCGCTCCTTCGGTTCCGGCGTGATCATCGACGGAAAAGGCCTGATCCTGACCAACCACCACGTGGTAAGCGGCCGGGAAAACATGACTATTGCCGTCACCCTCTCCGACGACAACGAGTTCGAGGGGGAGATCATCGGCACGGACGAAAAGACCGACATCGCCTTGATCCGCATCAATCCCGGCTACAAGCTGCCGACGGTGCCGTTGGGGGATTCCGACAGTCTGGAGATCGGCGAGAGCGTGCTCGCCATCGGCAACCCGTTCGGGCTCGACCGCACGGTGACGTCCGGGATCGTCAGCGCCAAGGGACGCCGCATCGGCGCGGGACCCTACGACAACTTCATCCAGACCGACGCCTCCATCAACCCGGGCAACTCCGGCGGCCCCCTCATCAACCATCACGGCGAGGTGGTGGGCATCAACACCGCCATCTACAGCCGTGGCGGGGGCAACGTGGGCATCGGCTTCGCCATCCCCATCAACCTGGTGAAGGAGGTGTTGCCGCAGCTCCGGAACGACGGCCGGGTCACGCGCGGCTGGCTGGGCGTCTCGCTGCAGAAGGTGACGCCGCTCCTGGCGGAATCGTTGGGGATCGGTGAAGCGCGCGGCGCGCTGGTGGCCGAAGTCCTGCCGGACACGCCCGCGCACAAGGCCGGCTTCAGGGCGGGTGACGTCATCGTGGAGTTCGACCGGAAAGCGGTCAGGGAATCGGGGGACCTGCCCATGATCGTCGCCCGGACCCCGGTGGGCAAGGCCGTGGACGTGAAGGTGCTGCGTGACCGCGACGAGCGGACGCTCCGGGTGGAGATCGGCGAGTTGGTGGACGAGAATGCCGTGGCGTCCGTGGAACAGGGCTCCGACCTGGGACTGACGGTCCTCGAGGTGACCGACGGCGTAGCCAAGCGATACTCCCTCAAGCGCGCCGCGGGCGTGCTGGTAACCGGCGTCAAGCCGGGCAGTCCCGCGGACCAGGCCGGGTTGCGCCGAGGGGACGTGATCCTGGAGATGAACCGGACGGCCATCCCCAACCTGGAGGCATACAAGAAGGCCCTGGAGAAGCTCGACAAGGGGGGCAACGCGCTGTTCCTCGTGCAACGCGGCGACGCCAAGAGGTTCTTTGTCGCCAGGGGCTGACGCCGGTGCGGCGGCGGACGCGCTCCGGCGCAACGCCGGAACGCCGGGGCAGGCTTGGAAGACTGGAGGCCGATGGGACGAAAGCAGTCCCGTCGGCCCTTGTCGTGGCAGGGTCCGGCGCGGGACGCCGGGCCTGTTGCCAACTTCCCGGCCGTTTGTATAATGAAATTCTGTGCGCGCGAACCGACGGCGCCACCTGGAACCCGTCGCCCAATGACATGAAACGATGAAACGCACTTCGCTGGTCCCGTACTTCCTCGCCTCGGTCCTGCTGTTGGTGGGGCTCTTCTCGCTCTACGTGTTCTACGAGAGCCGCTGGCTCGAGGAAGAGTTGGTGCGGCAGGTCGAGGTCAAGGCGCTGGCGCTTACCCGCACCATGGAAACCAGCGCCAAGAAATCCATCAAGGGAAACGCGCTGATCGAGGAGCTGGTACGGCAGCGGCTGTTGGACAACGCGCGGCTCATCGACCGGCTACTCACCGCCAACGCCCCCGCGCCGCTGGTACAGCGCATCAGCGCCCTCAACCATCTGCACAAGGTTGAACTCCTGGACCTTCAGGGGCGGCCATGGGTGACGCACACCGGGACCGTTGCCCTCGACGTCGACAGCCTGCTGGCGGAGTTTCGCGAACGATGGTCCGGCCAGGAATCCACGGTGCACATCTGGGGCCGGCTCTGGTCCCAACCGCGGGGACAGGCGCCCACGCTCCCGCAGCACAAGTTCTGGGAGGACAGCGTCTTCGGCGTCGCGCTGGAAGCCCGCAGCTTCCCGGGATTCATCGCCATTCACGCCGACGCCGCCTACATGCTGAAGCTGCAGCGCGAGATCGGCGTGCAGCGCCAGATTCAGGACCTGGGGCGGCAGGAAGGCATCCACCACCTGACGCTCCTGGACAACGACTTCACCGTGCTTGCCCATACCGATCCGGGGCTCACCGGCACGCGGATGGTGGACGACCTGAGCGCACGGGCGCGCATCACCGACCGCTCCGCCCATCGGATCGTGGAGACGGACGGCGGCGGGAGACGGTACGAACTGGTGAAGCCCATGCGTCTGGATGGCGATCCAATGGGGTTCCTCCGCATCGGCGTGTCCATGGACGCGGTGGACACGGCGTGGTGGCAGAGCCTCTGGTCCATGGTGGGGCTGGGGTGCGGCATCCTCGGTCTCGGCATGCTCGGGTTCGCGGCGATTCTCTACAACCAGCGTTTCCACATGCAGGAGATCAAGGCGCTGGAAGCGGAAGTGGACCGGCGCGAGCACCTGTCCATGATGGGCAACCTGGCGGCCACGGTGGCCCACGAGGTGCGCAACCCGCTCAACGCCATCTCCATGGGCCTGCAGCGCCTCAAGGGGGAGTTCCAGCCGACGCAGGACGAGGGCGAATACAGCCACTTCATCGAGTTGATGCGCGCCGAGGTGCACCGCCTCAATTCCATCGTCGAAGAGTTCCTGACGCTGGCGCGGCCGTTGAACATCAAGCCGGACCTGGTGAAGGTCGACCAGTTGCTGAAGGACCTCACGACACTGACGGAAAGCGATGCCGATTCCTCCGGCGTGGAGACCGCCGTGGTGCACCATGGCCCGCGGCCGGTGGTGAAGGCCGACCCGGACTATCTCAAGCAGGTACTCCTGAACCTCATTCTCAACGGCCTCCAGGCCATGCCCGAGGGAGGCAAGCTGACCATCGAGACGTCGACGCACGCCGGCCGGATGCGGCTCTCGGTCAGCGACACGGGCACGGGTATCGCGCCGGAGAACCTGACACGCATCTTCGAGCCCTACTTCACCACGAAATCCGAGGGATCCGGACTTGGGCTGGCGATTGCCCGGAGGATCGTGGAGAGCCACGGCGGAACCATCGAAGTGACCAGTCATACGGGCAGCGGCACACGGTTCGACGTCGTGCTCCCGCTCGATCACACACTGACCTGAGAGCATGCTCCGGAGCGGGCGCGCGGCGAGTGGCGACCGGCGGGCTCAGGCGACGAATGCAGACATGACCGAACGAGCATATCGGGAAGACTTTGCGGCACGGCCGGCGCGCCGGCGCAGCGTGCCCCACGGCGACCGTTTCCACATCATGGTCGTGGACGACGAGCGCACGCAGCTCGAGTTCGTTGGGGGCTTTCTCGGCAAGGTCGGCTTCGAGGTGGCGCTCATGGGGAGCGCCACCGAAGCGCTGGAGCGGTTCCGCCGGGAGCCTTTCGACCTGGTGCTGACGGACCAGCGCATGCCCGAGATGTCCGGCCTCGACCTTCTCAAGCAATGCCGGGCGTTGGATCCCGAGGTGGCGGTGATCATCATGACCGCGTACGGCAGCATCGAGACCGCCGTGTCCGCCATGAAGGAAGGGGCCACCGATTACCTGACCAAACCTCTCAACCTGGAGGAGCTGCGGCTCCGCATCGAGCGCGTCAAGCGCAGCCACCAGCTACTGCGGGAAAACACCGAGCTGCGCGAGGCCCTGCAGGAACGGCACCGCATCGAGGGCGTCATCGGCGAAAGCGGCCAGATGCAGGAGGTGCTGGACCTGGTGCGGCGCGTGGCGCCGAGCGACGCCACGGTCCTCCTGCGCGGCGAGAGCGGCACGGGCAAGGAACTCATCGCCAAGGCGATCCACTACGCCAGCGCCCGCAGGAACGGGCCCCTGGTCAAGGTGAACTGCGCCGCCCTGCCGGAAACCCTGCTTGAATCGGAACTGTTCGGGCACGAGAAGGGCGCCTTCACCGGTGCCTTCGCCACGCGCAAGGGCCGTTTCGAGGTCGCCGACAAGGGAACTCTGTTTCTCGACGAGATCGGCGATCTGCCTGCCCATCTCCAGGCCAAGCTGCTGCGCGTCCTGCAGGAACGCGAATTCGAGCGCGTGGGCTCCAACCACGCCATCACCAGCGACGTGCGCATCATCACCGCGACTCACCGGGATCTCGAACAACTCATGCGCCAGGGCAGCTTTCGCGAGGACCTCTACTACCGGCTCAACGTGGTCACGATCATCCTGCCGCCGTTGCGCGAGCGCCGTCAGGACATCGCCGCCCTCATCGACCACTTCCTCCGCAAGTTCGCCGACAAGAACGGCAAGTCGATACAGGGCTTTTCCCGCGAGGCGCGCGACGCGCTGCTGCGCTACGACTATCCCGGCAACGTGCGCGAGCTCGAGAATCTGGTGGAACGCGCCACCGTGCTCACCCGCGACGACGTCATCGGAATCGGCGAGATCCCGCTGACGATCAAGGAAACGCGCTCCAGCGTCGGCGACCAGACCAACCTCTCCGCCGTGGTCGAAGGCATGGAACGGCGCATGATCGTCGAGGCATTGGAGGTCGCCGGCGGCATCCAGACCAAAGCCGCCGAAAACCTCGGCATCAGTGAACGCGCCCTCCGTTACAAGCTGCGAAAATACGGCCTGCGCGACGACAAGTAGGACGCGGCCCGCCCGGGGCCGTCGGGGCTAACTTGGTGCTTGACAAGGGTTATTTTCAGTGATACCGTAGGTTGTTGCTGGCTTTCCTCAAGGACGAGTACCTGGTCGCATCGTATTTGGTCGTATTGCCCGGTCCTGGTGGTCCACAGGGACTGTCTCAACAAATCACTTCAGAAGCGTGCCGGATCCGCCGATCCTTCGATGACGTTGAACGAACGTCGATGTCGTCGCGAGGGCGGCGGATATTTTTAACCTGCGGATCGTTGGTGTGCCTGTCGGCCGGAAGGAGCTTGGCCCTTCCGGCGGCGGCGTAACGGAATTTGTGGAAGCCAAAATGATGGAGAGAGCCTTGAACATCGAAGACACCGAGGATGCGATGGACGACTCGATCGACGAGCTTGACGATATCGCCATCGGGGAAGTTGAAGACGAAGAGCAGCCCGCGAACTTTTCCGAGGAATCCTCGCCGAGCCAGGTACCCGTGGACAATGACCGAGTCGACGACAAGACCGATCCGGTCTCCCTCTACCTGCGCGACATCGGCTCCACGCCGCTGTTGACGCGGGAGCGCGAGGTACAGCTCGGGATGCAGATGGAGGAGGGGCAGGAAGAGTATATCGCCAGCGTCATCGTGGCTCCCTATACGGTCCAGCGCGTACTGGACCTGGCCGAAGAGGTCAAGAGGAACGAGACTCCGTTGCACCGCGTACTCATGGCCGGCGATGACGGGGAAGCGTTCGACGAAACGGCCGAGCGCCGCCGGTTCCTCAAGGGCGTCACGGTGCTGCGAGGTCTCGTGCGCGACCGCGAACGCATGCAGGCGGAGATGGCGCGGAAGCGAACCTCTCAGAAGCGCCGCGGGGCACTGGTGCTTGAACTGGCCAAGAAGCAGACCCGTATCGTCGACACGGTAAAGGGGCTACGCCTGTCCAAGGAATGGATCGACGACGTCGGTGTCAGCCTGAAGGAGTCGCACCGGGAGCTGGTCGAGCTGGCACGGCAGGCGGCCACCCATACGCGCGGCAACGCGGCCAAGCAGATCGCGGCCGAGATCGACGCGCTCGAAAGGGCCCTGGGGTCTTCCGCCGCCGACATCGCGAGTCAGGTGAAGGGCATCGCCGCCGCGGAATACAAGGCGTCGTCGGCCAAAAAGATCCTCATCGAAGCCAACCTGCGGCTGGTGGTGAGTCTGGCAAAGAAGTACGGCAACCGCGGCCTGCAGTTCCTCGACCTGATTCAGGAAGGCAACGTGGGGCTCATGCGTGCGGCGGAGAAGTTCGACTACCGGTTGGGTTACCGCTTCTCCACCTATGCCGGCTGGTGGATCCGGCAGAGCATCACCCGGGGGATCATCGACTCGGCGCCGACCATCCGGATTCCGGTGCACATGATCGAGACCCGGAACAAGCTCATCCGCGCGCATCGTTCACTGCACCGCAAGCTCGGGCGGGAACCGCAGCCGGATGAAGTCGCCACCGAGATGGGACTCACCGCGGACGAGATCCGCCGTTTGATGCGGATCGTGAAGGAGCCGGTCTCGCTGGAAACCCCCATGGGCGACGACGAGGAAAGCCGTCTCGGGGACTTCGTCGAGGACAAGCATGTCCCGAAGCCCCTGGAGGAGACGATTCAGGCCAACTTGCGCGACAAGGTCAAGAAGGCGCTTGCCTCGCTACCGCCGAGAGAGGAAGCCGTCTTGCGTTTCCGCTTCGGCATCGGCGAGGTGAGGGACTACACCCTCGAGGAACTGGGCGAGCGCTTCTCGCTCACGAGGGAACGCATCCGCCAGATCGAGCAGCGCGCCCTGAGGAAGCTCCGCACCTCGGTGGCGGGCCTCAACCTCCAGGACTGAGCGCCATCCGGTTCCGCGCCGGCGCGACCCATCGCCGATAGCGCCAGACGACAGGAAAAGGGCCGTCCCCACGGACGGCCCTTTCTCATGCGGCCGATCCGTGGGCCATGCGCACGGTGCTCGCTTGAGGACCCTGCTGGCCCTCCTCCTCCGTGAAGTGGACGCGGGTTCCCAGCGTCAGGCGGTCGAAACCGTCCACGACGCTGTTCCCGTGGAAGTATATCTCCCGACCGTCGCTGGTTTCGATGAAGCCGTAGCCCTCGGCGGCGAAGAGCTTGCTGACCCGTGCCGGCGGTTCCGCCGTATGCGTCTTCACCTCCCCGCGCCGGCGCCGCGCGTAGTCCTGGACACGCCGGCGAGCGGCATCGAAGGCATCGCGTATCGCCACGTGGACATCGTGGTGCGCCGCAATCCGGCCGCTGTCGCGATTCACCACCAACTCCCCGCCGGGCACCGTCAGGTCGATGCGCACGTTGTAGAGCCGCCCCTTCTGGTGGTGGCGGTGCGGCGCCGCGACCACTACGCGGCAGCCGGTGATGCGGTCATAGAACTGGTCGAGCTTGGCCGCCTTCTCGCGTATGGCCTGCTCAATGGCGCGAGAGGGCTCCATGTCGCGGAAAGTCACTTGCGGTTCGAGTATCATCGATCCCTCCTCGTTTTCCTTTCCAGCGGCCTGTAACATGCAATCGTGTACCAGTAACATGCAATCGTGTACCAGGATGCGCAGGACCTTTCGTGGTCGGCAAGGCGCGACGACGAGCAGTGGCGGGCACCGCGCGGGGAGGCGTAACGCAGCCGACGACGAATAGGACGAGCGGATTGGTACACGGTTATATGTTACCGGCCGCTAACGTCTTGGACAATACTGCGCAAATCACCTCCCCATTCCCCAAGTCCCATGAGCGACATTTCCGGCAAGCTCCTCTCCCCCTCCGAACGGCGGCGACTGAAACGCCTGGCACGGTGGGCGGCCTCTCCCGAAACCGCCCGGGTGCAGCTTGACCGGCTGTTGGAGGCCGGCGGTCCCGGGCCGCTTTCCGAGCTCGCGCCACGAGAGCTGCGGGCGCTGCTTCAACTCCTGGGAGGGAGCACCTACCTGGGCGACATCCTCATCCGCGCGGGGGACGCGTGGGGCCGAACCTTCGCGGAGGCGATCCACACCCGGGGCAAGGCACACGCCCGGCATTCCGAGGACTTCGGAGCCCTCGCCCGGGACGACACTCCGCGCGACCTGCACGCCCGACTGCGCCGCTACAAGCGCAGGGAATTCCTGCGCATCGGCGCCCGCGACCTTACCGGCCTGGCGCCGGTGGAGGAAACCACCGCGGAGCTGAGCACCCTGGCGGACTTCACCCTCGACACGGCCTACCGGTTCTGCCGCGCGGACCTCGAACGGCGGCATGGCCGAGTGCGCGTGCCGGGCACGTCACGGCGCAACCGCTTCGTCATCCTGGGCATGGGCAAGCTCGGCGGCAAGGAACTCAACTTCAGCTCCGACATCGACCTGATCTACCTGTACGAGACCGACGAGCCGGCCGGGCGGCAAGCGCTGCCGCCGCCGGAGTTCTTCAGCCACCTGGCCGGAGACCTGACCCGCGCCATGGACGAGGTCACCGAAGACGGCATCGTTTTCCGCACGGACCTGCGGCTTCGGCCCATGGGAAGCCAGGGGCCGAGCGCTCAGCCCGTGGCCGCGGCGTCGCTCTATTACGAGTCCTGGGGCCAGTGCTGGGAGCGGTCGGCGCTGATCAAGGCCCGGCCCGTGGCCGGCGACATCGAATTGGGCGAAGCCTTCCTCGACGAGGTCCGGCCCTTCGTCTACCGCCGGTACCTCGACTTCTCCACCGTCGAGGAACTGCGTGAAATGAAGGCGCGCATCGAGCGCCAACAGCTCGCCGGCGGCGACGGCGCGCAGCGCAACGTCAAGCTCGGGCACGGCGGCATTCGCGAGGTGGAGTTCTTCACCCAGGCGTTGCAACTGGTGAACGGCGGCTACGACGCGCGCATCCGGCAACGCAACACCATCGAGGCCCTGGCGGAACTCTCCGCTCACGGCTACGTGCCGGCGGAGGAAGGCGAGGCCTTGAGCGCGGCCTATCGTTTCCTGCGGAACGTGGAGCACAAGGTCCAGATTCTCGCCCATCAACAGACCCACGAAATACCCGGCGACGCGGCGCGGGTAAGGACGCTGGCGCGGCGGCTCGGTTATCTGCGGGACAGCGAAGAGGAACAGGCCTTCTGGCGGGACTACCGTGCCCACACCGATGCCGTGCACGGGTCCTTCCAGCGGCTTTTCTACGGCGCGCGCCAGGAAACCGCCGCGCACGGCGAGCGGCCGGAAGCGGGGGTTTGGCTGGACCTCGACCGCCGGGAGGCGGTCGTCCAGGCGCTCCGGGAACGCGGGTTCGCCGATCCGGACAAAGGCTACCAAGACCTTCTGGCAGTGCGTGACGGGAGCGGCGCCACGCCTCCCGGGCCCAAGCGCCGCAAGGTCATGCGCGACCTGATGCCCGCCCTGATGGAAACCATCATCGGATCGGCGGAACCGCAACAGGCACTGCACCACATGGCCGAGTTCGGCCGCCGCATCGGCGCGCGCACCGGTTTCCTCTCCCTGCTGGCGGAAAACCCAAGGACCACGCGCCTGCTCATCGACCTCTTCGCGCACAGCCGGTTCTTGTCGGAACTGTTCGTGAACCGCCCGGAGCTGCTGGACAGCCTCATCCGGGTGGACCTCACCCGCGTGATGAAGACTCGGGCAGAGATGCTGGGCGAGCTCCGCACCGCCATGGCGGAGGCCGGCGACCTGGAGGACAAGCTCGACCGCCTGAGACGCTACCGCGTCGAGGAGTTCGTCAGGCTCGGTCTCCACGACCTCGGCGGCGAGCTGGACTTCGGCGATGCCATCACACAACTGACCGGTCTGGCCGAGGCCTGTCTGGAGACCGCCCTCGCCCTTGCCGGAGGCGAGATGGACCGTCGTTCCGGTGCGCCGGAACCCGGCCGCTTCGCGGTGCTGGCCATGGGCAAGCTCGGCGAGGGGCAGCTCGATTACAACTCCGATCTCGACCTCATCTTCCTCTACGATGCCCCCGATGCGGCGCGAGCCGGGGAGGTGCCGGGTTATCTCCCGTCCGCGCATGATTACTACGTCAAGCTCGGCCAAACGATCATCACGTGCCTCTCCTCACCCACCGCCGAAGGCATCGCCTATCAGCTCGACATGCGGCTGCGTCCCTCGGGGCGCTCGGGTCCGCTGGTCTCGTCCCTCGACGCGTTCCGCCGCTACCACGAGACCAGCTCCGAATTGTGGGAGAGGCAGGCGCTGATCCGCGCGCGCTTCGCCGCCGGGGACGCGGGCCTCGGGGCGGAGGCCCAGGGCATCGCCGAGCGCTTCGCCTTTCAGGACAACTTCCGTCCGGGAGACGTGCGGGAGATCGACCACCTGCGCGCCCGCATGGAGCGCGAGCTGGCGCGCGAGGACGGTTCCCGTTTCGACGTCAAGACGGGACGCGGCGGACTGGTGGACGTGGAGTTCCTGGTACAGATGCTGCAACTGCGCCACGGGCACGAGCACGCCGGGTTACGCGTCAAGAACACGCTGAGCGCGGCGGACGCGCTGCGGGACCTGCGGCTCCTGGGAGCGCGGGACCACCACACCCTGGTGGAAGGATACGGGTTCCTGCGGCGGCTGGGACACCGCCTGCGGCTCGAACGCGACCACGACACCCACGTGCTCGAACGCGAGCCCGACAAGCTCCGCGCCGTGGCGCTGGCGTTGGGCTATGAAGGAAAGGGCCGCCGGTCGCCCGGCAAGGCCTTGCTGCAGGATTACGAAAGACGCCGCGAACGCATTCGCGCGTGTTACGACAAGTTCTTCACGAACGAAGAGTGATGCGCCCACGCGCTGGCGGAACCGCGGTAGCGCCCGGTATGCCTGCTCCACTGCTTGTGGACGCGCCCGCGCACCGGTGGAACCACACCCGCGGCCCTGCACCGCTACTCCTCCAACATCTCCGCCAGATCGGCCACCACGACGTCGGCGCCGTTCTCGCGCAAGGCGTCGGCGTCGCCGTGACGGTCCACGCCGATCACCAGCCCGAAACCGCCCCGGCGCCCGGCCTGCACTCCCGAGAGCGCGTCCTCCACCACCACCGCCCTTCGCGGCTTCACGCCCAGTTCTTCGGCCGCCTTGAGGTAGGTGTCCGGCGCGGGCTTGCCGGGAATCCCGAGCCGTTGGGCGATTTCTCCGTCGACCCGTGTATCGAACAGGTCCTCGATGACGGCAACCTCCATGATCGTCTTGCAGTTCTTGCTCGACGACACCACCGCCGTCTTCATGCCGCAGGCGCGGAGATGACGGACCCAGCGGATCGTCCCCTCGAACGCCTCCGCCCCCTCTTCACGCAGCACCTCGTTGAACAGGCGGTCCTTGCGGTTGCCCAGGCCGCAAGCGGTCAGCTTGCCCGGAGGATCCTCGGGATCGCCATACGGCAGCTCGATGCCGCGGGATACGAGAAAGCTCCGGACCCCGTCATAGCGCGGCTTCCCGTCCACGTACTGCTTGTAGTCGCCGTCCATGTCGAAGGGAACCAACGCCGTGCCCGTGTCCGCGGCGCGACGTTCGAGAAAGGCGTCGAACATCCGCTTCCAGCACACGGAGTGGACGCGCGCCGTCGAGGTCAGCACGCCGTCGAGATCGAAGAGCACCGCGTCGAAATCGTCGACGGTCACGCGCGGATGCACGCTCACAACCCCTCCTCCTTCAGTTGCGCCAGGATCGCCTGCTCCACGTCCGCCACCGGACCCACCCCCGACACCTTGATGTAGCGGGGCGCGGTCGCGCCCTCCCGGGCGCGCCAGCAGGTGTAGTATTCCACCAGCGGCGCCGTCTGTTCGCCGTACACCTCCAGCCGGCGGCGCACCGTCTCTTCCTTGTCGTCGTCCCGTTGCACGAGATCCTCGCCGGTGAGGTCGTCCTTGCCCTCCGTCTTGGGCGGATTGAAGCTCACGTGATAGACCCGTCCCGATGGTGGATGCACGCGCCGCCCGCCGAGCCGCGCGATCACCTCCTCCGCGGGCGTGTCGATCTCCACCACGTGGGTGACCGGGATATCGTTGTCGTTCAGCGCCCGGGCCTGGGCCAGCGTCCGTGGGAAACCGTCGAAGAGAAAGCCGTCACGGCAATCCGGCGCCTGTATCCGTTCCTTGATGAGCTCCACGATGACGTCGTCGGACACCAGCGTGCCCGCCTCCATCACCGCCTTGACGCGCAAGCCCAGCGCCGAGCCTTCCTTGACCGCCGCTCGCAGCATGTCGCCGGTGGAAATCTGCGGAATCCCGAATGCCGTCGCGATGGACGCGGCTTGCGTCCCCTTGCCCGCTCCCGGCGGGCCCAACAAGATGATACGCATCAACGCGCTCCCCGATGCATGCTCGCGCGGGGCGAGGCGACGCCCGAATCCGGGCACGGACGGAATTTCCGGAGGTTGCCGTTGGCGAGCGGGACACCCACCCTGGCTGGGGTGGAAACCCGTTGAGGATTGGCATTTGGGTAGCATGAAAACCGTGGGCCATCAAGGCGAAGCCGCCCCGTGACGAATACTGGCAACCACGCGCGGCATCGCGTAGAATAATAGCCGGTACATCTTGTCATGACGCAACGCATCTCCATCCCCATCTCATGGGCGAGCCATCGGAGGGGACTCTCACATGCCTGAAGCCGGGACCGACGACAATCCTCTGCGAGTAGCCATCATCGGTTCGGGGCCGGCGGGTTTCTACGTGGTCGAACGGTTCTTTCGCGAGAAGAGCCTGCACGTGGAGATCGACATGTTCGACGAGCTGGCAACGCCGTTCGGGCTCGTGCGGGGAGGCGTGGCGCCGGACCACCAGAAGATCAAGTCGGTGGTGCGGGTCTACGACCGGAATGCCCGTGACCCCCGGTTCCGCTTCTACGGCAACGTGCGCTACGGCCGCGACCTGGGCCTCGACGACCTCAGGGAACACTACCACCAGATCTGCTTCACCACCGGCGCCCAGACCGACCGCAGCCTGGACATTCCGGGCGAGGACCTCCAGGGCAGCCACGCGGCCACCGAGTTCGTCGCGTGGTACAACGGCCACCCGGACTACCGCGACTGCCGTTTCGACCTCTCCGGCGAGTCCGCCGCCGTCATCGGCGTGGGCAACGTGGCCATCGACGTGGCGCGCATCCTGTGCCGCACCCATGAGGAACTGGCCGTCACCGACATCGCCGACTATGCGCTGGAGGCCCTGCGCGAGAGCCGGATCCGTGACGTCTACCTCATCGGACGCCGCGGCCCGGCCCAGGCCGCCTTCACCAACCCGGAGATCCAGGAAATGGGCGAGCTGGCGGGCGCCGATGTCGAAGTGCTCCCCGAGGAGGCCCGGCTCGACGCCCTCAGCCAGGCCGACGTGGATGCCCACCCGGACAAGGCCCTGGTCCGCAAGATCGAGATCCTCCAGCGCTACGCCGCACAGCCGCCCACCGGCAAGCCGCGTCGCCTTCACATCCGCTTCCTGCTGTCACCCACCGAACTGATCGGCGACGGCGGCGGGCGCGTGCGCGCCGTCCGCCTGGTGCGGAACGAGCTCCACGCGGACAACGGCTCCCTGCGGCCGCGCCCCACCGATGAGCACGAGACCGTTCCCGCGGACATCGTCTTCCGGTCGGTGGGCTACCTGGGAGTTCCGCTGCCCGACGTGCCCTTCAATGAACGCCGGGGGGTGATCCCCAACGACCGCGGCCGGGTGCTGACGAGAGACGGCGGCGACCCTGTCCCGGGCCTCTACGCCTCCGGGTGGATCAAGCGCGGACCCAGCGGCGTCATCGGCACCAACAAGCCCGACGCCGCCGAGACCGTCGAACGCATGCTCGACGACCTTCGTGCCGGTGCCCTGCCGGCCCCCGCCCACCCCGACGTGGCCGCCGCCGAACGCCTGGTGCGGCAGCGCCAACCCGACTACGTGTCCTACGAAGACTGGCTGCGCCTCGACGAGATCGAGACCTCCCGCGGCAAGCAAAGCGGACGCCCGCGCGTCAAGCTCACGCGCACCGAGGACATGATCGCGGCACTGAAGGGGGTGGACGCGTAGCGTCCGTCCGACTTGCCGGCACCACATCGGTTGACCGTCGCTCCCGAAAGGACCCGGCGCATTCTCGGAAACTCTGCTGGGTCTTCCATTGGGTTGATGTCGCGGTCTTGAAGCCATTCGGGAGGTAGTGGTAAAAGGCCGGGCCAGAGCGCTGGAATCCGTGGCAGTGGGAGCGGGGCACCGTCCAGCCCGTGGTGTTTCAGAGGGGTGCAGAATGGGATCCCTACCTTTGATGCGACGCCTGTGGTTCACGTTCGGTTTTTTCGCCGCCATGACCGTCTCGACGTCCCCTCTCGTGCCGGTGTGGGCGGAAGTGCGGAATCCGAAGGGAGTAGCGGTCATCATCGGCAACGGCGACTACGAGCACCGGGACGTGCCCGACGTGAAATATGCGCACAGGGACGCGGAGGCCTTCAAACGGTACGTGCTCGAAGTCCTCGGCTTCGATCCGAACAACGTGATCGATGTGCGGGACGCGACTCGGAGGAGGCTTTTCGACGTTCTGGGAACGCGCAGCGATCCGCGCAGCGACCTGTGGAGCTACCTGAACCCGAAGGGGGGATCGGACGTCGTGGTGTTCTATTCGGGTCACGGAGTGCCGGGCCAGAAGGACGGGCGCGGGTATCTCTTGCCGGTGGACGCGGACCCGAAGGCTGCGGAGGAGGACGGCTATCCCATCGATCTGCTTTACAGAAATCTCGGGGAATTGAAAGAGGCACGCGGCGTACAGGTGTTCCTGGAAGCATGCTTCTCAGGGGGGAGCCACGGCGGCGGGCTCGTGGGTTCGGCAAGCCCGGTGTTTGTGAAGGCAAGCCTGCCGCAGTCGAGTGGGAACAAGGTCACGTCGTTGACGGCGGCGAGCGGGGAGCAGATCGCCTCGTGGGACGAGGAGGCGAAGCACGGACTGTTCACGCGCCATCTGCTGGACGCGCTTTACGGCAAGGCCGATGCGGACCGGGACGGCAAGGTGACGGCGGTGGAGGCCAAGGAATATCTGGATCAACACATGACACGGTCGGCGCGTCGCATGCACCGGCGGGTGCAGGAGGCGAACTTGATGGGGTCCGCCGAAGTGGTGCTGGTGTCGGTAGAGAAGAACGGAAAAGATGCCCCGACCCGGCGGCCGGACCCTGGTCCTCCGCAACGGGAAGGGGACGGGACGGAGCAGGCCGTGGCTCCCTCTCCACCGGCGGGTCATGAGGCGGCCGAGGGGCCTTTGGGCCTCGATCGTTCGGAGCGTCGCCGGATTCAGAAGGCATTGGCGTCGTTGGGCTTCGACCCGGGAAAAGCGGACGGATTGTTCGGCCGGAAGACCCGGGGCGCGATCAAAAGATGGCAAACGTCGCGCGACCGGGAAGCGACGGGCCATCTGGACGCGGAGTCGGCCAAGGCGTTGTTGGCGGTGGTTGAAGAGGTGTCGACGCCGACACGAGATGCGTCTTCCCCGAAAGACGCCGTCGACACCCTGGCGCCAGCGATCGCGGTAGCGGAACGGATCAAGGAAGCCGACGACCGAAGCCGCATATACTCATGGATCGCCGAAGTTCTGGTGAAGGCCGGCAAGTTGCGCGAGGCCGAACAGTCCTTGGTCAAAGCCTTGGAAGCGGCGGAGGCGAGCAAAGACTATGGCAGAAGCTGGGCGTTCAGTGAGTTGGCGGAGGCATGGGCGGAGGCTGCCAGGCCTGGGCTTGCCTTGCAGATCAGTGAGAGGATCGATGACGAGGAGACCCAGCAATGGACGTTGCGCGACATCGCCAAGGCACAAGCAGGAGCGGGCAAAGCGCGAGATGCCGAGAAGACGCTGCACAGGGCACTGAAGGCCGCAGAAGCTCTTGAGAACAGGCTGTACCGAGGCCGCGCATTCTACGGACTCGCCGAAATCCAGGCGGAGTTTGGCAAGCGGCGTGACGCCGAGAGAATGCTCTCCAAGGCGCTGGCAGCGGCGGAAGATATTCCTGAAGCTCTCTACCGGAGCGCGTTGTTCAGGGAGACCGCCGCGGTACAGGTGAAGTTCGGCAACTTGCGTGACGCCGCCAAGTCTCTTTCGAAAGCAGTGATCGCGGCGGAGAGAATCGAAGACACGTGCAACTTTGGCGCAACTGAGTTTGCCCGCATCGCTGTGGTGCAGTCGAAAGCCGGCAACGCCCGTAATGCCGCCAAATCATTCGCCGAGGCGCGGGCGAGAGCCAACAAATGCCAAACGGATGGCAAAGGGTCCAGTGCATTACGAGAACTGATCGAAGAACAGGCGAAGTCCGGAGGCTTTCGCCAAGCTCTGGCCACGACGGAAAAAATTGAAGACGCTTACTCCAGGTCCTTGGCACTTGCCGAAGTCGCCGCCGCGCAGGCGAAAGCCGAAAAGGGCCAAGCTGCGGCAAAGTCATTCGCCAAGGCATTGGCGGCTGCCGGCAACATACAGGATGAGCGTTCGCGGGAGAGTGCGTTCTCCGACATCGCGTGGCGTCAAGCAGAGGCTGGAAACATCGAGGACGCCGTGTCGATCGCCCAGAGACTGGTGGACGACTGGTACCGAGCAAGGGCACTGAACAGTATCGCCACGGCGCAGGCGAAAGCCCGCAAGTTCCGGGATGCCGTCGCTACCGCGGAGGGGATCCTGGACGACAAGTTGTATGCCGAAGCGCTGATCGCGGTTGCAAGAGAGCAAGTCAAGCCGGTTGGCGATGCGGCGGAGAACGATCGACCGTAGCTTACGACTACCCGGCCGCCGCTCGGTCCGCCATCACCACCGCGGCATCCGGCGCTACCCGGCCCGCGGGGATGGCGGCGTCGCCCTCGCGCAGCCGCGGCAGCATCTCGCGCTTGTCCGCACCGGTCACCACCCAGAGAATCCGCCGCGCCTTGTTCAGCACCGGGAACGTCAAAGTCATGCGCCGACGGGCCTGGTAGACGCCGGTGGCGGCCACCGTTGCCTCGCGGATGTCCAGCTCCGGAGCGCCCGGCACCAGCGACGCCGTGTGGCCGTCCGGACCGAGCCCCAGGTGGGCGAGATCGAGGCGGCCCGACGGCGCTGTCAGCCGCTCCAGCATCCCCGCATATTCGCGTGCCGCCGCATCGAGGTCCGGCGCCTCGACGGGCATGGGATGGATTTGACCGGACTCCATCGGCGCCGGCGCCAGGCTCTCGCGCAGGTGCGTCAGGTTCCGGTCCCCGTGTCCCTCCGGGGCCACGCGCTCGTCCACCTGCACGATCTCCACGGCCTCCCAGGGCAAGTCTTCGTCCGCCAGCGCCCGCAGCATCACCCACGGCGTCCGGCCGCCGCTGGCGGCGAACACGAACCGTCCGCGCGCCTTCACCGCGGCGCGCGCGGCATCCGCGATGAAAGCGGCGGCACGCCGCGCCACGGCGTCGCTGTCCGGCAATACCTCGACGTCCACGGCCCGCCTCCCGGCTACTTCTTGGGCGGCAACTCCTCGTGGCCGCCGAACTGGAAGCGCATGGCCGAGAGCAGCTTGTCGGCGTAGTCCGCCTCGCCGCGGGAACTGAAGCGCTCGAACAGGGCCGCCGTGAGGACGTGGGCGGGCACGGCCTCGTCCACCGCCGCATGGATGGTCCAGCGGCCCTCGCCGGAGTCGGACACCCGGCCGGCGAACCGCTCCAGGCCGGGGTCCTCCAGCAGCGCGTTGGCGGTGAGGTCCAGCAGCCACGACGCCACCACGCTGCCGCGGCGCCACAGCTCCGCCACCTCGCCCAGGTCGAAGTCGTACTGGTAGTGCTCGGGGTCCCGCAGCGGAGTGTGCTCCGCGCTGGCCTCGTGTCCCTGCTTGCCCACGTTGGCGTGCTTGAGGATGTTGAACCCCTCGGCGTAGGCCGCCATGATGCCGTACTCGATGCCGTTGTGGATCATCTTGACGAAGTGTCCGGCGCCGTTGGGGCCGCAGTGGAGATAGCCGTGCTCCGCGGTGCCCTTGCCCGGCTCACGACCCGGAGTGCGCGGCGCCTCGTCGATGCTGGGCGCCAGCGCCGCGAAGATCGGATCGAGATGCTTCACCACATCCGGCTCGCCGCCGATCATCTGGCAGTAGCCCCGATCCAGCCCCCACACGCCGCCGCTGGTACCCACGTCGACGTAGTGGATGCCCTTGGACGACAGCTCCTGCGCGCGCCGGATGTCGTCGATGTAGTACGAGTTGCCGCCGTCGATGAGGATGTCGTCCTCCTCCAGGTGCTCGACGAAGGACTCGATGGTGCGGTCCACCACCGCCGCCGGCACCATCATCCACACCGCCCTGGGCTTGTCGAGCTTCGCCACCAGCTCGGTGAGCGAGCCGCTCCCCACCGCGCCGTCGGCCACCAGTCCCTGGACCGCGTCGGCGTGCCGGTCGAAGGCCACCACCTGGTGCCCGGCCTTGATCAGCCGCCGCGCCATGTTGCCGCCCATCCTTCCCAAACCGATGATGCCCAACTGCATGCCAGCCTCCTTGAGTGCAACCTTTCGCTCTGACAGCATCTTAGCACACCAAACAGCGCCGGGATGCCCCTGCCCCACCCGGATTCCCGCTTCCAGGCTGTCTCAAACTTGTGAGGCACGGCCGCCCCGAGTCGTCATTGATACGAAAATAAAATCCTGTTCAATGATTTCTGGTAGTTGCGGAATCCCGCTACACCCCAATGAGTCATTCCCGCGGAAGCGGGAATCCAGGGGTGGTGGTGTGGCGGTTCCATCGCCCCGACCCCACCCCGCCTGGATTCCCGCTTTCGCGGGAATGACGAGAGATGAGACGTTGGATTTGTAACCTGCTGATTTATTGGGGCAATTGTTTGTTTTCATTTCAATGACGACTCGGGGCGGCCGTGCCGTTACCTGTTCGGGTGGAGCATTGACACAGTCTATTCCGCGGGAATGACGAATTCTTGTCGTCTCCTCCTGGAGGGTTCGACCGGCCGCGTCGCGCGCAAGACCGTGGCATTGACCCTTGG
Organism: Candidatus Binatia bacterium; assembly: GCA_022824205.1. GTDB lineage: Bacteria > Desulfobacterota > Binatia > UBA9968 > JAJDTQ01 > JAJDTQ01. Next base: position 23,318 of record JAJEAI010000143.1, read on the forward strand.
GATACGATAGATTGTGCGCGACATGTACGCTCCCATCGAAAGCTACGGCGTCATCGGCGACCTTCATACCGTCGCCCTGGTGGGTGACAACGGTGCCATCGACTGGTTCTGTTACCCGCGCTTCGACTCGCCCAGCGTCTTCGGCGCCGTGCTCGACGACGCCAAGGGCGGGCGTTTCGTCATCGGCCCGGACGTGGACAACGTCACCTGCCGGCAGTTGTACCTGCCCGATACCAACATCCTGATCACCCGCTTCATGACCGAGGAAGGGGTCAGCGAGGTCATGGACTTCATGCCGCCGGGACCGGCCGACGAGAACTACCACGGGCGCCTCATCCGCATCGCCAAGGTCGTGCGCGGCACCATGTCGCTCAAGCTGGAATGCACCCCGGCGTTCGACTACGGACGCGCGGAGCACACCGTGGAGGTGCGCGACAACCGCGCGGTGTTCCGGAGCGACGGGCTCGGCTGCATGCTGAAGGTGTCCCAGAGCGGCCACCGGAACGTCGTGTCCGTGCGCCCGAACGGCAACGGCGGCGTAGTGGCCAGCGGCAGCCTGCGGGAGAACAGCGTGCTGGCGGCGGTGTTCCAGGGGGTCGACGACCGTGGCATCGACTGCGACTGTCCGGAGGTGGAAGGCTGTCTCGATCTGTTGGAAGACACCGAGCGTTACTGGCACCACTGGTTGCGTCAGTCCCGCTACAGCGGCCGCTGGCGCGAAATGGTGGACCGCTCGGCGCTGGTGCTGAAGCTCCTGTGCTACGAGCCCAGCGGCGCCATCGTGGCCGCACCCACCTGCAGCCTGCCGGAGAACATCGGCGGCGGACGCAACTGGGACTACCGTTACACGTGGATCCGCGACGCCAGCTTCAGCCTGTACGGCCTCATGCGGCTGGGTTTCACCTACGAGGCGGGCCGCTTCATGGACTGGCTCAAGGAGCGCTGCGGCGACCTCAAGCCCGACGGCTCGCTGCAGATCATGTACGGCATCCGCGGCGAGAAGAACATCCCGGAGTCCACCCTCGACCACTGGGAAGGCTATCGGAAGTCGGCTCCCGTGCGCATCGGCAACGCCGCCGCCGACCAGCTTCAGCTCGACATCTACGGCGAGATGATGGACTCGGTGTACCTGTTCAACAAGTACGGCACCCCCATCGACTCGGAGCTGTGGACCAACCTTTCGCGCCTGATGGAGTGGGTGTGCGACCATTGGGACCAGCGCGACGAAGGCATCTGGGAAGTGCGGGGAGGGCGCCAGCACTTCGTCTACTCCAAGCTCATGTGCTGGGTGGCCCTGGACCGGGGCGTGCGCCTGGCGGAGAAGCGCTCCTTCCCGGCCAACCGCGGGCGCTGGCTCGAGAACCGGGACGCCATCTACCACCGAATCATGGCCGAAGGGTTCAACCGTAAACGGAACGCCTTCGTGCAGGCCTTCGGCAGCGACACGCTGGACGCCAGCAACCTGCTCATGCCGCTGGTGTTCTTCGTGTCCCCTACCGACCCCAAGATGCTCTCCACCCTGGAGGCCATCAACTGCCCGCCGCACCAGCACGGTCTCGTGTCGGACAGCCTGGTCTACCGCTACGACGTGGCACGGACGGACGACGGCGTCGCCGGGGAGGAAGGCACCTTCAGCATGTGCACATTCTGGCTGGTGGAGGCCCTGACCCGTGCCGGCCGGCTCGGCAATGCCCGCTTCATCTTCGAGAAGATGCTGAGCTACGCCAACCACCTGGGACTCTACTCCGAGGAGACCGGCCCGCGGGGCGAGGCTCTGGGCAACTTTCCCCAGGCGTTCACCCACCTGGGACTCATCAGCGCGGCGTTCAACCTCGACCGCAAATTGGGATCGAAGGACTGACGCGCGCCTCCCCTCGAAACGTCATTCCCGCTAAAGCGGCAATCCAGGAGAGGTGAGGCGGGGAAACGCCGCTGTACGGCCCCGCCACTGCCCCTGGATTCCCGCTTTCGCGGGAATGACGGATCGGCGTTCAGTCGCCGGAAGCAGCGTTTTGACACAGCCTCGGAAGCGGGAATGACGATTTGGGTAGTTGGTGACATTTCGTGTCCGAGCAGAATATTGGCACAGCCTGTTCCGCGGGGATGACGTTTCGAGAGGTCGCGGTCGGCGCCGGCTGGTTTCAGCACCTGTACGCCAGGGGTTGCGACGCCGCCTATATTCACGTAAACACCACGCGTTAACGACAGCCGGGTCCGTGAAGCGCACGGTCCCTAGAACATCCCAGGAACGGAGGAAGACGTATGTTCGCAAGAGTGCTCGTGGCATTGGCCGTGCTCGGCCTCACCCTGCCCGCTTTCGCGGAAGAGAAGATATCCCCGGCGCTTCAGAAAGTCATCGAAGCCGCCAAGGAGGAAGGCGAACTCAAGATCCAGTGGACGGCCGGGCGGCTCGGCGGAGACGCCGGGGTGCGCAAGATGGTTGCCGCCATGAACAAGCGGTACGGGACCGGTCTCAAGCTCCGTTTCACCCCCGGACCCAACTTCCCGCGCATGACCGCCAAGCTGTTGCAGGAACACGCCGCCGGACAGCCGTCCAGCAGCGACATCCTCCTGGGCAGTTCCAACCACATGTCCCAGGGCACGGCCAAGGGCATGCTCATGCTCATGGACTGGGAGGGGCTGCTGGAACGGCCCAACCCCAAGGACGCCAACATCAACCGCACCGCGCCCAAGGGCGCCGGAGTGGCCATCGCCTCGCGCGTGGTGGGCATCTCCTACAACTCGCGGATGGTCAAGCCCGAGGACGTTCCCCAGAGCATGGAGGACGTGTTCAAGGCCAAGTTCAAGGGCAAGATCGCGTCCACGCCCTACGCCACCGGCCTCTACCAGTTCGCCGCGGACGACATGCTCGGGCGCGAACGCATGACGGACTACACCAAGCGCCTCGCCGGGCACATCGGCGGACTGATGGGCTGCAACTCGATGGACCGCGTCGCCAGCGGCGAGTTCCTCATGCTGGTGTTCGACTGCGGCCACGACGACTCCATCCGCATGGAGCGCAGGGGCGCGCCGGTGAAGCAGGCGACCATCAAGGAGATTTCGCGGGTCAACGTCATCTACTTCGGCATCCCCAAGCACGCGCAGCACCCCAACGCCGGCATCCTGTTCGCCAACTTCATGCACACGGCGGAAGGACAGAAGCTGCAGTGGGACCTGGGCGGCCACGACCTGCACATCTACCCCGAAGCCAACACGCGCAAGCCGGTGCTGGACATCCTGGCGGGCGGGGGACGGCTCTTCATCGACACGGTGGAGCGCAACAACATCCATGACCCCAAGGAGCTCCGGAAGATCCAGGCGGAGTTCCGGAAAATCCTCAAGGACGGCGGGAAGTAGCCGGTACGTAAACGGCGACCCGGGAGGCCGCGAGGTCTTCCGGGCCCCGATTCAGCGTCGGGGCAGGCTTCGGATCGAGTCCGGGGCGGGCACCGACCCGGTCGGGGGCGAGTTGTCGGCACCGGTTCCGAGAAAGGCCCCTAGCCTTGCGTCTGCCGCGTTTTAACGGCCAGGTTTCCCCTCTGCTGCCCGTCGCGCTGGCCCCCATGGCGCTCGTGGCGGTGTTCATCCTGGTGATCGTGTGGGTGAGCTTCCAGAGCGGCACCCTGGGCACCGTCCACTCCAGCTATACGCTGGAGAACTACCACGACGTCCTCGGAGACTCCGCGATCTACGGCGTCATATGGAACACGCTGTGGTTCGCGTTCTCCACGGTATTCTTCGCATTGATCATCGGGCTTCCCATCGCCTGGCTGACCGAGCGCACCACCATCCCCGGGAAGGCCGCCATCTACGTCATCATGACGCTGGGGCTCCTGATCCCCGGCATCTTCGTGGCCATGGGCTGGACGTTCATCGCCCACCCGCGCATCGGCTTCATCAACCGCTGGCTGGTGGACCTGTTCGCGCTGGACAACGGCCCGGTTAACATCGCCACTCCCATGGGCATGGGCTTCGTGCAGGGGATGAACCTCGCGCCGCTGGCGTTCATCCTCACCACGCAGATGTTCCGGGCCATGAACCCCATGCTGGAGGAGGCGGCGCGCACCGCGGGCATGAGCGCCACCGCGACTCTGCGCCGGGTGACGCTTCCCCTGGCCGGGCCCGCCATTCTCGCCGCGGTCATCTACATCTTCATCGTCGGCATCGCGACCTTCGACATCCCCGCGGTCATCGGGCTCGGCAACCGGGTCTACCTCTTCAGCACCTATCTCTTCACACTGACGTTTCCCGAGGACATGGAGCCGCGTTACGGCATCACCGGCGCGGTGGGGGTGCTCATGATCGTGGTGGCGCTGGTGCTGACGGCCTGGTACGGCCGCGTGCTGCAGCGCGGCAACCGCTACCAGGTGATCACCGGCAAGGGCTACCGCCCCAAGATGCTGGACCTGGGCGGGTGGAACTGGGCGGCCTGGGGCATGATCGCCGTCTACGCCCTCATCTCCAAGCTCGTGCCCATCGCGCTCGTCGGCTTCATCGCCTTCGCGCCCTACGTGGCGCCGCCGTCCCTGGAGATGTGGGAGCAACTCTCCCTCAACAACTTCTACAACGTCAACTGGGAACTGGTGTGGCGCGGGATGAAGCACACGCTCATCCTGATGTTCGTGGTGCCCCTGGCGGTCATGGTGTGCGCCTTCGCCATCTCGTGGCTGGTGGTGCGCACCCGCAGCCGCGGGCGCTACGCCCTGGAGTTCGGCGCGTTCCTGCCCCACACCGTGCCCGAGCTGCTCTTCGCCATCGGCGCGCTGCTGGTGGCGCTCTTCGTGCTGAAGGACTACGTGCCGCTCTACGGCACCGTGTGGCTCATCGCGCTGGTGTACCTGGTGACCCGGCTGCCCTTCGCCACCCGCGCCCTGAACGGCGCGCTCTTGCAGATACACAAGGAACTGGAGGAAGCCGCCTACGTGTCCGGGCTCACCATGCTGCGGGCCAGCCGGCGGGTGCTGCTGCCGCTGCTGCGCCCCACGCTCATGTCCGTGTGGATCTGGACCGCCCTGCTGGTCTACCGCGAGGTCACCGTGGCCGTGTTCCTCGCCACCGAGAGCAACATCACCCTCACCGCGGTGGTATGGAGCTACTGGGCCGCGGCCGGCATGACCGAGGCCTCGGTGGTGACCACCCTGATGATCCTGTTCTTCTCGCCGCTACTGCTGCTGTTCTGGATCTTCGGGCGGCGCAGCGCCCTGGCGGAGGATTGAGGCAAATGGCCGTTGGAACCCCGTCATGATCAGCATTCGCAAGCTGGAAAAGATATTCGACTCGGCCCGCGGGCCGGTGCGGGCCGTCGACGTCATCGACCTGGAAGTGGCCGAAGGCGAGTTCATGGTGCTCCTGGGGCCCAGCGGCTGCGGCAAGACCACCACCCTGCGCTGCGTCGCCGGCCTGGAGCGGCCGGACGGCGGTTCCATCGAGATCGACGGCGAGTTGGTGGACAGCGCCGGCGGCGGCACCTACGTGCCGCCCGAGCGCCGCGACATCGGCATGGTGTTCCAGAGCTACGCGGTGTGGCCGCACCTGAACGTGTTCCAGAACGTGGTCCTGCCGCTCACCGAGGGACAGCGGCGCATCCCGCGATCGGAAGTGCGGGACCGGGCACGGGAAGCGCTCCGGCTGGTGCGGCTGGACGGTCTGGAGGAACGCCCGGTGACGGACCTGAGCGGCGGGCAGCAGCAGCGCGTGGCGCTGGCCCGGGCGGTGGTGACCCGGCCCAAGGTGCTGCTCATGGACGAGCCCCTGAGCAACCTCGACGCGCGCCTGCGCGACCAGATGCGCGACGAGCTGCGGCGCATCGCCGAGTCCGTCAACGTCACCTCCCTCTACGTCACCCACGACCAGGCCGAGGCCCTGAGCCTCGGCGACCGCGTGTGCGTCATGAACGAGGGCGAGATCCTGCAACTCGCCACGCCCAAGGAGGTCTACTCCGAGCCCCCCAACCTGTTCGTCGCCCGCTTCGTCGGCGAGATGAACTTCCTCCCGGCCAAGGTGCTGGACGCCGGCCACGTGGAGTCGGGCCTGGGCGCCATCGAATGCGCCGTGCCGCCGGGATGCGCGCCGGGCTCGGCGGTGACCCTGGGTATCCGTCCCGAGCACATCGGCATGACGGCGGGCGAGTCGGCGGCCGGCCCGCGCGGCCAGGTGCTGCGCCAGACCTACCTGGGCGACGCCCTTCACTGCCAGGTCCAGGTGGGCGAGGTGGAGCTGACGGTCAAGGCGGTGGGTGACGCCGAGTATGACCGCGGTGCGACGGTGACCGTTTCATTGCCCGAGAAGGGCTGGCACGTGTTCCCCGAAGGACAATGAAGATACCCCCACAGGGGGATGAAAAGAGACTCAGGCCCCCCAATACGTCATTCCCGCGGAAGCGGGAATCCAGGCGGGGTGGGGCCTGGGCAATGGAATCGCCACGGTACACACCACCACCCATGGATTCCCGCTTCCGCGGGAATGACGTATTGGGGGGCGGGAATGATGAAGACGGACGTCTGTAACAAAGGAAACCCATGGCTTTGATCATCAGCGCCGAACAGACCCGCGAGCTCGTGGACATGACCGCCTGCATCCGCCTCCTCGACCGCATGTTCCGGGACCGGGCCGCGGGCAAGATCCGCGCCGTCCCGCGCCGGAGGCTCCAGGGCAGCTCCAAGCAGCTCAACGTCATGGCCGCATGGCACCAGGACACGGACCTCCTCGCGCTGCGCAGCTACGTCGCCAAGGCCAACACCATCTCGCTGTACGACGCCGGCGCCGGTACGCTCAAGGTGATCATGAGCGCCGCCTACCTCAGCAGCCTGCGCACCGGCGCGGCCACGGGGGTGGCGGCGAAGTACCTGGCCCCTCCGAAGCCCGCCGTGCTAGGTCTCATCGGCCCGGGGTGGCAGGGCACGTTCCAGGTGGAAGCCGTGGTCAAGGCCTGCAGGCCGAAGCAGGTGCTGGTGTACGGCCGCAACGCCGAGCGTCGTCGGGGCTTCATCGAGGCCATGAGCAAGGTGGTGAAGACGCCGTTCCGGGTTGCGAGTTCCCTCGACGAGGTCGAGAGCGAGTCCGACGTCCTGGTGATCTCCACCAGCTCCACCACGCCCATCGTCGACGGCAAGCGGCTCAAGGACAACGTCCTCGTGGCCACCATCGGCGCCAATCAGACCGTGAAGCACGAAGTCTCGGGCGGGCTCATCAAGTCCATGGACCTGGTGGTCACCGACGACCTCGCCACCGCCCGGAACGACAGCGGCGACCTCGTCCAGGCCTGCGCCAGGAGGCACCTGCGCTGGCGCGACGTGGTGCCGCTGGAGACCATTGTCTCCGACGGCGTTCCCGGCCGGCCCCGCAAGGTCCTGTTCCAGTCCAACGGAATCCCGGACGAGGACTTGGCGGTGGGGACGTACGTGCTGCGGCAGGCGTTGCGGAAAAAGATGCCGCTGAGGGAGGTCTCCGAGTTCTAGGAGGGATGCCCACGCCCCGAATGGTCATTTCCGCGGAACAGGCTGTGTCACAACCCTCCAGGCGGAGACGTTACGAATACGTCATTCCCGCGAAAGCGGGAATCCAGGGGTAGGGAGGGGTGCGAAGTTCGCCTTCCCCGCCACCCCTCCTGGATTCCCGCTTTCGCGGGAATGACGGAGGGGTGGGGCGGGAATGACGGAGGGGCGGCGGGGAATGACGGAGGGGTGTGACGGGAACGACCAGGGGTCGCGGACATGACGGGCGAGTTCGGGAACACCGACCGGCCCGGGCGTCACAGAGTGTTGGCGCGTCTGATCAGCTCGTCACCCCGTACAGCCGCTTGGCGGAATCCGCCAGCAGCCATTTCTTGTCCTCGGGGGACAGGTCCTCGCGGCGCCCGAGGTGGTCTATGTTCTCCGGGAACTCCATGTCCCAGTGGGGGTAGTCGGACGCGTAGTAGAGCACGTCCGGGCTCAGCCACTTGCCGGTCTCGCCGATGAAGGGCTCGTAGTCCTCGGCGTGGAAGTAGATGTTGCCGCCGCGCACGTACTCGCTGGGCTTCTTCTTGCAGAGCGGTGCCTCGGCCGCGCCGCGCTTCTCCCACTCCTCGTCCATGCGGCCGGCCCAGTAGGGCGCCCACGAGCAACCCGCCTCCATGAACGCCACCCGCAGGTTCGGAAACCGGTCCATGACGCCGCGGAAGATCATGCTGGTCATCTGCATCATCTGCGCGAACGCGTGGGACAGGGTGTGCACCTCGATGAACTGGTCGAAGCCGTCGGCGCCGAAGTACTGCGGCCCGCGCACGGTGGCGTGCACGCCCACCATGCAGTTGAGCTTCTCGGCCTCCTCGTAGATGGGCCAATAGTCCTGGTGCCCCAGCGGCAGCCGCAGCCCCACGGCCGGCAGCATGAGCCCGGTCAACTCCAGCTCGGTGACCGCCCGGCGCAGTTCCTTGACCGCCTCGGGCACGTCCTGGAACGACACCAGCGCCACCCCCTTGAGCCGGGGGCTGACCTTCTGGAACTCCTCGGAGACAAAGTCGTTCCACGCCTTGCACAGGGCCACCGCCAGGTCCGTCTCGCGGATCCAGCCGATGCCCAGACCCCCCGTCGGATAGAGGTACGCAGTGGTGAGCCCGCCCTCGTCCATGGCGTTGAGCCACGTCTTGGCGTCACACGCCGTCGTCCCCAGGGTCCCGCCGATGGAACGGTCCCAGTTGTCGATCGGGTACAGGGTCGCGGTCCGGTCCACCCACGGCGACTCCATGTACTTCTTGAGCTGCTCGTCGGTCTCGGTAATGTGTCCGTCCGCATCGATGACTTCGACATCTTTGGCCATGATTTCCTCCTCGTTTGGGTTGGTCGTTTGAAACGGATGCCGGCGGCCGGCGAGACAAGACGGGATGTGGCTTTCCGGTCACGCGCCGGGACATGGCCCCGCCGCGCGGGCGGCCGCGCTCAACACATCGACTCTAGGGTCATCGCCGGTGTATTGTCAAGATACGGGACCGCCGTTCGCCTTGACACGGACCTCCCAACCGAATAAACATGGCGATTTTCCGAACGGTGCGGGAATCATCATCCGCGCCGGCGAACCCGGCGGTTACCGCCCTGACGGAGGTCTGCCCATGAATCGTTCATTGCGCACCGTGATGCTCGGCTTCGCGGCCTTGTTGCTGTTCGGCACCCCGACCCACGCGGTGTTCCCGGAAAAGAACATCAACAGCATCGTCACCTTCTCGCCGGGCGGCGGCTTCGACACCATCTCCCGCGCCATTTCCCGAAGCATCGAGAAGTATCTCCCCAAGGGCGTCAAGGCCATCGTCAAGAACGTCACCGGAGCCGGTGGCGTCACCGGTACGGTGTACCTCTACCGCTCCAAGCCCGACGGCTACACCATCGGACAGATGTACGGCGGCATGATGCCCGTGCCTTTCCTCCGGGGCGCCAAGAAGGCCGGCTTCGATTTCGAGAAGTTCACCTGGCTGGCGCGGGTGGGCGGCGAACCCTACGCCCTGCTGCTGCGCAACGATTCCAAGTACAAGACGCTGAAGGACCTGCAGCAGGGCAAGCGCGTCACCTGGGGCGTCGAGTCCATCGGCGCGGGCCGCTGGTTCGACGCCTTCATCGCGGCCGCCGAGCTGGGTATCCCCTTCGATGTCGTGTCGGGATACCGCGGCACCGGGGAAAGCCTTCCGGGACTGCTCCGCGGCGACTACGACGTCTTTCTCCAGCCCATCGATCATCCCTCGATCGTGCCATACCTGAAGACCAACGAAATCCGGCCCGTGCTCGACCTCGCGGGCAAGCGCTCGATGAACGCGCCGGACGTTCCCACCGCCAGGGATGCGGGCTACGACTTCACCCTGGCCTCTTCGCGCCACATGGCCGCCCCTCCGGGCACCCCGGCCGACCGCGCCAAGATCCTGGAGACGGCGTTGCTGAAGGCCATGAACGACAAGGAATTCACCGACTTCCTGCTGAACTCCGGCCTCATCCTCGATCCGGGAGACGCCAAGCGCGCGCGCAAGGACATCGACGTCCGCGCCGCGCTGTACCGGAAGTACATCGACGACATGAAGAAGGTCCTGAAGATGAAGTAGTGGGATGCTTACGAACGATCAAAACCCGGTTGGCGGCCAGGAGGCAAGCCCCCGACCGCCAACCAGTTCGGCAGACGTGCGCGCGGGCTGGTGGACACCACCGGCACAGCCGGACTGCCAAGAACCCCCGGCCTCGAAACCGGTCGCGCCGCTGAGTGAAGTACTCGCTGAGTTGGATGACGACAGAAGCGACCGATAACCCTCTCGGTACATCTTTCTCGCTCCCCTTCGTCCTCCTCAGTAAAGGTCACACTCCGTTCCGCAACACCTTCCCCGACCGCTCCCCGGTGGGCTCGCCGTCCTCCAGCACCAACTGGCCGTTGACCAGGACGGTGCGGATGCCGTCGGCGTGCTGGGCCAGGCGGGCGGCGCCGCCGGGGAAGTCGTGCATCAGCTCGGGTTCGCGGGGGGCGACGGTGGCGGGGTCGAAGACCACCACGTCGGCGGCCAGACCGGGCTCGAGGCGGCCGCGGTCGGCGATGCCGCAGATGTCGGCCTGCATGGAGGTGAGCTTGCGCACGCCCTCCTCCAGGGTAAGGTCGCCGCGCTCGCGCACGTACTTGGCCAGCAGCAGGGTGCAGTAGCCAAAGCCCGCGTCGATGGCCACGTGGGCGCCGGCGTCGGACTGGCCCAGCACGGTGTAGGGGTTCGACACGATGGCGCCGACCGCGTCGGCGTCGCCGTTGGTGTGGGCGGTCTGGAAACCGGTTTCCAGGTTCTCCTCCAGGCACAGGTCCATGAACGCGTCGAAGACGTCCTTGCCCACGGAGCGGGCGTAGTCGGCCACGTTGGCGCCCTTGAGGTGGGCGTTCTTCCCGGTGGCGGGCTTGACGATGTAGACGATGTCCCAGCGCCGGTGGAAGGCCGAGGTGCTGGTGTCCTCCACCACCTCCCAGCGGAGTTTCTTGCGCACCTCCGGGTCCTGGAAGGCGGCCCGGCGTTCCTCGATGGGGCTGAACATGAGGCCGCGCCAGGTGGGGAACTCGTCGAACTCCTGGCCGTCGATGAGGTTGAAGCGGTTGTTGAAGGGCCGAACGTTGGTGTTGGCCCAGGCCTGCGCGCCGCGCTCGAAGCCCTTCACCGTGGCGTCCAGCAGCTCGCGCCATTCGTCGGGCCTGGCCCAGCGGTGCAGGATGGAGTTCCACACCACCGGACGGCCGGTGCGCAGCGAGAAGTCGGCCAGGGACGCCACCCGCTCGGCGTTCTGGCCGGCGGAGCTCATCTGAATGACGCCGCGGTTCAGGTCCGTGAGCACCTGCCCGAGGGCTTCCAACTCGTCCCATTCCGCAAGCCGGCTGGGCAAGGGCTCGCCGTCCTCGCGGAAGTGGCGTTCGTTGCGGTTGGTGGAGAAGCCCAGGAGACCGGCGTTGAGCGCCTCGCGCAGGAGCGCCTGCATGGCGGCGACCTCGTCCGGCGTGGCGGCGCGCTTGATGGCGTCCTCGCCCATGACGTACTGGCGCAGCGGGCAGTGGCCCACGAGCATGCCGACGTTGAGGGCCGGCCGCATGGCCTCCACCGCGTCCATGTAGCCCGCCATGTCGGTCCAGCTCCATTCCACCGCGCGCCGCAGGAGATTGATGTCCATGCCTTCGACGTGGGAGAAGGTCTGGAGCAGGATGTCCCGGTCCTCGGGCTTGCACGGCGCGAGGCTCAGGCCGCAGTTGCCCGTGACGATGCTGGTGACGCCGTGGTAGCAGGAACTGGTCACCTGGGGGTCCCACAGGAGCTGCGCGTCCATGTGGGTGTGGCCGTCGATGAAGCCGGGAGCCGCCACCAGGCCGTCGCCGTCCACCTCGCGCCGGGCCGCGCCCGCCTTGCCGCCCACCTGCCGGATGGTCCCGCCCTCGATGGCCACGTCGCCCGTGTAACGGGGGCTGCCCGTACCGTCGCAGATGGTCGCTCCGCGAATCACGAAGTCGTATGCCATGACGAATCCTCCTGTGGTGGGGGGTCGGCCGTTCCGCCGCCACCCGCCAGGATTCCCGCTTTCGCGGGAATCACCCATGTCGGCCTGCAGCCGACAATAAAGGGGAATGAAATGCGGCGTCGCCCCTCCAATGAGTCATTCCCGCGGAAGCGGGAATCCAGGGGTGGGGGTGTGGCGACCTCATTGCCCGGCCCCACCCCGCCTGGATTCCCGCTTCCGCGGGAATGACTCATTGGGGTGTAGCGGGATTCCATAACTACCCGAAATCATTGAACAAGATTTTATTTTCACATCAACGACGGCTTGCGGCTCCGCGTTTCAAATCGACTGTATGATCACGTCCACCAACGCCGGCTTGCGTTCTTCCTTCACCACGGCCAGCGCGCGCCGGACCGCGGGCTGGATGTCGGCGGGATCCTCCACCGGGCCTTCGCTGTACACGCCGAAGGACTTGGCCAGGGTGGCGAAGTCCACCGGCGGGGTCTCCATGCGCATGCCGATGCCCTTGTTCTCCACCGGGCGGCTGCGCGCGAGCGCAACCCGCTCCTGGTGCTCCTCGTCGTTGTAGTAGGTGCGGTTGTTGGTCATGATCATGAGCAGCGGCACGCTGTAGCTGGCGGCGGTCCAGAGCGCGCTGTTGGTGAACAGCAGGTCGCCGTCGCGCTGCAGGTCGATGCACACGGTGCCGCTGTCCTTGAGGCCCAGGGCGGCGCCCACCGACGCGCCGGGCGAGTAGCCCAGGCCGCCGCCGCCGTAGCCGCCGAGGAACGCGTTGGGCTTCTCCCAGTCCCACAGGCGCCGCGGCCAGCCGCGGAAGGAGCCCGCCACCAGTGTCCAGTCCTCGTCCTTGATGACCTCCCAGATTTCCTGGGACATGCGCGGCGGCGAGATGGGGCGCTCGTCCCAGCGCTTGCGCAGCATGGCCTGGCTCTCCTCGCGGATCTCCCGGTGGCGCTGCTCCAGCGCCCGGCAGCGGTCCTCCTTCACGGACTTCTCGGGGCCGCCCCGGCGTCGCACGGCCTCGGTCAACGCGGGCACGAACACCTTGGTGTCGGCCAGGATGGGCAAGTCCACGGGCGACAGCTCCATGAACTCGGTGGACCAGCTCTTGATGGCGAAGTCCGCCAGGGTGACGTTGACGATCTTGCAGCCGGGCTGGAACGCGGGCGCGGAGGTCTGTGTCTTGGCGTCGTGGCGGTGCAGCGCGCCGTAGAGGTCCATGACGTCCAGCCCGAGGATCACGTCGGCCTCGGCCACCAGCTCCTTCTCCCTGCCGCTCAGGTCCAGCGGGTGGGTGTTGGGAAAGTTGTGGCGCGCGCCCCGGTCCACCACCGCGGCGCCCAGCTCTTCGGCCAGTTCCACCAGCGAGAGCATGGACTGGGGATTCCGCCCCAGGTAGTCGGCGATGATGAGCGGGTTCCGCGCGTCGCACAGCCACGCCGCGGCCTCCTCGATGGCGCCCTGCTCGGCCTGGAGCGGCACCGGCGGGCGGAAGCGGTCCGGCGCCGGCATGCCCGCGGCCATGGCCTCCGGCAGCCTGGACTCCTGCAGGTCGAGGTCGAAGCACAGGTACACCGGCCCCTTGGGCTCGGTCATGGCCACGCGGTAGCCCCGCAGGATGGAGTTGGACAGCGCGCCCAGGCTCATGGGCTGGTCGTCCAGCTTGACGATGTCGCGCACGAAGTTGCCCTGCACCAGCGCCGTGTGGATCCAGTCGATCCAGGGACGCCGCTTGGTGGTGTCCATGGGGCCCGTGCCCCCCAGCACCAGCACCGGCGTCTTGTCGCACCAAGCGTTGTAGATGGCCATGGAGGCGTGCTGCAGCCCCACCACGTCGTGCACGATGGCCGCCATGGGCTCGCCCGTGGCCTTGGCGTAGCCGTGGGCCACGGCCACCGCGATCTCCTCGTGGCAGCACACGATCATCTCCGGGTTCTTGTTGTGGGTGTAGTTCACCAGCGAGTCGTGGATGCCGCGAAAGCTCGCCCCGGGGTTCAGCGCCGCGTACTTGATGCCCAGGCTCCTGAGCATGTCCACGATGAGGTCGGAGCCGTATTCAGCCATGTTGTCTCCTGCGCTCTAGTGTGGTGTCTGGTTAATTCGCAGCATAATCTGCGGGTCTTTTGCGCCGTCTGCTGTGTAACGTCACCCCGGGCTTGACCCGGGGTCTTCCGCGGGTAGGGGCGACCGCGGGTCGCCCCTACGGGTCATCGCGCCTTGCCGACAACGAAGAATCCTCCGCATATTATGCCGCGGATTAACCCGACGCGACACTAGGTCGAAGGACGCCTACTGCCCGCGCCACTGCGGCGCGCGCTTCTCCACGAAGGCTCGCGCCCCCTCCTTGATGTCCTCGGTGGTCCGCAGCAACGCCGAGAGGTCGGTCTCCAGGCGCAGGCCCTCGTCCAGGGTCATCTCGTAGCCCTCGCGCACCGCCTCCTTGGCGAACACGACCGCGATCGGCGCCTTGGTGGCGATGGCGCGGGCGTACTCCTCGGCCGCGGCCATGAGCCCGTCCCGCCGCACCACCTTGTTCACCAGGCCGATGCGGCAGGCCTCCTGGGCGTCGATGACGCTGCCCGTGAGGATCAGCTCCAGCGCCTTGCCAAGCCCCACGACCCGCGAAAGCCGCTGGGTGCCGCCGCTCCCGGGGATCATGCCGCGGGACACCTCGGGCAGCCCGAGCCTGGCGTCCTCCACCGCCACCCGGATGTCGCACGCCAGCGCCAACTCGCAGCCGCCGCCCAAGGCGAAGCCGTTGATGGCAGCGATCACCGGCTTGTTGAGCCGGGCGATCATCTCGGTGTCGCTGATCTCCAGCTTGGCCTGCCGCGCCGCCACCACCCCGACCTTCTCCTGGGCCGCCTCCTTGAGGTCCCGTCCCGCCGAGAACGAGCGCTCTCCGGCGCCGGTAACGATGACGACCCGAACCTCCGGGTCCTGCCGGATGGCCGTCACCGCGTGGATGAGTTCCTCGCGCATCTGCCGGTTGCGCGCGTTCAACACCTCCGGCCGGTTCAGCGTCACGTACGCGATGCCGTCCCTTCGCTCAAACAGGATCGCCTTGTAGTCCATGGTTCTTCTCCTCTACTCCATATTCGCCGTCATTGACAGGGAATGACGCCGAGCCGAAGTCGGCACCGCGCTTGATCCAGCCGCCCCCCCGGCTATCGCGTGGGGAGCGGGTCGTCGCCCGCGGGACGGAGCCGGCGCAAATCCTCGATGGCAGCACGGGCCGTTTCGAGCCCCGGGTCCAGGGACAGGGCGCGTTCGAAGCTGCGAAGCGAATCCTGGAGCCGGCCCAAGTGGTACAGCGTCGCTCCCAGGTTGGCATGGGCCTGCGCGTTGTTCGGATCGACCTCGAGCATACGGCGATAGAGCCCGCGCGCGTCCTCGTAGCGCTTTTGCCCGAAACGCGCCATCGCAAGATGATCGAGCGCGCCGGCGTTCCGAGGATCGAACGCCACCGCGCGCTCGAAGTACTTCACCGCCGCCTCGGCCCGATCGAGCCGCTCGGACGCCTTGCCCATCAACAGGAGACGAGCGGTCACGGTCGGCGCGAGCGGGCGTAGGGCCACCGCGCGCGCCAGCGACTCGACGGCCTCTTCGTAGCGTTCGAGTTCGTACAGGGAAGTGCCGAGACCGGCATGGGCCATCGCGAACCCGGGGTCGATGGCAAGGGCCGCGCGGTACCGTTCGATGGACTCCGGGTAGCGCCCGTGTTCCCTGAGCACTTCGGCAACGTTGTGCAGGATCGCGGCGTCTCCGGGGTCCATGGCCACGGCACGCCGCAGGTAGGCGTCGGCCTCGTCGAAGCGCCGCTGGACGAAACGCAGCCGCCCCATATCCACCAGGGCCATGGCCGCGCCGGGGGTGATCTGCGCCGCTCGCAACAAGTGTCGTTCCGCCTCCTCGAAGCGCCCGAGGGCAAGCCATGCACGTCCGGCGAGCAGGTGAAGCGCGTGGAGAGCGGGCGCGCGCGGCATCAACGCCAACGCCCGACCCATCGACGCCACGGCTTCCTCGTAGCGCTTCAACCCGTAGAGCGAAGTGCCGAGGCCCGCGTGGGCCAGAGCATTGTCCCGGTCCCGCGCGAGCAACTTGCGGAACCGCGCCACCGCCTCCTGGTAGCGGCCCTGTCTGCGCCGCAGCTCCGCCATGTTCTGCGCCGCGTCCTTGTTGCGCGGATCGAGCGCCAGGGCACGGGACAACTGCTCCTCGGCCTCGTCGAAACGCCCCTTGAGCAGCAACGCGCGGCCGAGGTTGACGCGCGCACTGGCCGCGTCGGGACGCTGTTCAACCGCCACGCGGCTCGCGGCGTAACCCTCCTCGACGCGGCCCGCCTCGAACAGCGCGGCGCCGAGATTGAGGTGGGCATCACGGGCGTCGGGATTAAGCGACACGATGTGGCTGAAGAACGTGATCCCGTCGCGGTAGATCCCGGCCTGGCGCCAGGTCAGGGTGCCGAGCGACACGACCACCGCGGCGAAGACGGCCATGGCCGCGAACCGGAACCCGTCCGGCAACCGCGTCGAAGCGTGCGCCGCACCCCCGGCCAGCACCGCCATCACCCCGATGCCGGCCAGGTACTGGAAACGGTCGGCCACGAAGGAGAACTGCATGTAGCCGTAGTCCACGAATCCGAGGACCGGGGAGAGGGTCAACCCAAAGAACGCGGCGCCCACCGCGGGCCCCCGCCCGAACCACCGCCGGCCGAACCACAGGAGCGCCGCCACGCCCGCGGCGGCGACGACGTAGAGCCAACCGTACAACTCCGCGGCGCGAACCTCCCACAACGGGTAGATCACCGCCAGCTCGGCGGGCCAGAGCAGCTTGCCGACGTAAAACCACAGCGCGCGTCCCGCGATCAGAATCCGTTCCAGCAGCGAGTACCCGAGCGCCAGCGGTTCGCGCGACGTGTAGAACGCAAAGTCGGCCGCGGTGATGGCGAGGCCGGCCGCGAACATCGGCGCGACGCGTACCCATTCCATCGCCGTCACCCGCCCCCGCTGCCACCAGTGCCACAGGAGCAAGGCCGCGGGCAGGGTGACCGCGATCGACTTCGAGAGCAGACCCGCGACGTACAGGCCCAAGGCCAGGCCGTACCGCGCCTTGTTTGGCGCTTCGGTGAAGCGTATCCAGACAAGCACCGCGCTCAGGTAGAACAACGCCGAGAGAAGGTCCTTGCGTTCGATGACCCAGGCCACCGACTCTACGTGCATGGGGTGAACGGCGAACACCGCGGCCACGGCCCAGGCGCCCGGCACCAGGAGCACCCGCAGCAAGCGCCACACCAGCACGGTGTTGACCGCGTGCAGCAGCACGTTGACGACGTGATAGCCGAGCGGATCGAGCCCCCACAGCTTGTGCTCCAACCAGAAGCTCGTGTACACGATGGGCCAGTAATGCCCTTCTTTCCCGATGTCGGAGGGTGAGAGCCAGATGCTCCAAAGGCCGGACCACCGCTGGAGGGTCGGCTCTTGGGTGAAGATCACGTCATCCCAGACGAAACCGCCCGAGAGCGATGGAAGGTAGGCGACGACGACCATGAAGACGAGCGCCAGCATCGCGGGCACATCGCGGCGCGAGATTCCAGCGAGTTGCCCCACCGCGGCACCGTGCCCGGGTCCTGCCTTCACGACTTTTTCTCCGCTACCAAGCTCGGTCCGTGCAGCGAACCGCCGGATGGAACCGACCGGAACTTTCTCCGGTCACTGACCGTCAAAACGCGCCCGCGTCGTCCAGGCCGCGGATCTGCTCGTCCGTCATGCCCAGCAGGCCGCTCAGGACCGCGCGGGTGTCCTGGCCAAGTAGCGGAGCATGGCGGCGGATCTCTCCCGGCGTCTCCGAGAGCTTCGTCACGATTCCCGGCAGCGTGAGCCTGCCCTGGCGCGGATGCTCGTGCGCGACCACGGAGCCGCGGGCGCGCAGATGCGGGTCGTGGACCAGCGTGGTGCCGTCACACACCATGCCGGCGGTCACGCCGTGGGCCTGGAGGGTCTCCATGGCCTCCCGCGCGGTGCGTTGCCGGGTCCACTCGGAAACGATCTCGTTCACGGCTTCGGCGTGGGCCAGACGCGATGCCGCCGTACCGAAGCGGTCGTCTCGCGCCGCCGCACGGTGTCCCGTGGCCTCACAAAAATGTCGCCACTCTTCATCGTCGGCCACGGTGACCGCGCACCACGCGTCCTCGCCCCGGCAGGGGTAGCAGCCGTGGGGCGCTGCCGCGCGGCCCCGGTTTCCCATGGGTTCCGCGGCGCGCCCGTTGACCAGGGCGTCCAGCAACGCGGGGCCGATGAGCGACGCGGTGACCTCCCCCTGGGCGATGTCGATGAGCTGTCCCTCGCCGGTGTTGGCGCGGTGGTGCAGCGCCGCCATGAGCACGAAGGCCATGTGAATCGACACGATGTAATCGGGGTAGGAGGTCTGCGATCCCACCGGCGCGCCGCCGTCCGGATGATTCCACAGCCACGTCATGCCGGAGAACGGCATCAGGCTGGGTCCCCAGGTCACGTAGTTCTTCCGCGGTCCGGTGGTGCCGAGTCCCTGCAGCCGGATCATGATGATGTCGGGCTTGAACGCCCGGAGATCCTCGTAGCCAAGGCCCAGGCGGCCCATCACTCCGACGCTGAAGTTCTCCACGACCACGTCGCTCCGGGCGATGATGCGGCGCGCCACCTCCCTGCCCTCTTCGGTCTTGAGGTTGGCGGTCACCGACAGCTTGTTGCGGTTGTGGTCGGCGAAGGGAAGCGACGCCTCCACGTCCTTGTTGCCCTCGCGGATGCGCCAAGTGTCGGGCCGCGCCCGCGACTCGATCTTGATGACCTCGGCGCCGAAACAGGCGAGCTGC
Source organism: Candidatus Binatia bacterium (assembly GCA_022824205.1). GTDB lineage: Bacteria > Desulfobacterota > Binatia > UBA9968 > JAJDTQ01 > JAJDTQ01. The sequence continues at coordinate 42,158 of JAJEAI010000143.1, forward strand.
ATGGTGCCGTAGGGGCCCGCGACCATGTGGGTGAAGTCCGCGACGCGGATGCCAGCCAATGGCGGCGAACCAACCGGCGATGCCGGGGCCATGGCCACACTCCCCGGTCTATCCCTTCGCGAATCGTCAGGCACCGGCCCCTCTCCGCCGAGCAGTTCCCGGTCATGCTCCCCTACCGCCGGCGCATGGTGCCGGAAGCGCCAGCAGTCCGTCTTGTAGGCCCGACCGGGAAACTCCATAGCGCCGAGCCGCGGGTGTACGGTGTCGATGACGAAGCCGCGGGAGCGGATGTGCGGGTCGTGTACGAAGTCCAGCGGCGTGTTCACCGGGGCGCACGGGACGTGGCGCGCCTGGAGTTCTTCGTAGACCTCTTCCTTGGGCAGCAGCGCCAGGATCCCGGACACGACACGGTCCACTTCGGCCACGTGCGCGCGCCGGTAGACGGGGTCCCCGAACTCCTCGCGCGCCAGCGCCTCCGGGTGGCCGAGCCAGTCCACGAAGCGGCCCCACGCCCCCGGCTGCGAATTGGTGACGAAGATGTGTACGAAGCCGTCGGCGCAACGGTAGATGGTGCCGGGCGTGGCGAAGCGGTGCTGTGTGCCGTCCCGGCGCGGGTGCGCGCCCGTGGAGGCGGAACGCGACACCAGGTTCTCCATGGCCGCCAGGCAGTCCATCATCGACACGTCGACATGCTGTCCCGGACCGCCCCGGCGGACATGCCACAGTGCCACGAGGATTGTCAGGGCGGCGTGGGCCGAGCCCACCAGGAACGCCTGCGCGCCCGGCGCGTTCACCGGCGGGGCCGACGGCTTGCCGCTCACGTACATGAGCCCGCCCATGGCGAACGCCGTGAGTCCGGACCAACGGTACCGGCTGTAGGGGCCGACCTGGCCGAAGGCGGTGACCGACGCGTAGACCAGCCCCGGGTTGAGCGCGCGCAGGTCCGCGTACCCCAACCCCATGGCGGGAAGGGTTCCGGGCGTGGCGCTCTCCACCACCGCATCCGCCGTGCGCGCCAGGCGCCGCACCCGCTCCCGCCCCGTCTCGGTGTCCAGGTCCGCGGTCACGCTCTTCTTGTTGGCGTTGAAGTAAAGGAAGGGAAGGCTTCGGTCCGGTCCCGGTCGGTCCTCCGCGAACGGCGGCTCATCCCGCGAAGGGCTGCCGCCGGGCGGCTCCACCTTGATGACCTCGGCGCCGAAGTCCGCCAGCAGCTTGCCGCAGTACTCGCCCTCGGCGCCCGCCAGCTCCAGGACCCTCACGCCGTCCAGCGCCTGTGATGTGCTTAGCGTCTGTGCCATCGGTCCGACCGTTTCAAGCGTGACCGCGCCCTTCGACTCCGCTCCGCGAAGCTTGTCCCGAGCCTTGTTGAAGGGCTCAGGGCGAAGGTCGTCGAGGAAGCGTGATCGAAGACCGTTCGGCTTCTATCCGCGTCGATCCAGGGGCTCGAACTCGAGGCCCGTGGCGCCCACATAGCGCGAGTTGGGCCGGTAGAGGCGGTTGTTTTCCATCTGCTCGATGATGTGCGCCGACCAGCCCACCACCCGGCTCATGGCGAAGATGGGTGTGTTGAGGCTGATGGGGATCTTCATCATGTGGTAGATCGGCGCGGCGTAGAAGTCCACGTTGGGGCAGAGGTTCTTCTCGCGCCGCATGACCTCCTCCACCGTGACGCAGATGTCGCTCAAGCGGGTGTCGTCGAGCTGCTTGCCCAGCAGCGCACCCCACTTCTTGGCCACCTCCACGCGCGAGTCCGCGGTCTTGTAGATGCGGTGGCCGAACCCCATGACGCGCTCCTTCCGGCGCAGGCTCTCCGCCACCCAGGCCTGGGCGCGGGACGGCTCGCCTATCTCCAGGATCACGTCCATGGCCTTCTCGTTGGCGCCGCCGTGAAGCGGCCCCTTGAGGGCGGCGATGGCGCCCACCACCGCGCCGTAGAGGTCCGACAGGGTGGAAGCGATCACCCGGGCGGTGAACGTGGAGGCGTTGAACTCGTGCTCCATGTAGAGGATCAGCGTCACCTCCAGCACCCTGGCCTCGAACTCGTCCGGCCGCTCGCCGCGCAGCATGTAGAGGAAGTTGGCCGCGTGGTTGAGCTCGGGGTCCGGCGCCACCGCCTCCAGGCCCTGGGAGAGCCGGTGCAGCGCCGCCACCGCCGTGGCCATGCGCGCGAGGAGGCGCGTCGCCTTCCTCAGGTTGGCGTCGTGAGAATCATCGCCGGCATCCGGGTCGTAGAGCGCCAGCGCCGAGACCGCGGTGCGCAGGGCGTCCATGGGAACCGCATCCGGCGGGAGCCCCTTCAGGCTCTCCACCACGGCCGCCGGCAACGCCCGGCCCGCGCGCAGCTCCGCATCGAAGGCATCCATCCCGGCGGTGTCGGGGAGCCGGCCGAACAGCACGAGATAAGCCACTTCTTCAAAGCGCGCCTGCTCGGCCAGGTCGTGCACGTCGTAGCCCCGGTAGATCAACTCGCCTTCCGGACGGACCGAGCAGATGGCCGTCTCCCCGGCCACCACCCCTTCCAGACCCGGTCTAACATCTGACATCCATGCCTCCCGCGGGGCGCCTCGCCGCGGCGCCCGGAATGCCCCTTGAGATAGATATCGGAACAATATCGGGACAATTACTTGAATAAGGACCGGCGTTCAACCGAGGCGGACCGCGATCCCTCGCCACACACCCGCGCCCCACCACACGGATCGGAGTATCGGTGTCAGATGGCCTTGGCCCTGCGCAACTCACGGATCTCCGCGGTCGCGTACCCCAACTCCTTGAGCACCGCGGCGGTGTGTTGGCCCACGCGGCAGGTCTTTCCCCCGGGGCCGCGCGCGCCCGCGAACCAGAACGGCGGCGTGAACTTCACCGTACCGGCGTCCTTCCGCCGTGCCAGCGTCTTGCGGAAACGCACGTGCGGGTCTTCCATGACCTCCTCGGGTTCGTACACCGGTGCCACGGACAGGCCGTAGTCGTTTCGGAGCAGCGCGACCCAGTCGTCCCGCGGACGAGTCTTGAAGACGCGGCGCATGGCCGCCTTGATGCGTGGCGTCTTGTCCGGGTCGAAAGCCGCGCCGGCGTACCGATCCAGCCCCAAGGCCTTGCACAGGAGCCCCCACTGCTTGGGCCCCAGGGCCGCCAGCGACACGAATCCGCCGTCCGCCGCCTCGTAGGTATCGTAGCAGGCGGCCGTGCCGGCCAGGGTGGCGTGCTCGCGCTTGACCTCCGGACTCGACCTGCGCGGCGGCGGATCGAGCATCAGGTACCGCGCCACCAGGAGCAGGGTCCAGTCGAACATGGAGATGTCGATGTAGCGCCCCTCTCCTTCCCGCAGCACGGCTATGTAGGCGGCGAGGATGGCGGTCAGGGCCGGGTAGCCGCCGCCGGCCACGTCCGCCACCTGGGCCGCCGGAGGCAGCGGCCGCCGGCCGGCCTCCCGCCCGATGGCGAGCATCCCGCTCAACGCCAGGAAATTGATGTCGTGGGCCGAGTACGCCACCGACGGGCCGTTCTGGCCGAAGCTGGAGATGGAGCAATAGACGAGCCTGGGGTTCAGCTCCCGGAAGGTGTCGTAGTCCACCCGGAGCCGGCGCGCGACCCCGGGCCTGAACCCCTCCACGACGATGTCCGACCGCTTGGCCAGGGAATGAACGATCTCGCGCCCGGCGTCGGTCTTGAGGTTGAGCGCGATGCTCCGCTTGCCCTGGTTGAGGTAGGGCGCGCCCGAACGCACGGCGCCGGGCTCCTCGACCTTGAGAATCTCGGCGCCCAGGCCCGCCAGGAGCCACGTGCACAGCGTGCCGGGGTACATGTGGCTCAGGTCGAGGACCTTGACGCCGTCGAGGATCGGTTTGGACATACGGCCTCCTTGCGGGAATGGAATCATGGGCGCGGAGGTTGCACAAGTCGAGGGCAACCCCGCTGCGCCACCCCTGGATTCCCGCCTTCCAAGCCGTATCAAAACTCTTATGGCACCCACGTCACAGAACGTCATTCCCGCGAAAGCGGGAATCCAGGCGGGGTTGGGAGGGGCAAACGACCGCATTCCCCACGCCACCACCCCTGGATTCCCGCTTTCGCGGGAATGACGGATTGGTGTTTGGTCGCCAGGAAGCAGCGTTCTGACACGGCCTGTTTCGCGGGAATGACGATTCGAGAGGTCCGACGGGAGTCGTTGTTGAAATGCCCCGCCCGCTGGTTTATCGTAGCCCGGTGCGAAAAGGATAGGACTCTTCAACCGACAAGGAGAACCACCATGGATCGACGTGTGGCATGGATCGGGGTTATCGTGGCGGTGCTGCTGGCGTGCGCGAGCGCGGCCGCGGCCCAGTCGTTCTACGAAAAAAAGACCGTCAGGATCGTTTCGGTGCACGCGCCGGGCGGTGGCTACGACACCTACTCCCGCCTCTTCGGGCGTCACTTCGGCAAGCACATCCCGGGCAAGCCCAAGGTGATCGTCGTCAACATACCGGGCGCGAGCGGCCTCATCGGCACCAACTACGTGTACAACGTGAGCAAGAAGGACGGCCTGACCGTCATCCAACCGAGCTGGGGCGTGGCCCAGGCGCAGTTCCTGGGGTTCCCCGACATCAGGTACGACGTCACCAAAATGATATGGCTGGGCCTTGCCAACAGCGGCCCCGTCACCGCGGTGGTGAGAAAGGAATCCCCGATTCAGACCATGGACCAGTGGCTCGATCCCAAGACCAAGCCGCTGATCTTCGGTTGCACGTCGCTCAACAGCCTCACCTGCAGCATCCCGCTGGCCATGAACAACATCTTCGGCAAGACCTCCGAGATCGTCTCCGGCTACGTGGGGACGGCACGCATTCGCGCCGCGCTGTTGCAGAAGGAAGTGGACGGGCTGACCGGATGGAGCTGGGACTCGGTGAAATCCACCGGCATGTCGATGATCGACGACGGCGACGCCAAGATCATGGCGTACATCGGATTCGACCGGCACGCGGAGTTGGACGAGCGCAAGGTGCCGTTCCTGAACGAGAGGATCACGAAGCCCTCGGACATCGCCTTCATGAAGGTGCTGCTGCTGCCGGCGGCCATGCTGCGGCCGTGGGCCGTGCCGCCGGGGACGCCGGCCGACCGGGTGGAGATGCTGCGGAAGGCGTTCGAAGCAACGCTGAAGGACCCCGCGTTCCTCGCGGACGCCAAGCGGACCCGTTTGGACATCAACCCCAAGAGCGGAAAGTGGCTGACGGACCTCATCGCCAACATGAAGACGCAGATGACTCCGGAGGTGCTGAGCCGCGCCCGGAAGATCGTCGGCCTGGAGAAGTAGCGGCGTAATCGGCCGGCAGCGGCCATCGGCTTCAAGACAGGAGGTACACGGCATGTTCGTGCGACGGATATTCTTAATCGGCCTCGTCACGCTGCTCATGGCGGCGGGCGGCACCGCCGGTGCGGCGTCCTTCTACGAGGGCAAAACAGTCAAGATCATCTCGGTGAGCTCCCCGGGGGGCGGTTACGATACCTACTCGCGGCTGTTCGCGCGCCACCTCGGGAAGCACATCCCGGGCAATCCCAACGTCATCGTCGTCAACATACCCGGCGGCAGCGGACTCATCGGCAGCAACTACGTGTACAACATCACCAAGCGGGACGGCCTTGCCCTGGTCCATCCCACCTGGACCGTGGCGCAGGCGCAGTTTCTGAAGTTTCCGGGGATCCGGTACGACGTCAATCAGTTCATCTGGCTGGGACTGGCCAACACCAGCCCCATCACGGTGGCGGTGCGCAAGGGCTCGCCCATCCAGAGCATGGACCAGTGGCTCGACACCAAGACCGAGCCGTTGATCTTCGGCTGCACCGCGCGCAACAGCCTGACCTGCAGCATCCCCCTGGCCATGAACGACATCTTCGGCAACACGTCCAAGATCGTCCCCGGCTACAAGGGGACGGCGCCGGTGCGCGCGGGGCTGTTGCAGAAAGAGGTGGACGCCCTCACCGGATGGACCTGGGACTCGGTGAAGTCCACCGGCATGTCCATGCTCCAGGAGGGCTCCATCAAGCTCATCACGTACCTCAGCGAGGAACGTCACGCCGAGTTGGAGGCGCGCAACGTGCCGCTGCTGAACGACAGGATCACCAAGCCCGCGGACGTGGCCTTCATGAAGGTCCTGCTCCTGCCGGCCGCCATGGTGCGCCCCTGGGCGTTGCCGCCCAAGACCCCGATGGACAGGGTGGCCATCCTGCGCAAGGCCTTCGACGCCATCCTGAAGGACCCCGAATTCCTGGCGGACGCCAAGCGGGCACGGCTCGACATCAACCCCAGGAGCGGCGAGTACCTCACGGGCCTCATCAGCGACATGAAGAAGCAGATGACGCCGGAAGTGGTGAGCCGCGCGCGCAGGATCGTCGGCCTGGACAAGTAGGGCCATTCGAGCGAAGTCGGTGACCGATCCCGGCGGGTCCCGGCACAGGGCCGGCACCCGCCGGGAAACAAGGAGGCAGGCATGTCGAACATCTCGGGGAAGTACGCCGTCGTAGGCGTGGGCGAGACCCAGGTGGGCAAGCGGCCCGAAGCCACCACCAACTCGCTGCACATCGAAGCCATCCGCCTGTGCCTGGAGGACGCCGGGGTTGACGCGTCCGAGGTGGACGGGCTCCTGACCAACCAGCCGCTCACCGACGCGCACCGGAGCTACGCGGTGCGGCTGGCGCACATGGCGGGCATCGACCCCAGCTACGCCACCGATCTGGCCCTCGGGGGCGCCACGCCCATCGCCATGATCCAGAACGCGGTGATGGCCATCGAGGCGGGCATGGCCAACTACGTGGTGTGCGTGCACGCGCGCAAGCGGGCGACGCCGGACCCCACCCCGGGCTATCCCATCCGCAGCGGCGACGAGCACTGGGAGCAGCCCTGGGGCCATTTCTCGGCGGTGGCCAACCACGCGTTCGCGGCCACGCGCCACATGCACGAGTTCGGCACCACCAGCGAGGACCTGGGCCAGATCGCGGTGTCCACACGCAAGCACGCGTGCATGAACAAGAACGCCACCATGCAGAAGCCCATGTCCATCGAGGACCACCAGAACTCGCGTCTGATCGTCGAGCCGCTGCACCTGTTCGACTGCTCGCTGGAATCGGACGGCGGCGCGGCGCTGCTGGTGACCAGCATGGAACGCGCCCGTGACCTGCCCAGGAAGCCCGTGCAGGTCCTGGGCATGGGGCAACACCACCCGCACTCCAGCGTCATGGACGCGCCCACCCTCACCACCCTGGGGAGCCGCAAGTCATCCGAGGCGGCCTACCACATGGCCGGGCTCGGCCCCAAGGACATGGACTTCGCGCAGTTCTACGACTGCTTCACCATCACCACGCTGATCACCATCGAGGACTACGGCTTCTGCGGCAAGGGCGAGGGCAAGGACTTCATCAAGGACGGCCGCATCGAGGTGGGCGGCGACATCCCGGTGAACACCCACGGCGGTCTGCTGTCGCAGGCCCATCTCGAAGGCATCATGCACGTCACCGAGGGCGTCAAGCAGTTGCGCGGCAACGCGGTGGAGCCGGAGCGCCAGGTGCAGGGCGCGAAGGCGGGGGTCATCAGCGGCCACGGCGGCAGCCTGTGCATGCACGCGTCACTCGTACTGGGGGTACAATGAGCAAGCCAGAGGCACACGACAAACGCGGGCGCGCGGCGCCGCGCAACGAACCGTTCCTGGCGGAGGTGGAAGCCCAGCCCTTCTGGGACAACCTCAAGGAACACAAGCTGACGGTACAGCGCTGCAACGTCTGTGGGAGCTACTTCAACTTCCCGCCCCAGGCCATGTGCGCCAAGTGCCTGTCGTCGGACAACGAGTGGGTGCCGGTGAGCGGCAAGGGCACCGTCTACTCCTTCGTCACCTATCACCGGGCATGGCATCCGGCCTACCAGGACCAGATCCCGTACAACGTCTCGCTGGTGGACCTCGACGAAGGACCGCGGCTCGTGAGCAACGTCATCGACATCCCGCCGGAGGACGTGAAGGTGGGGATGGCGGTGGAGGTAGTGTTCGAGGACCACGAAGGGTACACGCTGCCGAAGTTCAAGCCGAGCGGGTAGCGACGGACCGGCGCACGCAAGACATGCCCCCTGTCGGTCGTCAGCGAGACGGGAGGTCTTCAAACGTTCACGCCGGGCATGTCCTTTTCTTCCACCCAATCCAGTCCCTCCCAGCCAAGCGAGCCCTAATGTTTTGGCGGGATCCGGCGATTACAATAGAAGGAGTCGGTGGCCATCACTTTGTCGCTTCCTTCGGTGGTCGTCTCAACTTCATAGTTTGCCCAAGGCATTTTGGCCAAATGCAGGAACCGAGCCAAGTCCACCCGGGTTAGCGAACGGCATCCACCATGAGCATTGAAATCGTTCGAGGTCTCAGCGACAAGCCCGTGGCCGGACAAGAACTAGTGGACCTTGCGTCGAAGTGGACCGAGGAGTCCGGCAAGTTGTTCATCGGATATCCAATAATCGGAACGCCGGAAGGCCGCCATCAAATTGACGCGCTCCTGGTGACCCTCAGCAAGGGCATCGTCGTATTCGATTTGATTGAAGGTTCGGACACAGGCGACTTTCGATCGCGGCAGGACGACTCGGCAAACAAGCTCGAAGCCAAGCTGAAGGCCCACCGTGAACTGATGCAAGGAAGGACCCTGCCGATCGAAATCCACACTGTCTCTTTTGCACCCGGTATTGCTCACCGGGAGTCCTTCGAGACGACCGGCTATCGACTCGAAACAACGTCATCGCTTTTGCAAGCGTTGAGAAACCTGGACTGGAACCAACCCAGCAAGGAGATCTACGAGAGGACCCTGTCGGCGATCGAGAGTATTTCTACTATTCGCAAGAGTGGCACGAGACGAACCGTAAGAAGAGACGATTCTCGGGGCGGGAAGCTTAAGCGCCTGGAGGACTCCATCGCCACGCTGGATAATCGACAGAGCAAAGCCGTTATCGAAACCGTTGAGGGAGTTCAGCGTATTCGGGGACTGGCCGGTTCTGGCAAAACCATTGTCCTGGCGCTGAAGGCAGCGTACCTGCATGCTCAACACCCCGAGTGGCGGATAGGTGTGACGTTCAACACACGGTCATTGAAGGGCCATTTTCGCCGCCTGATTGAGAAATTCACCTTGGAGCACACAGGGGAAGAGCCGGACTGGAAGAATCTCCAGATTTGCCAGGCATGGGGTGCGCCAGGAGGAGGTGATCGAGACGGGATTTACCATCAGTTCTGTCAACTCCATGACGTCGACTATTTTGACTTCCGGGAGGCACAGCATAGATTCGACCGAGGCGTAGAGTTTGCCATGGCGTGTGAACATGCGTTGTCGCAGGCTCAGGACAGCCGGCCTCTCTACGATGTTCTCTTGGTCGACGAAGCACAGGATTTCTCGCCTCCGTTTTTGCGGATATGTTACGAATTGCTCGGCGAATCCAAGAGACTGGTCTACGCCTACGACGAATTACAAAACCTCTCGGGTGAGTCGTTGCCCTCCCCGGAGGACATATTCGGGAAGACGACGGACGGTTCGGCCAACGTACAATTTAACGATGTAGGCGCGAATGAACCTCAGCGAAACATAATCCTGCCGAAGTGTTACCGCAACTCGCGTCCCATTCTCGTCACGGCCCACGCCCTCGGCTTTGGCATATACCGGAAACCGCAGCGGCCAGACGAAATGGGCATCATTCAAATGTTTGACCATCCTCAGCTTTGGGAAGAGATAGGCTATCGGCCACGCCAAGGGGACCTGAGGGAAGGCGTTCCTGTCGTTCTCTCCAGGCCTGAGGAGACGAGCCCGCGTTTTCTTGAAGATCATTCGGACGTCACTGATCTGATACAGCTCACTCACTTTGAGAGTGAAGAAGAACAGGCTTCGTGGTTGTCAGACGCGATCCGAGACAATTTGGAGAAGGAAGAGCTGCGACACGACGACATCGTGGTCATCAATCCAGATCCTTTGAGCACTCGCGATGCCGTCGGCCCGATACGCGCCCGGCTCTTCGAAATGGGGATCAATTCCCACTTGGCCGGCGTGGACACAGGTCCCGACACGTTCTTTCAACCGGAGGCGGAATCAGTGACTTTCACGGGAGTCTACCGCGCCAAAGGCAATGAAGGCGGAATGGTCTACATAATTAACGCACAGGACTGTCATTCGACGGGACGGAATCTGGCGACTATCCGCAACCGACTCTTTACAGCCATCACGAGGAGCAAGTCGTGGGTTCGCGTTTTGGGTGTCGGTCACCGCATGAAGGCGCTTCAAGGAGAATTTGAAGAGCTCCGAAAGAAGGACTTCGAGTTGCGTTTCGTCTACCCCACAGAGGAACAACGCAAGCAGTTGCGTATTGTCCATAGAGACATGACGACGACGGAACGTAAGAGGGTTCAGTCTCGGCAGAAAGGCTTAGAATACCTTGTCGAAGATCTCGAGTCCGGCAGTGTCCATATTGAGGATCTGAATCAGGAAGTGCTGGAGAAATTGAAGGGCCTACTGGGAGGCGGGCGATAAACACTCGATGCCAACATCGCGGGAAATTGAAGGACAGATCAATGGGCTCACTAGGTTCTTGGTTGAGAGGAGCCTCGTTGACGACCAGCGCTTTGCGCGTCGGCGACCAGGGGCGGGCAACGTGGTCCACGTCACGTTTGAGGCGGCAGAACACGTCTCGACGGCCATGCGAAATCTGAGTTATGAAGAGATCTACCAACACCTTATCAAGGAGCGTGCGTATAATCTGAAGATACTGGATGGTGCATTGATGCAGATGATGTACGTTTTCTCCGGACGAACTCTGCAACGTCACCGGCTGGCGTTCTTTTCCGCGCCCCACCTGGATGAATTCCAAAACAATCCGGACATCTACCTCAATGACGAGATATATGCGGACGTGGTCGCCAGGAATATTGTTCCCTTTCCATTGCGCTTTGACTACGATGTTCGTGACGGACGCCATCAGGAACTGATCCACCCCAAAGCACATCTCACATTGGGGCAATATGAGAATTGTCGGATTCCGGTGACCGCTCCACTGACACCTTTTTGGTTCTTGGATTTTGTCCTCAGGAACTTCTACTATAGAGCCCGGGCGCCGCATGTGGACGGACTCCCCGCCCAGGGTGATTCGTTTGAGGAGTCGATATCGCCTGCGGAGCGACGGGTAATCCACATAGCAGTGCCCGCGTGACTTTGGACTGTCACCTTTTTCGCATAAGGAGTCATTCATGGCCTACACGGCACAGGGGCGCACCAAGAATTTCCCGGTCTTCGACTGCGACAGCCACATCCACGAGCCTCGGGAGGTCTGGGACGAGTACATCCCGGAGAAGCAGCGGGCGTTCGCCAAGCAGCACTTCTACCGGGACATGGACCGGCTCGTCACGGTCGTGAACGGGCAGGTGAGCTACGGCAACCCCAAGACCTATGCCTATCCCGGACAGGGATGGCACCCGGGCATGAACAAGAAGCTGCTGGGCTCCATCGCGCCCGACGACCCCAGGTGGGACCAGGAGATCGGCCGCAACGCCAGCCAGCGGGACCCGCAGGTCCGTCTCAAGGACATGGACGCCTCGGGCATCGACCAGGTGATGGTGTTCCCGTCCACCTTCGTGCGCATGCCGCTGGTGAAGAACGCCGACGCCGCCCGCATCTGCGCCACCGCCTACAACGACTGGGTCAACGACTACTGCGGCGCCGACCGAAAGCGCCTCTACCCCTGCGCCGTGCTGCCGGTCCAGGACGTGGACTACGCGGTGCAGGAATTGCGGCGCGTGGCCAAGCTGGGCTTCAAGTCCGCGGTGGTGCGGCCGGTGCTGGTGAACGACCGCTACCCCACCTTTCCCGAGTTCGATCCCTTGTGGAAGGAGTTCGAGGAGCTGGGGCTGGCCCTGGGCATGCACACCTTCCCCTCGGGCGGCGAGGCCGTCACCGAGGCCATGGCGGAGCGCATGTCCGGCGGCATCCAGGGCAAGAGCAGCGCCCAGCGCTCGCCCTTCACCCGCCACGAGGTCTACGTCTATTCGCCGGGGCAGTTCGTGGAGAACATCATGCGCAGCATGGGCTCGGTGCAGCCCGGTTCCGAGTCCCTGAGCTTCATCAGCGAGGCGCAGACCTGGACCATGGTCGTGATGCTCACGGGCTGGCTGGAGAAGTTCCCCAAGCTCAGGGTCGCCATCCTCGAATCCAACTCGAGCTGGCTGCCGCTGATCCTGGAAAAGGCCGAGACCTACCTCGACCTCTACCGCTTCGTGCGCGAGCAGGCCAACCCGCCGCAGAAGGTCGGCGACCCGCGGGAGACCTTCGCCCGGCAGTGCTTCATCGCCTTCGAGAGCGACGAGGACATCACGCTCAGGCTGTGGGACATCTTCGAGGACATCGGCCTGTGGTCGTCGGACATGCCGCACCACGACGCCTCGGACACCTGGGAAGCCATCGACAACATGGACAAGTTCAACGTGCCCCAGGAAGTGCAGGAGAAGCTCCTGGGCGGCAACGCCCGCAGGCTGTACGGCATCGAGCCGGAGGTGTTCGTGACCGAGGCGCCGGCGGAGTACACCCCGGTGAACATCGTGCCGCGCTACGCGGGGTAGGAGCCGTCCCGAGTAGTCTGACCGGAGAGGTTCGAAAGACCTTCAATTCCGTTCGTCCTGAGCGTAGCGACGCGAAGCGTCGTGAAGTCGAAGGGCGCCACGACCGGCAGACCCTCTTCGCGGCGCCGATCAACCCGGAGCCAAGACCATGACCGAACTGGACAGCGTCACGTCGTCGACCGAGACCGAATACCTCGAGTGGCACCTGCGCCACTACGAGGACATGCCCCGGGAGGTCATCCTCAAGATGGACCTGCTGCGGGTGGGCCACTGGTTCACCGACGCCGCCCTGGAGCTGGCTTCCGACGCCCTGGTCAAGTCCTACCGGCTGTTTTCCTACGATCTCATGTCCATGAAGGACATGAAGCGAAAGGAGCACCGCCGCACGCCCGAGTGGTTCGCCATCCGCGGCGGCCACCTGGGCCTCCGCCCGGTCATCGTCCAGACGACCCTGAGCCCCGATTCGCCCTACGTCATCGACATGGTCGACGGCGCGTGCAAGCTCCTGCTGGACGGGCGCGAGCTCTGTGACGTGAGCTTCCCCAAGCCGCTCAAGTACTACACGCGGTCTTTCGAGGACGGCACCAAGTACCACGAGATCATCGCCTTCGGCTACTTCGCCACCGTGTTCCGCAACTGCCAGTACTGGGGACCGGACGAAGAGTGCCGCTTCTGCGACATCAACGTCAACGTGCGCCAGATGAAGGAGTCACGGGACTTCACCTTCAACACGCCGGTGAAGCCCGTAGCCTACGTGGCCGAGGTGGCCCGCTCCATCGAACAGGACGCCATAGACGAGGTGGGCTACGCTCCGCCCATCGACTTCCTGATCTCCGGCGGCACCATCCTCAAGACCCTGCACCGCAAGTCGGAGGACGACTTCTACCTGGAGTACGCCTCGGCGCTCAAGTGGGGCGGCCACCGCCGTTACGTCAACATCCAGACCAACGCCAAGGACAAGGAGACCATGAAGCGTTACCGCGCCGAGGGCGTCGACTGCCACCACGCCAACATGGAGGTGTGGGACAGGCGGCTGTTCGAGTGGATCAATCCGGGCAAGAACCGCCGCATCGGCTGGGACAACTGGGTCAAGTGGATGATCGAGTCGGTGGAGGTCCTGGGCGAGGGCAACGCCCGTCCCAACTTCGTCTGCGGCGTGGAACTGGCCCGCCCCCACGGTTTCGACAACATCCCCGACGCCGTCAACTCCACCGGCGGCGGCATCGACTTCATGATGCGCCACGGCATCTTCCCGCGCTTCAACCAGTGGCGCCGGGAGCCCGGCTCCGACCTCGTCTCCCAGCACGAGCAGCCCGCCATCCCCCTGGAGTTCTACATCCAGATCATGCGCCGCTACTACGAGAGCTGGAAGAAGTACCGCCTCCCCTTCCCCCACCACGACTCCGTCCACCCCGAGCGCCGCTGGGGCTCCGGCCACGCCACCTACGACGACATGCTCTTCCTGAACGACTGGCCCGACTACGAAGAGGAGTGGGACCGGGGGTCGCGGGAGGGATTGAAGGCGTGCGTCGTCAGCGGTTAGGTGGTATCCGAACTCGACCCCCATCCTTACTTTACGGAGCGTCCACCTTAAGGCATACTAGTGTCCTGTCTCACAAATACGTAATTACCAGATCGGTATCGGAATCGTTTCAAGCCATTTGTGAGACGGCACATAGCACTAGCAGTGTGAGAGCAACGCAAACTGCGCCGAGATCGGCGAAGGTGGGCTCCAGCACCTCGATGGCGTCCTCCACGTTGACAAGCCGCTCCACTTCCTCGTTGGTCAGGAACAGGGCCATAATGTCCCTGCCTATCCGACCGTCCGGGGAAAGACAAGACACATCGAAGCTGGCAACCACGTGTAGAAGAGGTTGACGCCCATGGCGGAAGACACAACCACGACACTGTTCTTCGAGCTTTTCAGCGGGTTGCCACGGCAGGGACCGGGCGATGCCTCCAGCACGCTCCGGGCCCTGTCCCTGGTTCCCGACGTCGGGGCCGAGACCCGCATTCTCGACGTCGGCTGCGGGACCGGACTACAGGCGCGAGTGCTGGCGCAAAACTCCCCAGCCAGCATCGTTGCGATGGACAACCATCCGCCGTTCGTCGACATCCTGAATGACGAAGCGCGCCGTCTCGACCTCGACCACCGTCTGGAGGCTCGCGTCGGCGACATGCATCGCCTGGATTTCGCGGACGCTTCGTTCGACCTGATCTGGTGCGAAGGCGCCATCTACATCGCGGGCGTCGAGGCCGCCCTGCGTAACTGGCACCGCCTCCTCGTACGCGATGGGCATGTGGCGTTCACCGAAGTCTGTTGGACGAAGCCCGACCCGCCCGCGGAGTGCGTGTCGTTCTGGGAAGGGGAATACCCGGGGATACGCGACGCGACGGCCCTGCTGAACGCCATCGACGCGTGCGGATACGAGACCGTCGGGCACTTCATGCTGCCCCGGTCGGCATGGTGGGACGACTACTACGGCCCGCTCGAACGAAACGCGAAGGCGTTTCGAACGCGCCATCGCGGCCGCCCCGAAGCGCAAGAACTGGCCGATCAGTGCCAGCGGGAAATCGACGTCTGGAAGGCATACTCGGACTACTACGGCTACGGGTTCTTTGTAGCGCGCGTCCGTTGACCCGTATTGAAGGTGTCATCTTCTGCTTGACTGACCAAACCTGCTCGGTCAAGCCTATCCCAATCGGGAGATCCGCGAGAGCCTGAATCGGAGTCTCCTGCGTCACTTGGTGCAGGATTCAAGGTGGTGGAGATGACCCCGGCCGGTTCCGCAATGGCCCAGTTGAAGAGCCGCCGTTACGCGGACAAGTACCGCGGCCCCCACCAATCCATCTGGCTCATCGGGGTCGAATTCAGCAAGGACACGCTCAACGTGGTCGCATTCGAACTTACAGGATACATCTTGCTATCGGTGTCCTGGATTCTTGAGGGTGACGTCGCTCATCTGAATCAAGTCGTCTACGTCGACCTCGAGCGCGGTCGCTAGCTTGTAAAGGGTGTGGACGGACCCAGTGCGTCGGCCCGCCTCAATCTCGACGATTTGCACACGGTTGACGCCAGAAGTTTGAGCGAGCGCAACTTGCGTAAGCTGCCGGTACTCGCGCCAGACGCGCAGTGGCGCCTCGTCGGCGAGAAGCCGGTCGACAACAACAGAGGGAATAAGTTCCTCTCCGCCGCTGGCTATCTTTGCTTCGATTACCAGTGCCGCCTCAATATCCGCGAACTCTTCGTCCAAGGCGCGCAAGCGCTCGTACTCGACTTTGGGAATGGTCACCGTCTCACTCATGGTAGTCACTCCTTAGTAGGTGCTGCCTCGGCTGCTCACCTTCAGAATCAACAAGATGGTGCTTTCACGCATGATGATGCGCCAGTCACCCACCCGAAGGCGCATCAGATTATCCTGCCCTTTCAACTTCTTGACGTTGTTGGCATGAGCCGCCGGGTCTTCGGCGTAGGCTGCAATCTTGTCCCGGATGAGTATCGCCCAGTTCCTCGGCATCCGGGCGAGCGTCTTTTGCGCCGAGCGGCTATATACGATTGCTTTCACAGAAGGACTGTAGTGAAAAGCTACAGACGGGTCAACGGCTACGCGTTCGGCAAGGTCTCACGGATCAAGGAGGCCGGCCCTACACCAGCACCCCCTCCCCTTTCCACTTGGCAATGGCGTCGTCGTCGTAGCCCAGAACGTCCCGCATGATCTGCTCGGTGTGCGCGCCCAGGTCCGGGGTGAGGGGAATGTCTTCCTCCGGCTGGTCCTTGAACAGGATGCCGCCGCGGGGGACCTCGAAGGGGCCGATGGGAGAGGCGTCGTAGTTCTGGAAGTAGTCGCGGTGGCGGAGCTGGGGGTCCTGGCACAGGTCGGTGCCGTTCTGCACCACCCCGGCGGCGACGCCGAGGGCCTGGAGCCGGTGGGCGACGTCCTCGACGGTCTGGGTGGCGAGCCACTCGGACATGACGGCGTCCAGCTCCTGTGAATTCCGCCGCCGCTCGATGCAGGTGGCGAAGCGGGGGTCGTGCGCCAACGCCTCGTTGCCCATGACGCCGCACAGGCGCCGCCACTCCTCGTCGCTCGTGACCGACACCACGCACCAGCGCTCGTCTCCCTGGCAGCGGTAGCAGCCGTGGGGCGCGGCGGTGAGGCTCTGGTTCCCGCGGGGCTCGGGATCGACGCCGTTGATGGCGGACTCCAGGTAGCTCACGCCGAGCGTATAGGCGGTCACCTCCCCCTGGGACACGTCGATGATGGAACCCTTGCCGGTGAGGCGCTGGCGCAGCAACGCGGCCATCATGATGGTGGGGCCGGAGATGAAGCCCAGGTGGTCGGGGTAGACGCCCTGGCTGCCGACGGGACGGTCCTGTCCGGGATGGTTCCAGAGATAGGTCATGCCGCTGAAGGCGTTCAGGTTGAAGCCCCATGTGCCGTACCAGTTCTTGGGGCCGGTCTCCCCCAGTCCCGGCAGCTTCAGGATGATGATGGAGGGGTTCGCCTTCCTCAGCTCGTCGTCGCCGAGACCGAGCCGGCCCAGCACCTGTGGGCGGAAGTTCACCAGCACGGCGTTGGACTTGGCCGCCAGCTCCTTGATGATGCGCTTGCCGTCGTCGTGCTTGATGTTCACGGTCATGGAGCGAATGGCCAGGTTGCATTCGATGAAGCGCGGCGCGGCGTTGACGTTGTTGCCCTGGCCGTAGTGCCGGAAGGTGTCGAGCCCGCCGGGGTGGGACTCCACCTTGATGACCTCGGCGCCGTACTGCGCCAGCAGCCGGGCCGCGTAGGGGCCGGCGTACCCCGTGGTGAAAGACACGATCCGGACGCCTTCGAGAATCCTGTTGGGGGTGGGCATCAGATGACTCCCTCCGCCGCCAGCACGCCGAGGTCGGCCTCGCTCAAACCGAGATCACCGCCCAGGATCTCCCCGTTGTGCTGGCCCAGCATGGGCGCGGGCCGGGGGCCGCGGCGCTCGCCGTCCAGCAGGAACGGCACGCCCGGCTGCGGGAATTCGCCCAGCACGGGGTGCGACACCGTGCCGAAGAAGCCGCGCTCGACGATGTGCGGGTCCTCCATGAAGTCCCGCGGCGTGTTCACCGGCAACGCCGGCAGCCCGTGCTTCTGGAGCAGCACGGACAGCTCCTCCTTGCCGAACCGCGAGGTGAACGACGCCACCATGGGGTTCAGCCAGTCCGCGGCCGCCCGGCGCTTGCCGTTGTCCAGCAACTCGGGGTCGTCCAGCTCCGCCGGGTGTCCCTCCCACATGTCCAGGAAGATGGGCCAGTGGCGCTGGGTGGCGAAGAACGAGATCCAGCCATCCTTGCACGGGAACAGGTTGGCCGGGGCCACGTGCTGGTGCTGGCTGCCGGCGCGCTTCATGAGACGGCCCTCGGACGACCAGGTGAAGGCCACGTGCTCGTGGAGCGCCATGCTCGCCTGCACCGAGGCGTCGATGTGAGCGCCCAGCCCCTTGTCCTCGCGTTGCCACAGCGCCAGCAGGGTGCCGAAGGCGGAGTAGATGCTGGTATAGACATAGGACTGGCCGCCCGGGGGAACGCACGGCGTCAGGCTGGGGTCGCCGCTGATGAACAGCAGCCCGCCCATGGCATTGGTCACCAGGTCCGGCGCGCGGTAGTCGCGGTAGGGGCCGTCCTGGCCGAAGCCCGAGATGGACACGAGCACCAGCTTGGGGCGGCGTGCCACCATCTCGCCGTAGCCGATGCCAAGGTCGTCGAGGTAGCCGGGGTCGTGGCTGTCGATGACCACGTCGGCCTTCTCCACCAGGTCGAGCAGGAGTTTCCGGCCCGACCCGCGGGACAGGTCCAGGGTGATGCCGCGCTTGCCGGCGTTGAAGTAGGCGAACCGCAGGCTGCCCTCGCGGTTGCTGTGCCCCTTGGCAAACGGCGGCTCGGCGCGGAGGTCATCGCCCGACGGCGGCTCGACCTTGACCACGTCCATGCCGAGGTCGGCGAGCACCTTGCCGCAGAAGGCCCCCATGGCGGTGCCGAGGTCCAGCACCCGGAAGCCCGAAAGCAGCGCTTCTCCGCTCATTGGCCCTTGGCGCGGGCGCGCAGGAGGTTCTGGGCCATGCGCCAGCGCAGCACCTCGGTGGCGCCTTCGGTGATGCGGATGCTGCGCAACTGGCGGTACCACCACTCCAGCGGCAGTTCCTTGGTGAGGCCGATGCCGCCGTGGACCTGGATGGAGCGGTCCACCACCCGGCTGGCCATCTCCGTGCACACGCACTTGACCATGTAGGCCAGGTTGCGAACGTCCTCGCCGCGGTCGTGGCGCCAGGCGCATTCGTAGACCAGGTTGCGCGCCATGTGCAGTTCCATGACCGAGTCGGCGACCATGAACTGGACGGCCTGCCGTTCCGACAGCGGCTGGCCGAAGGTGGTGCGGATCTGCGAGTAGTCCATCATCATGTCCAGGGCGCGTTCGGCGATGCCGATACAGCGGGCGCCGTGGCCCTTGACGCGTCCCTCCTGGAGCCAACCCTGGGCCAGCCGGAAGCCCTGCCCCACCTCGCCCGCGACGTTGCCCACCGGCACCCGGGCGTTCTCGAAGAGGATCTGGAACGGCGCGTCGCCCATCATGGTGGGCCAGCGGCGCTCGATGGTGACGCCCGGGGTGTCCATGTCCACCAGGAAGGTGGTGATGCCGCCGCGCGCGCGCTTCTCGGGATCGGTCACCGCCATGACCTGGGCGAAGTCGGAGAAGCCCGCGTTGCTGATGAACCGCTTGGTGCCGTTCAGCACCCAATGGTCGCCGTCCAGCACCGCCCGGGTCTTCATGCCCGCGGGATCGCCGCCCGCGTCGGGCTCGGTCTGGGCGAAGCACGCCGTCTTCTCGCCCCGGAGCACGGGGTAGAGGTAGCGCTCCTTCTGCTCGTCGTTGAGCTCGAACAGGATGCCGCGCGCCTCCGGCCCGAAGATCGGGTTGTTGCGGAAAGGGATGCAGTTGGTGCGGGAGACTTCTTCCTGGATCACGCAGCGCGTCAACAGGTCGAGCCCGGCGCCGCCGTACTCCTCGGGCACGTCCAGCATCCAGAACCCCAGGGCCTTGGCCTTTTCCTGGAGCGGCTTGTACAGTTCCTCGGGCATCTCCTCGCCCTCGGGCACGAACTCCCGCTCCAGCGGGATCAGCTCCCGGTCCACGAAGTCGCGCATGGTCTTCTTGATGATCTTGATCTCTTCGGGAAGCTCGAAATCCATTCCTCGTCTCCTCCTTGTTCCAGGACTGGGTTGCGTAATGAGGTGCTGGAAGACCCGGATCCGGTGGCTTCCGGCAGGACGGCCGGGCAAGGCCCAAGATCGGCGGCACGGGGTCTTCGGGACCTGATCGGACGATAGCCCGTAACATATGCCCGACCTCGGCCGAACGTCAAGTCAACTCGGGCGCACCAAGTGAGCGGCACAAGCGCAAACTCTGACCTGCAATGGCACGGCATCATATACTTGAGATTTCACAGCAGTCTGAACTTGCGCCTGCACGGCAACATGCACTTGCAATGCCTCGGAGAGCTGTGATGGCCCAACCGCACGAGAAACTCGCCGCATCGCTCGCACGGCCGCAACACTTCGGCTTTTCACGACGCCGTCTTCACCCATCCGGTGAACCCGGCGCGGTTTACTCTTGTACTTCACCCGGAGAGCCGCCCGCATTGACATCCGCCGGGGCAGTGTCTATGTTTCCTCAAACCCACCCGCGCGAGGCCGACTTATGCCCATTTACGAGTACAAGTGTTCGATATGCGGTGTGTTTGAGGTGACTCAGCGGATCACGGAGGACCCGCTGGAGAAGTGTCCGACCTGTCAGGGTGAGGTCAGGAAGCTCATCTCGAACACGTCGTTCCAACTCAAAGGCACCGGTTGGTACGTAACCGATTACGGCCGCGGCAAGGGCGCCAACGGCGACAAGCAGGATACCAACGGGAGCAAGGATTCATCCGACTCCAAGCCCAAGTCCACGGAGAGCAAGTCGTCCGACAAGTCTTCGTCCGGCGACAGCGCTTCCAGCAGCGCGTCCTGATCCACACTCGTTCGTCCAGGACGTCCCGGTCACGGCCCGCGGGCCATCGGGGCGCGACGTCCCGCAAGCCGCATCGAACCCGCGCGATGTCGATGGCAAGGACCCCATGATAACGAAACCGCTGGGAGGCACCGACGTCCAGGTCCCGGAGATCGGCCTGGGGGTCTGGCAATACCGCGGCGGCGTGGCGCCCTTGCGGCACGGCGTGGAGCTGGGGGCGAACCTCATCGACACGGCCGAGATGTACCGCACCGAGGACGTGGTGGGCGAGGCGGTGCGGGGCATGCGCGAGCGTGTGTTCATCGCCAGCAAGGTATCCGGCGACCATCTGGGGCACGATCAGGTGCTCCGGGCCGCGGACGCGAGCCTGCGGCGGCTGGGCGTCGACACCATCGACCTGTACCAGATCCACTGGCCAAGCCGCGGCAAACCCATCGAAGAGACCATGCGGGCGATGGAGACCCTGGTGGATACCGGGCGCATACGCTACATCGGCGTCAGCAACTTCTCCACCGACGAACTGGCCGAAGCCCGCGCGGCCATGCGGCACCATCCCATCGTGTCCAACCAGGTGCTCTACAATCTCCGCCGGCGCGAGATCGAACGCACGCTGATGCCCTACTGCCTGCGCCACGACGTGACGATCATCGCCTACACGCCGTTGGACAGCGGCAGGCTGGCGGGCAAGCCCGGGCTGTTCGCCGCAAAAGGCGCCAAGGTGCTCCACGAGATCGCCGGCGCACGCGGCAAGACATCCGCCCAGGTCGCGTTGAACTGGTGTACGGCCCACGAGGGCGTCATCGCCATCCCCAAGTCCGACAGTGTCGAGCGCACCGCCGAGAATTGCGGCGCCTCGGACTGGCGTCTTTCCGCGGAAGACATGGCCCGGCTGGACCGGGCCTTCGCATGACCGCGAGGTGAGGAACCCGATGAATTTTCCCGCGCTCGACCGGACCGGAGCCATGGCGTTCTTCTCCGAGTTCGGAAGAATGATCTACAACCCGCAAGGGATCCTCTACTGGACCCGCAAGGCCCGCTCCAAGGCCCAGATCAACGCCACCATCGGCTCCGCCCGGGGCACCGAGGGCACGGTCTTCCCCGAGGGCGGCAAGCGCCAGATCACCTTGTGCACGCCGCTGATCCACTCGTTCTTTCGCGGGTTGGACACCGAGGAGATCTTCCCCTACACGCCGGAAACCGGCACTCCCGCGTTTCGCTCGGCGTGGCGGCGATGGATCCTGGCGCGCGCGGGGGATGAAGCCGAGCGCCTCAAGCGGCAGATGCTGAACCCGATCCTCACTCCCGGCATCACCGCGGCCATCAGCATCAGCGCGCGCATGTTCGTGGACCCCGGCCGCCCCATCATCGTGGCCGACCGTCGCTGGGAAAACTACGACCATGTCTTCGAACGCAGCCTCGGCCTTTCCGTGATCGACTTCCCGCTGCTGCACGACGGCGACCTGAACGTCGCGGGGCTGATCGATGCCGTCCGGCGGGTGTGGCACGAGCAGGACAACGCCGTGGTGCTGCTGAACTTCCCCAACAACCCCACGGGCTTCTGCCCGTCCGAGGACGCGGGTCGCCGCCTCATGGAAGAACTGGACCGGCTCGCCGCGTCATGGGCCAAGCGCCTGGTGCTTCTGTTCGACGACGCCTACGAAAGCTACGTGTACGACCCGGCCGCGATGCAGTCGTCCCTCTTCTACTTGTGCCGGCCGCGCCCCAACCTGCTCCCGGTGAAGCTCGACGGCGTCACCAAGGAGCTGCTCTGGTACGGCGCGCGCGCGGGCACCATCACGCTGGCCTGTCCGGACGAGTGGCTTTCCGGGGACGACGGCGCGGGTGTCACCGAGGAGATCGACAACAAGTTCGGCGGCGTCATTCGTGGACTCGTTTCCAGCAACGCCACGGTGACCCAGTCCGTGGCCGCCAAGGCCATGGCGCAGATGGACCGTTTGCTGGACCAGCGTAGCCGGGCCTTCGAGGTGCTGAAGAAGCGCTACGACACCCTGAAGCACGAGCTCGACGCCATGGACACCGACCTCTTGACAGTGGAGCCGTTCCACGGTGGCTTCTTCTGCTTCCTGACCCTGCGCCCGGAGTCGGAACTGCGGGCCACGGAGGTGGCCAACCACCTGCTCGACAAGTACGGCGTCGGCACCGTGCCCTTCGAGGGCGAGTCCATGAACGGCCTCCGCATCGCCTATTGCAGCGTCGAAAACGAAGACTTGCCGAAGCTGTGCCGGAGTCTGGCGCAAGCCGTCAACGAGCTGGCGCGCGGGGATGAGGAAGCGCATGGGCAGGCTTGAGGGCCGGGTGGCCATCGTCACCGGCGCCAGCCGCGGCATCGGCCGGGCGGTGGCCCTGGAGTTCGCGCGCGAAGGCGCGGTCCTGGCCGTCACCGGCGTGCGCGACCGCGAGGCACTCGAACGGGTGCGGGACGAGATCACGGCCCTGGGCGCGGAGAACATCGCGCGCATGGCGGACGTGGGCCGCCGCGCCGAGGTGGACGCGCTGGTGGCGGAGACGGTGGAGCGCTGGGGCCGGGTCGACGTCCTGGTCAACAACGCGGGCATCCTGCGGATGGCGCGCTTCGAGGACATCTCCGAGGAACAGTGGGACGAGACCATGAGGGTGCATCTCAAGGGCACCTTCAACGGCATGCAGGCCGTGCTCCCGGTCATGAAGCGGCAGCGCTCCGGCAAGATCATCAACCTGACCGGACCCGCGGCGCTGCGGCCCTCGACGGGAGTGTCGGACTACGCCGGCGCCAAGGGCGGCATCATCACCCTCACCTTCAACGTCGCCAACGAGATGAAACCGTACAACATCCAGATCAACTGCATCTCGCCGGTGGCGGACACCCGCATGACCGACGCCATCGCGGAGTTCCGCGAGCACGCGCAGGGCACCGCGGCACGGCCGAGTCCGGTTCCCCCGGAGGCCGTGGCGCCGGCCTTCGTGTTCTTCGCGTGCGGCGACAGCGACTACATCACCGGCGAGGTACTGGGCTTCGGCCGGAAATGAGCCGGCCGGGATCGCGCTTCAAGTTTGCGTCCTTCGACTTCGCTTCGCTACGCTCAGGACGAACGGTGAGATCACGTTTCTCCTTACCTGACCGGGCCGAACGGGTGATCAGGTTCTCCGAACCTTCACCGCTCGTCCTGAGCGCAGCGAAGCGAAGTCGAAGGACGCCCGCCCGGCGGCGTGCGAAGCGGCGTGCCGTCCGGTATAGTTGAAGGAGAACGACCGAGGAGTCGGCCCGGGGCCAGCTCGCGCGGACACCCGGGAACACGAAGGAAATCGCACAGCGCGACACGAAACGAGGTGAAACCATGCTGCAAAGATCAGCGACGGCCTGGGTGGTCGCGGCCGTGTTGACCGCATTGGCGGCGACGGCGGCGGCCCAGCCCCTTGGATACCAGGCGGTACCGCGGGACGCGTTTCCGGTTTTCGACGACCCGGAGATGCTGAGCGCTGCCGAAGCCGAGAAGCAGCAAGTCATCTTCGATCGGGACGTCATCATCGGGGTGGCCCACAACGGCGAGGCCAAGGCCTATCCCATCACCATCATGGGGGTCCACGAGCTGGGCAACGACTCCATAGGAGGGGTGCCCATCGCGGTTTCCTGGTGACCGCTGTGCCAAACGTCTATCGTGTATAGACGCAAACTCGACGACAAGGTGCTGAGCTTCGGACACGCGGGCATTCTCTACGAGAACTCGTTCATCATGTACGACCGCGAGACCGAGTCGCTGTGGGTTCACGTCACCGGCGAGGCCGCGCACGGCCCGCTCAAGGGCAAGATGCTCGAGTTCATGCCGTCCACTGTGACGACCTGGGCCATCTGGAAGAGGAACTATCCCCTTACCCAGGTGCTGCCGGGCTACCGGCGCGGCGGCTTCATGGGCACCTATGTCGGTCCCTTTCAGAGCGACATCCTGGGACTCGCGGTGCTGGTGAAGCTCAAGGCCAAGCTCTACCCGTACGGGGTCCTGGAACGGCAAAACCTGGTCAACGACGAATTCAACGGCGCCAAGGTGGTCGTGTACTATTCTCCGGATGACGCCACGGGCACCGCGTGGCGCCGGGAGCTGGACGGACGCGTCCTCACCTTCGAGCAATCCGAGCGCAAGGACGCCCAGGGCAACGTGCTGCTGCGGGACAAGGAGACCGGGAGCCTGTGGTCGTGGCTGCGCGGCGAGGCCGTGGAGGGGGAGCTCAAGGGCAAGAAGCTTCGTCAGCTCCTCTACAACCCGATCTTGAACGACCGCTTCGTGGCCTTCTATCCGGGTGCCCCGGTCTTCGACGCGGCGAACTAGTGTCCAGACCGGGGCGAATCGCCGGCTTCCCTAGCCGCAGCCGGCAATTCGTTATATAAATGCCGGTGCAGTAATGGGTCCCGAGCACGTCACGCCGCAATGAAATCCACGGCAAGCGGCACGCCGGGCAACAGGTATTCCAAGACTCGTGAGCGCCACCGCCGACTATATCCGGGAAGCACGAGAGCAAAAGGGTCTGACGCTGGGCCAAGTGGCGGAGGCGACCAGTATTCCGCAGTACTACCTGGAGATCCTGGAAGGCGGCGGAAACGATCGTCTGGTGTCGGACCGGCTCTACATGGTCCACTTCCTGCGCAGCTACGCCGCGTATCTGGAGATCGAGGTGGATACGCTGGCGGCCCAGTTCGTGCGCGAAAACCGGGCCGTGGAAGCCGCGCCCGCGGCTCCCCGGAAGGAACGCCGTTCCTGGAAAGCCGCCACCACCGGTGTGTTGTTCGTCCTGCTGATGATCGCCGCCGGCGCGTACGTCTACGATCCCGCGCTGTTTGTTCTTGACGGTGCCGTGCCGCAGCGTTCGGCCGAGGAAACGCCGGCCACCGAAGCCCCGCCGGAACCCGCCGCAACGCCGTCGTTGCCGGTGACGCCCGTGACCACTCAAGTGCCGCCGGGCCCCGGGGAAGACTCCGTGCTGCAACCGGAAGCCGACGAAACCGCTCCGTCCGAACCCACGCTGGCGCAAACACCCGCCCCCGAGCCCACCGAGGCGATGCAGCCCGCGGATGCGCCGCAGAACGGCGCCACGCTGTCCACCGCCCTCGAACAACAGGACGCTCCGCGGGAGATCGCGTCGGCGCCGGTCGTGGAGCAGCCGGAGGCCCTCGAGTCACCGGCGGAGCCGGCGCGGCCGGAGACCGTCACCACGAGTCCCGAGCCGGCACCCGCCGCGGAGGTGGCCGCGGCGGAAACGGCCGAAGCGGAGACCGAGCCGGCAACGACCGTGGTCGCGAGCGGATCGGAGCCGCTGGAGACCGGCGGCGCCGCGGTCGCGTCCGCGCACACCCTCACCATCGTAGCCGACGCCCGGTCCTGGCTGCGAGTCTGGGTGGACGACAAACCGTCGCGCGACTTCATGCTGGACCCGGGCCAGAGCACCACGCTGTCCGCGGACACCGGATTCAACATCACCTTCGGCAACGCCGGAGGCGTGCGCCTCACGTTCAACCAGCAAGAGCTTCCAACCGTCGGCAGGTCCGGACAGGTGGTCCGGAACTACACGCTGCCGCGCCCCGAGCAGGCGACGCCATGATCGATCTCCGTTCCGACACCGTTACGACGCCCACGCCCGACATGCTCCGGGCCATGAGCGCCGCGGACGTGGGCGACGACGTCTACGGCGAGGATCCCAGCATCAACCGGCTGGAGGAAGAGGTGGCGGGCATCCTCGGCAAGGAGGCCGCGGTCTTTACCCCGTCGGGCTCCATGGCCAACCAGATCGCCATCCGGCTTCACACCCAGCCGGGCGACTCGGTGCTGTGCGAGGAAGGGTCGCATACCTTTGCCTACGAAGCCGGCGCCGGAGCGGCGCTTTCCGGCGTTCAGTTCGACATCGTCCCGTTTCGGGAGAAGCTCTCCGACGCGGCCATCACGAGCCGCTTCCGCGCCGACGGACTGCACGAGTCGCCCTCCACCCTGATCCTGGTGGAGAACACCCACAACCGCGGCCGCGGTCGCGCGTTGGGCTGCATGGAGACACGGCGCATCGTGGCGACGGCGCGCGGGCTGGGACTCAAGACCCACTGCGACGGCGCCCGGCTGTGGAACGCGGCCGCCGCCACCGGCGACTCCGAACGTGAGCTGGCCGCGGGCTTTGACACGGTGTCGGTGTGCTTCTCCAAGGGCCTGGGGGCGCCCGTGGGCTCCGCCCTGGCCGGAAGCCACGACGCCGTCGCGCACGCACGCAAGATCCGCAAGCGCCTCGGCGGCGGCATGCGACAGGCCGGGTTCCTGGCCGCGGCCGCCCTGTACGGCGTTCGGCAGCATCGGCGGCGCCTGCCGGAAGACCACCGCCGCGCGACCGCCCTCGCACGAGGCCTGGAAGAGTTCATGTACGATGGGAAGCCGCTTGCGGTGGAGATCGCCGAGCCGCCCACCAACATGGTCTATTGGCAGGCCCCCGACGGACCGGCGATGGCGGAAGCGCTGCGGGGCAGGGGCGTGCTCATGAACCACGTGGGCAACGGCTGGCTCCGCGCGGTGACGCACCTCCAGATTTCGGACGCCGACATACACGACGCCCTCCAGCGGATCCGCGAGGCGCTGCGCGAGGGCTAGTGTCGTTCGTCCCGAGCGTAGGGAAGCGAAGTCGAAGGACCCGACTCGACCCCAATGCGACCTGAAGACGCAAGATACGTCATCATCGGCGGCGGTTTCGCCGGCGCGGCCACGGCCTGCCACTTGGCTTACCGCGGCGCGCGGCGGATGGTGATCGTGGAGCAGGAGGCCGTGGCCGGTTTCCACTCGTCCGGCCGCAACGCGGGCTTCATCCGGCAGGTGCTCTCCGAGCCCTCGGTGGCGGATCTGGCGGCGAAGTCCGCCGGGTTCATCCGCCAACCCCCGCCGGGCTGGCCCGTACCGGTATCGTACGACGCCATCGGATGCCTGATCCTGGGACGCGGCGCACAATGGGAGGCATTGTGCCGGGACGCGGAGCTGGCGCGCGGGCGCGGCCTCGACGTCGAGTTGTGGTCACCGGAGAAGACGGTGGCGGCCATCCCGCTGATCGAAGGGTGCTCCCTGGACGGCGCCGTGTGGTGCGCCTCGGACGGCGTCATCGACATCAACGCGCTGCTGTCCGGATATCTCAGGGTCGCCCAGGGGGCCGGCGCCGTGATCCGCTACGGGGAGACCGTGAGGGAGGTGCGCGTGGACGGCGGGCGGGTACAAGGCGTCGCCACGGACCAGGGTTTCCTGGAGGCCGACGTGGTGGTGAACGCGGCCGGACCCTGGGCCGAACCCGTGGGCGTCATGGCGGGAGCGGCGCCCATCGCGTTCCACCCGCGGCGGCGGCACCTGTTCGTGACCCCGCCGCTCGACTGGGTCAAGCCCGACTGGCCCTTTTGCCTCAACGTCTCGGACGAGATCTACTTCCAGCCCAACTCCGGCGGCCTCATGCTGTGCCCGTGCGACGAGGAGGACCTGCCGCCCTGCGACCCGCCCACCGACGTCCGCGCCATGGAGCTGTTGGCGGAGAGGCTGCCGGCCGTCTATCCCAACTTCCCCAACGTCTCCATCGCGCGCTACTGGGCGGGCCTGCGGACGTTCAGCGACGACAATCGCTTCGTAATCGGATGGGACCCCCAAGTGGAGGGCTTCTTCTGGGTGGCGGGCCTGGCCGGCCACGGCGTCACCACCAGCGCCGCGGTGGGCTCCCTGGCCGCCAACGTCCTCTTCGGCGCCGACCCGGACCCCGACTTCGCCCCTGCCCGTTTCGGTTGAACCGAACCCAGCGGCTTCACGCTTCCGCTCCGTCGTTCCCGGCTCTCCCATACGTCATTGCCGGCCCCCCATACGTCATTGCCGGCCCCCCATACGTCATTCCCGCGAAAGCGGGAATCCAGGCGGGGTGGGCCTGGGGCAATGGGGCCGCCACACCACCACCACCCCTGGATTCCCGCTTTCGCGGGAATGACGTATGGGGGGGGGGCGTCAGCGCCGGTTCCTGTCCGAGCAGCGCACGGGTCACGCCGGCCGTTTGACGAGGACCTCGTCGATGATGTGGTACTCCAGGGCCATGGCGGCGGTCATGTAGCGGTCACGCTGGGTGTCGCGCTCGATGGTGGCGAGATCCTGGCCCGTGTGCTTCACCAGTATCTCGTTCACCTCCTGGCGCACCCGCAGCATCTCCCTGGCGTGGATGTCGATGTCCGCGGCCGAGCCCCGGTACCCCCCCAGCGGCTGGTGGATCATGACGCGCGCGTGGGGCAAGGCAAAACGCTTCCCCGAAGCGCCGCCGGCCAACAGCAGCGCGCCCATGCTGGCGGCTTCGCCGACGCACACCGTGGCCACTTCCGCCCGGATGTACTGCATGGTGTCGTAGATGGCGAGCCCCGCGGTGATCAGTCCGCCGGGCGAATTGACGTACAGGTAAATGTCCTGCGTGGGGTCCTCGGATTCGAGGTACAGGAGCTGAGCCGCGACGGTGTTGGCCACCGGGTCGTCGATCTCCCCCACAAGGAAGACGATGCGGTCCCGCAGCATGCGGGAGTAGAGGTCGTAGGCGCGTTCTCCGCGGCCGGTGTCCTCCAGGACGGTGGGTATCTCGAGTTGGTTTCGCATGGCATCGGCGGTCGGGGGCGGCTCACGTCCCGCGGCAGCGCGGTCGAGGGCATGCCCGCCCCAAGGGTCTTTCCCGTTCACCGCCCGTCTCCGTGGAATATGCCGGCTGGACGTCACGAACTCAAGAGGTCGTGCCGATCCAGAAACTCACGCATGAGCGCGACGCAACTCTCCGGCTCTTCCAACTGCAGAAAGTGCGTCGTCTCGGGCACGAAGTCGTAGTCCACGGTAAGCATGTGACTGAGGTCCAGTGTCGGCAGATAGGAGAACGGCAACGTAGGATCGGCGCCGATGACCTTGGTCGGGCACCGGAGCTTGTCCAGCTCCACCATCACCGCGAACGGCGCGGCGTATTGGATGATCTGCGCTTCGTAGTCGCGCGGACACCGGAGCACGTAGCCGTTCCCATCGGCGGACTCGCGGAGGGTCGTCCTCGCCACGAGCTCGCACACGCCCGGAACCGCGCGCTGGAATGTCGGCAGATAGGGAAGGAGTTCGGCGAACTGCTGCTCGCTCTCGAACCGCGGCGTGCGGTGCCGCGCCATGCCTGCCACGCGCTCGGCGGCGGCGTCGAACTCCTCGTAGTTCAGCCCGCGCTTGCACACGGGCGGATCAAACAGCACACGCGCCGCGAACTCGCTGCCCAGGTTGGCCGACAAGAGCGTAGTCAGAGCCGCGACGGAATGGAAAACGCCGATCTTGGGCTTGTTTCCGTAGTGGTGGTCCACCGCCTTGAGAATCAGATCGTGGTCGCGGACGAATCTCGCGACGTTGTGACTCTCCGACTTGCTGACCGGGTTCCAGCCATGGTTCCGGAGATCGTAGACGACCAGATCGAAGTCGTCGGCCAGCAGCGACCAGAAGGGGTAGTAGAGGTCGACGGCGAGCCCGTTGCCATGGCTCAAGACCAGACGCGGGCCGCCCGGGTTGCCGTGACGCCGCAGGACGATGATCGTGTCATCGTCCACGCGGACGTCACGGGTGGAAAGCGGCTCCGGTACCTCCCACACGGTTTGCCGAACGGCCTTATCCGGACTGGGAATCCACGTACGCGATCAGATCCCCGATGGTGTTGAACTTCGCGACTTCTTCCGGAGGAATCGTAACGCCGAACTCCTCGCCCACCACTTTGATGAAAGCGACCGCATCCAGGGATGACACGCCCGAATCGGCAATGCTGGCCGCGGGATTCGCGGGACGACCCAACTGTTCCTGAAAAAGCTGCTTGATCCGATCTTCACTCGATGCCATCAGTCTCCTCCCCTTTTCAAGAGCGACCTGTCGAACACACAGGACCACTTTGTGGAACCGTCGTTCCACGTACACGATAATCTTCGCCAATATAGCGATCTTTACCCGGCAATTTCAAACCATACACCGGGTTTGCTTGCTTTCGTGGACCGCCTTACACCGGCATGCTTCACTTCCCGGGCTTTTTGGCTGGCTCGATCCAGTAACGCCGGCGTTCGAAGGGGTAACCCGGCAGCGGGATCCGGCGGCGGCTCTCTCCCGCGAACAGGCCGGCAAACGACACCCCCAGCCCTGCCTCGTAAACGTCGGCCACCGCTTCGACGAACCCGTTTCCCGACGAGACCGAGCGCCGGAGACTGGACAGCACCAACGGCGGTGCGCCGTTCCGGCCCCCGTCCGCCGGCTCAGGCCGTGCCGGGGCCGGCGCCGGGCCTGACACGACCTCCGGCCCGATCTCCACCACCACGTCCGCACCCATCGCCGCGAGCGTTTCGACGCATTCGGCGAACGCCGCGGGCTCGTGCCCCTGCCGGCGCCAGTACGCCTTGTCGAGCACGTCGCCCGACTCCATGGCGCGCCCGGCCGTCCCGCTCACCAGGACCAGCGACGGCGGCGCCAGAGCGATGCCGGCGAGGACCGCTTCCACAGGGTCCGGACCCGGCTCCGGGGCTTCGCTTTCGGACACCGTCCGCGCTCCCCCGGCCAAGGCCAAAAGCAACCCATCTTCCAGGCCGAACACTCCGGCCGCCCGCGCCGCCGCAAGTTCTCCGAGCCCGCGGCCCATCACCACACTCGGACGAATACCGACACTGGACCACAGTGCGGTCAGCGCGCATTCCAGCGCGTAGATCGCGGGCTGCGCCCACACCGGGTCGTCCAGCACCGCGTCCCCGTCCGCCCCGCCGAACAGCACCTCCAGCAACGACGCGCCCCGTATTTCCCGGACGACCGTCTCACACTGATCCAGGATGGCCCTTGCCACCGGCTCGCCGTCGTACAGCGTCCGGCCCATGCCGGCCCATTGGCTGCCCTCGCCGGAATAAACGAAAGCTGCCTTCACTGCCGTCACCGGCTCTGCCTCGCCGCTCCCATCCGCCAGGCTCCTCAACCTCTCCCGCAGCGATGCGGCGTCGCTGAACACGAGAGCCCTCCGGCAATCGAAATGGCTCCGCCCCACGCCCGCCGTCCATGCCATGTCCGAGAGCACGGGTGCCGACGCCGCCTCGTCCGAAGCGAGATCGACCTGACGCTCGTCCAGCCACGAAAGGTACCGTCGCGCCAATTCCCGGAGCACGCCATCGGTCTGCCCCGACAACGGCAACACCCGAGTGGCGCGGACCGGCGGCTCGCCAACGACCGGTGACGCAACCGCATCGGGCAGCGGGACCGGCACGGGCAGCACGGGTCCCTGGAGTCGATGGCCTTCATCCGGTCTCGCGGACCTCTCGCCCGGGTCCCGGTATCCCTCCACCACGACGTGGGCGTTGGTCCCCGAGATGCCGAAGGCGCTGACCGCCGCCAACGGCGGCCGGTCGGCGCCGCCGGGCCACTCCACCATGTCGGACGTGACGCGCACCGGCAGCCGCTGCCAGTCCACGTTGGGATTCGGGTTGTCGAAGTGAAGGTGCTTCGGGATCACGCCCCGCTTCATCGCCAGTACCGTCTTGATCAGACCCGCGACCCCGGCGGCCGGCTCCAGGTGGCCGATGTTGGTCTTCACCGAGCCGATCAAGAGCGGTTGCTCCGCCTTGCGCCCCTGGCCGTAGACCGCGGCCGCCGCCTGGACCTCGATGGTATCGCCCAACTCCGACCCCGCCCCGTGGGCTTCCAGATAGTCCACTTCGGAGGGCGGCACGCCCGCCCGCGACAGCGCGTCCCGGATCACCCGCTCCTGCGCCCGACCGTTGGGCACCGTGGGCCCCGCGCTGGCGCCGTTCTGGTTCACCGCCGAACCACGGATCACGCCCCAGATGCCATCGCCGTCGGCCACCGCGTCGTCCAGCCGCTTGAGCACCACCATGCCGCAACCCTCGCCGCGCACGAAACCATCCGCGGAGGCGTCGAAGGCCCGGCACTGCCCTCCCCGCGACAACATCCCCAGATCAGCCATCTCCCGGGTTATCCCCGGCGACAGCACCGCGGCCACCCCGCCCACCAGGGCCATGTCCACTTCACCCCCACGCAACCCCGACACCGCGTGATGCACGGCCACCAGCGACGAGGCGCAGTTGAGCTCCACCGGCATGGTCGGCCCCTCCACTCCCAGGTGGAAGGCCACCCGCCCCACCGCCATGCTCGCGGCGGTGCCCAGGTAGCTCACCCCGTAGGCGCCGGCCGTCATCAAGTCCCGGTACTCGCTGGTGCCGATCCCGGCGTATATCCCGGTGCGGCTGCCCCTCAACCGGCCCGGGTCCATCCCGGCATCCTCGAGAGCCTGCCAGGTCGTCTCCAGCATCATGCGTTGCCGGGGGTCCATCATGCGCGCCTCGATGGGCGTAATCCGGAAGAAGTCCGCGTCGAACTTCTCGATCTCATCCACGAACCCGCCCCGGGCGTATGCGGCATACCCGGCGGGAAGGCCCGCCGCGAGATCGCACGAGGAGCCGGCGTCCCGACGCCGGTCGGTTACCGCGTTCTCGCCCGCTTCGAGTTGGCGCCAGAAGGCCGCCAGGTCCGGAGCGCCGGGGAGACGGCAGGCCATGCCGACGATGGCGATGCCGTCGTCCTCGCGTCGCGCGGCCGGCCTTGCCTCCGTCCGGGCCTCTTCCCGTGTCGCCGCCCGGGCCGGTGGCTGTGCCACGGGAGCAGGCGCGCCGCCCATCTCGCCGAGTTCCTCCACCAAGTGCCGGGCCAGGGTGGCGATGTCCGGGTAGTCGAACACCGCGGTGTTGGGCACCGTGTACACGTCCGCCAACGCCCGGTTCAGCCGGTTCCGCAGCTCCACCGCCATCAACGAGTCCATTCCCAGGTCGAAGAACCCCACCGTGGGCGCCGGCGCTGCCGGCAGTCTCAGCACCGCCCGGACCTCCTGTTGCAGAAAGGACACGAGCAGCTCTTCGGGCGACCCGACCGGGGTTCCCCGCAGCCTGGAAAGCAGATCGCCCGACGACGCCTCGGCGCCGGCATCGTCGCCGGTGGTGGCGGTCAACAGGTCTTCCAGAAAGAGCGGCCGGTCCTCCACCGCCTCTTCGAACATCGACCAGTCCATCGCCATGACCACGGAGTTGGTGGCATCCTGCCGCACCAGCCGGTCCAATGCCCGGAGACCCTGCCGCGGGGTGAACCAGCGTCCGCCGAGGGCCGTCCGCTGCCGGTCGATGCGTTCCCGTTGTTCCGCGGCTTCGCCGATCTCGGACCACGCCCCCCAGGCAATGCTCTGCCCCGGGAGCCCCAGCGCCCGGCGGTGACCGGCGAGCTGGTCCAGAAAGGCGTTGGCCGAAGCGTGGTTGGCCTGACCCGGGTTGCCCATGACGCCGACCCGGCTCGAAAAGAGGATGAAGAACTCCAGATCGCGGTCCGCGGTGGCGCGGTGCAGGTGCCAGCCGCCGAGCACTTTCGGCCAGAGAACCGTTTCGAACCGCTCCCAGCTCTGGTTGCTCAGGGCGCCGTCCGACAGCACGCCCACGCTGTGGATCACGCCGCCGAGGGGCGGCAGCTCCCCATCGATCCGCTCCAGCATCGCTTCCACCGCGGCCGCGTCGCTGACGTCCGCCAGCTCCACCTGAACCGTCACGCCGCGTTCCCTCAGAGCGCCGATGGCCTCTTCGGCGGCGGCATCCGGAGCACGGCGCCCGTTGAGGACGATGGTCCCGGCTCCGTGGTCGGCCAGCCAACCGGCCACGGCGCAGCCGATGCCGCCCAGCCCCCCGGTCACCAGGTAGCTCCGGTCCCCCCGCAACCGGCCCGTGGCGAGCGGCGAGGCGGTGACGACGATCTTGCCGAGGTGCCGCGCCGAACGCATGAAGCTCAAGGCGGCCCCCGCTTCGGCCAGCGGCCACCGGCTGTGAATGATGGGTTGCAGCTCTCCCGCCACCAGGCGCTCCATCACGCCCCGCAGGACCCTCCCGACCCACGCCGGGTCGGTCTTCTTGAGTACGTCCAGCTCCAGGATCAGGTAGGCCACGTCCGGTCGCACCGCCGCCATCTCGTCCGCGCTCAGGATGTCGCGCCGGGCCAGCTCCACGAACCGGCCGCCGTGCTTCAGGCAGGAGAGGCTGGCGTCGATGAAGCCCTCTCCCGTCAGGCTGTTCAGCACCACGTCCACACCCGCGCCATCCGTGTCGTCGAGTATCTCCTTCCCGAAGGCCGTCCGGCGGCTGTCGTAGATGTGCTCCACTCCCAGCGACCGCAGGTACGCCTGCTTCGGTGCGCTCGCCGTGGCGAAGACCTCGGCTCCCGCCGCCTGCGCCAACTGGATCGCCGCCAACCCCACGCCGCCGGCGCCGGCGTGGATCAGCACGCGGTCGCCGGCCTCCAGCCCGGTAAACTCGTACGACAAGGCCGCCGACACGAACGCGCTCGGCACCGTGGCGAGCCCGGTCACCGGAATGTCCGGCGGCGCGGGGGCCACGAGTTCCTCGTGGGTGATCATTTCCGCCGCGAACGCACCGAACCCCAGTCCAACCACGGGATCGCCCACCGACACGGCCGACACCTCGGTACCCACGTCGACGATGCGGCCGCACATCTCCCGGCCCAGATTCCCCTCCTCGATGAAGCCCAGCGACCGGAACACGTCCCAGAAGTTGAGCCCGGCGGCGTCGACCGCGACGCGCACCTCCCTGGGCTCCAGGGCACGCGCCGGCAGCGGCATGACGCAGGGTTTCTCGAACACGCCGGCCGGATCCGGGGCCAGCGCCCACTCCGGCTGCTCCGGCAGGGCCAGCCGTTCCACGCCGGCGCCCGCCCGCACCAGGCGCGCCACGCGCCGGCGTCCCGAGCGGTAGGCGATGTGATTCTCCGGGTCGGGGTACAACAGCTCATTGACGACATCGGGTACGGGAGCCGTATCCCCGGGGTCCAGATCGATCATCCTGGGCTGGAGATGCGCCGCCTCCCGCGCCACCGCCTTGCCGAAACCCCAGAGCGTGGCGCCGGCAAGCTCGCCGCCACGCTCCCGTTCCAGGACCTGGGCTCCGCGGGTGACGAACCAGACGCCCTTGGCCGGGGTCACGTCGGAGTCCGCCACGGCCTGCGTCAGGGCGAGCGCGCTTGCGACCGCGCGCCTCACGTCCTCGGCCATCTCCGCGGTCGCGGCCTCGGCTCCGTGACCGTCCAGCCCCGCCAGGTGCGCCACCCCGTTGAACGGCAGATCTCGAGGCAGACCCTCCAACAGCGACCGCCAGGGCTCGCGGTCCGCCGCCTCCACCGCCGTCCTGAAGACACCGGGGCCACGGACCTCCGGGCATTCCGCCGTTCCGCTGTCCGCCAGCAGGACGGTCTGGTTCCGCGCCGCCAGCTCGGTGGCCACCTCGGCCGCCAAACCGCCGCGGTCCGCCGCCAGGACCCACACGCCCGGCGGCTCCGTCACCTGCGCCGGACCCTGCGCCACGATGACGCCCTTGTCCGGCATCCTGTCCGTTTCGGACTCGTCCGGCCCCAGCACCTCGGCGCCCGTGAAACCGGCATCGCCGAGGGCCCGGCGCCACACAGCCGGGCTCGCCAGGGCGTGGTGCGGGCGGTAGTCGTCGGCGAACCGCCACCACCCGTCCAACTGTCCGAAGGTCAGGTCCATCCAGCCCAGGCCGCTGAGGTTCTCGAGGGCGATCAGGTGTCCCGACGGCGCCAGCAGGTCGAGGCAGTGCCCGAGCGTCTCGGGCAGATACCGGGTGGCGTGCAACACGTTGGACGCGATCAACAGGTCGTAGCCGTGGGACTCGAAGCCCTGGGCGACGGGATCCTTTTCGATGTCCAGCGGCCGGTACTCGATGCCCTCGTTGCCGAACCGCGCCTCGGCCTCGGCGAAGAAGCCCGCGGAGATGTCCGTGTAGGTGTAGTCGAAGCGCCCGGCCGCAAGCTCGGGCAACACGGACGCGGTGGCCGACCCGGTGCCCGCGCCGATCTCCAGCACCCGCAGCCGCCGTCCTTCCGGCAACCCGGCCACCAGCGCCTGGACCGCGTCCGCCAGCATCCGGTTGGCCGCCCGCGCCACCGGCGCCTTGAGATACAGATCGGCCACGGTGGGCTCGCCGCTGCTGAACAGGAGCGTCAGCGGATCGGCGCCGCCGCGAATTACATCGGCCAGGGCGCCGCCGGACCTCTGGAACAGTCCGATCTCGATCAAGCCGTCCGGATACAGGTCCGCCATTCGCTCGCCGAACACCTCGGGATGGACCGGCACTTCATCCGGCCACGGCTCCTCCGAACCCACCACCACCGTGAAGCCGTCACCTGTCTCTTCCAGGACGCCCGATCGGGCGAGCATTTCGAGCATCCGGCGGAAGAGGCGCCTGTGGTCCTCGATGACGTCAAGCCGTTGCCGCAAGTCTTCGGCATCCACCACCTCGCCCGCCCTGCGCTCCCAACCCAGCTTGTCCAGGGTCGCGAGCGCATAGGACCGGGACCACCGCTCCAGGTCCACCAGCAGCGCGGACCGGTCTTCCGGATCCACGTCCGCGTCGGTCAGGTAGCCGGAAAACGACTGGGAGGCCGCGGCCACGGTGGCCGGACTCGGAAAGAAGTCCGCCGGCGACAGGCCCGGCGCGAGGGCGGAGTCGCGCCACACGACCTCGTACAGCAGCTCGTTCACGCCTTCGATGGCCGACAGCAGCGCCTCGCGCGTGGCCCGCTTCACCGTGTACCCGCTCAATCCGCCGAGCAGAAGCCCGTCGGTGTCGTAGATGTTCAGCTCTCCGCTGAGGACCTCGGGCGCTTCGTCCGTCTCCTCCTCCCGCTCCGCGGGCGCCATGTCCATGCGCACGTGGCAGACCACCCGCTCCGGCAGACGCCCCGCGAGCCACAACCGCTCCCATCCGAACGGCAGGTACGTGGTCGCGCCCTGGATTCCGGTGAGACCGCGCGCGGCCCCCACGACCTGGAAGCAGCCGTCCAGCACCAGCGGGTGAACGTCCAGCCCGTTGCGCCCGAGAGCTTCCGGAAAGGAGACCTCACCCAATGCCTCGCCCGGCCGAGCCCAGACCTTCCCTAGCGTGCGGAAGGACGGACCGAGATCGATCCCCGTTTCGGCCCTGGCCCGGTAATAGTCCGCCACCTCCACCGGCGACATGCCGGCCTTCAGACCGTCGAGATCCACCCGAGTCGCCGGTTGCGGCGCGGGGGCGCCCGACGGCAGGCGTCCCTCCACGTGCACCGTCCATTCCCCGTCGCTCCCCTTGCTGAAGAGCTGGACGCCGCGCGACGCCGCCTGCCCGGGAGCGTCGAGCACGACCTGCAACCTGCGGCCGTGCTCACCCGCTCCGTCCCCGGAGTCCTGCTCCGGGAACACCAGCGGGTTGTGTAGTTGCATGTCTTCCACCACCGCTGCGCCGGCCTCGGCGAGGGCGGCCGTTGCCGCCATGGCGCCGTAGAGCGCGCCCGGCGCCACCACCCGCCCGAACACCCGGTGGTCGGTCAACCACGCCGGGTCGGACGGGAAGACTTCCGTCTCGAAGGAAACCTCGCCGCGAGCGGACTCGTGCCGGATGCCCAGCAGGGGGTGGCCGTCGCTCCCGCGCCGTTGTTTCGGCGCGGCCAGCCAGTAGCGTTCGCGTTGGAACGGATACCCCGGCAACGGGATGCGCCGCCGTGCCTCTCCCGCGAAGAGCCCCTCGAAACGCACCGGCAGCCCGGCCCGGTACGCCCCGGCCACCGCCTCGACGAAGCCGTCAGCCGCCGCGGCCGTCTCGTCGTCCGACGGCCTGTGCTGGCTCGACAGCACTCTCGGCGCCGGCCTCCCGGGCGACACCGGCCAGGCCGAGACCGCCATCGGGGCGATCACCGAATGTGGGCCGATCTCCACCACCATGTCCACACCGAGTTCGGCCAAGGTCCTGACGCCGGCCGCGAACGCCACGGGCTCCCGTGCATGACGCCGCCAGTAGACCCCGTCCAGTCGCTCGCCGCGCTCCACCACCCGGCCGGTCAGGTTGCTGACCACCGCCGCCAGGGAGGGAGGCTCGACGGTCAGGCCGCCCAGGAACGCCTCCAGCGCGTCCAGTGCCGGCTCCACCAGCGCGCTGTGGAACGCCTTGGCCGTGTTGAGCCGCCTGACCCGGATTCCTTCCGACTCGAAGCGCTTGGAGAGGTCTTCAATGCCCGCCACCGGCCCGCTGACCACCTGGTGGGTTCCGTTGTCCGCGGAGATGTTGACGCCGACTCCGGCCGATGCCTCGTTCGACGCCTCGACCAGGGCCGCCACCCGCGCCGGTGGCGCGAAGACCGCGGCCATGGCGCCCGGCTCGATGCCCGACAGCAAGGTGCCCCGCGTCGCCGCCAGCCTCATCCCGTCTTCCAGGCTGAACACGCCCGCCGCCCGGGCCGCCGCCAGCTCGCCCACGCTGTGCCCGAGGACGGCCGCGGGCCGGATGCCCACGCTCGCCCACAGGGCGGTGAGCGCGCACTCCAGCGCATAGAGCGCCGGCTGTTCCCAAGCCGTATCGCCCAGGTCCCCCTGGCCTCCCGGCCGGCCGAACATCACGTCCAGCAGAGAGGTCCCCCGTTCCTCCCGGAACACGGACTCGCAACGGTCGAGCACCGCCCGCGCTACCGGCTCGGTCTCGTAGAGCGTCCGGCCCATGCCGGCCCACTGGCTTCCCTGCCCGGTGTAGGCGAAGGCCACCGTGTCGGCCGCAGACGGGGCGGCGTCCTCGCCCGGCCCGGCCAGGGCCTTCAGCCCCTCGCGCAAGGAGCCGGCGTCCCGGAAGACCACGCCGGCGCGGTGATCGAAGTGGCTCCGCCCCACCCCGGCCGTCCACGCCATGTCCGACAGCGTCGGCTCCGAAGCGGCGCCTTCGGCGGACAGGTTCTCCGGCGGTTCATCGAGCCATGACAGGTATCGCGCCGCCAGTTCCCGCAGCGCGGCCGGCGACTTGCCCGAGAGCGGCACGAGACGGGCCTGTCGGGGGGCCAGCCCTTGCTCCGGCCACGGCAGGTCGGACGCGGCGGCCGGCAGCACGACCGGCACCGCCCGGGCAGGGCCGACGGCCCCCTGTCCCTCTCCGGAACTCCCCTCCGGGGCGCGGTACTCCTCCACGACGATATGGGCGTTGGTCCCCGATATCCCGAAGGAGTTCACGCCCGCGAGCCGCGGCCGGCCGGGACGGCTCGGCCAGTCCATCATGGTCGTGGTGATGCGCACCGGCAGACGGTCCCAGTCGACGCGGGGGTTGGGGTCCTGGAAATGCAGGTGCTTGGTAAGCACGCCCCGATTCACCACAAGCGCCGTCTTGATCAGTCCGGCGATCCCCGCCGCCGACTCCAGGTGGCCGATGTTGGTCTTCACCGAGGCCACCAGAAGCGGGCGGCCGGCGTCGCGTCCCCTGCCGTAGACATCGGCCACGGCTTCGATCTCGATGGGATCGCCCACTGCCGTCCCGGTGCCGTGTGCCTCCAGGTAGTCGACCTCCGACGGTGGGATGCCCGCCTGCGACAGCGCCGTTTCGATGACCTGCACCAACGCGGGCGTGTGCGGCACCGTCAGGCCGGAACTGGCGCCGCCGTGGTTCACCGCCGTCCCCCGGATCACCGCCCAGATCCGGTCGCCGTCGGCCTCGGCCTCGCTCAGGCGCTTCAGAACCACGACCCCGCAGCCTTCGCCCCGCACGTAGCCGTTGGCGGAGGCATCGAACGCCTTGCTCTGTCCGTCGGGGGACAACATCATGGCGTCCGCCCGCAACTCGTAGATGCGGCTGTTCAGGATGGCCTGGACCCCGCCGGCGATGGCCAGGTCCGCCTTCCCCTGCTGGAGGTCCGC
The DNA here is from genome assembly GCA_022824205.1 of Candidatus Binatia bacterium. Taxonomy (GTDB): domain Bacteria; phylum Desulfobacterota; class Binatia; order UBA9968; family JAJDTQ01; genus JAJDTQ01. The sequence goes on from JAJEAI010000143.1 coordinate 82,560, forward strand.
CACCGCGTCGTGCACCGACACCAGGGACGAGGCGCAGGCGGCGTCCACGGCCTTGGCCGGCCCCATGAGGCCCAGCACGAAAGAGACCCGCCCGCTGGTGCCGTTCAGGTTGGTGCCGCTCAGCGCGTAGAGACACTCGGCGGCCCCGGAAGGCTTGGTCGAATCCACCACCAGCATCCGGTACTCGTCGTTGCTGATGCCGGTGTAGACCCCGGTGAGGCTCTCCTTGAGCCGGTCCGGATCGATCCCCGCATCCTCCAGAGCCTGCCAGGTCGTCTCGAGCATCATGCGCTGCTGCGGGTCCAGCAGTTGCGCTTCCACCGGAGAGATACGAAAGAAGCCCGCGTCGAACAGCTCGATGTCGTCGACGAAAGCGCCGAAACGGCATGCTTCACTGGGAACCGCGCCGCCGGCGAATATCTCGCCCACCCGCCCGACACCGGAACCCGGCGTGCTTTCGGTAATGGAGTTGCCGCCGGCTTCAAGCAGGCGCCAGAAGGAGGTCAGGTCCGGAGCGCCGGGGAACCGGCACGCCATGCCGATGATGGCGACGGGCTCTACGGTCCGGGAAGGCTCGCCATCCCCGCGCTCCGTGCGGCCACCCCGCCGGCGGGAATGAACGGAAGACTCATCGTTCATCTTTTTCTCCACGCATGGCCATGGCGAGGGCCTGGTGCCCTTGCCTCAGCGCTGCGGGATGAACCGCAGCGGATCGCAGGCTTCGACGGCTTCCCGCCGCTTGTAAAGCTCGACCAGGGCAACGACTTCCACCAACGGAAGCGACATCAGGAAGAGGCGGTGCTTCCACAGAACGGCATAGTAGCACATTCCCCCACCTGAGGCATACCATTTTTGGTAGATCTTATACCATAATCGGTATGCCATGTCTCAAATCGATAGCTGTCCGACGCCCATTGCTGTCCGCGCTAGTGTTGTGTCTGGTCAATTCGCAGCATAATATGCGGAGGATTGTTGGTCGTCGGCAAGGCGCGATGACCCGTAGGGGCGACCCGCGGTCGCCCCAGTGGCGGGTACCACGCGAGGAAGACCCCAGGTCAAGCCCGGGGTGACGTAACGCAGCCGACGACAAAAAAGACAAGCAGATTTGTAAACCTGTTTGTGAGACACCACACTAGCCATCGCGCATCGGCTGAGGGGCTTCCACCCGCACGGTAAGGATATCCGTGTCATGGAATTGCTGATGGCGAACCGATGCGGCAACATGCCGCAGCAGCCGAAGCGACATTTCCGACTCGTCCGGCCCATCGACGGAGTGTTCGGCGAGCAACGCCATCCTGTCCTGAAGGTTCTCGTCTCCGGGCGCGACCGCGAACTCCAGGATCGCCCCCACCTCCTGCCTGTACGCGACCAGCCGCAGCCGCCGGCCCTCGCCGCCGGCCCCGTCTTGCCGCATGAGCGTCAACAACGCCTCCTCGGCGGCAGTGGTGAGCCGGTCCGCCATGGTCGTCCCCCAGCCGCTCCGGGAGGTAAAATCGCCGAGAAACTCCCTGATCCCGGGCAGCGCCGCAGCGCCCAGCTCGCCCACGAAGCGACTGCGTCGAGGTGCCGTCAACTCCATGAACGCGGTCATGAGTATGGCCGCCAGCCCGCCGGCGGTCATCCCGTTCCGGAGAAGGCCGCCCGCGAAGCCGGCGACATACTCGGGGAATACCACGTCGCTCTGGAACCCGACCCCAAGCCAGAAGGCGACGCCCACCACCAATCCCTTGCGGTAGTCCATGCCGTCCTGGAGGACCATCTTCATGCCGATAACGAAGAGCATGGCGACGATGACCGCCAGGTAGGCCGCGATCACCGGATTGGGGATCGCCAGGAGCAGGGCGAGGACCCTTGGAAGGAAGGCCAGAGCCATGAGGATCACCCCGGCAGCCACCCCGAGGGTCCGCGCCGCGACCCCGGTGAGCTCGGCCAGCGATACAGCGGTGGTGTAGGCCGTGTTCGGCACCGTGCCGGCGAAACCCGAGACCAGGTTGCCGAGGCCGTCCACCGCCGCGGCGCCTTGCACCGCGCGGTAGTCCACCGCCCGGGGCCGGCGCCAGGAGGTACGCTGGGCGGCGATGGAGCTGCTGATGGTGCGGATGGAGCCGATCAACGCCACCAGCAGGAAGGCCGGCAGAAGCGCCCAGAACGCCGGGCCGAAGTCGAGGGCGAAGCCCGGCCACGGGCCCGCGGGCAGTCCCAACCACGACGCCCCGGTGACGCGCTCCAAGTCGTAGATCCCGAAGAGCGCGCCCACCGCCGATCCCGCCACCACGCCGAGCACCGGCGCCCACAGGCGCAACGCGCCGGTGGACTTCAGCGCCATGCCGACGACGGCCAGGACCGTGACCAGCGCGCTCAGTGGAGCGGCCGCCGCCGGGCTCCCGTCCGGCACGTCGCCGAGCATGTCGAAAACCACCGGCATCACCGTCACCGGTATCAGCAGGATCACCGTTCCGGAGACCGTGGGTGTCAGAATCCGCCGGAACAGCGCCAGCCGTGCGGACAACAGGAGTTGAAAGAGCGCCGCCGCGACCACCAGGGTGGCCAGAAGCGCCGGACCGCCCTGGGCCAACGCCGTGATGCAGACCGCGATGAACGCCCCGGAAGTGCCCATCATGAGCACGTGGCCCATGCCGATGCGCCCGAAACGAACCGTTTGCAATACCGTGGCGGCGCCGGAGATGACGGTGGCGCCGAACACTGCCCATGCGAGGTGGTTTTCGGCGGCCCCGCCGGCTCGCATAACCACCGACGGGATCAACACGGTCACGGTCACGCTGATGATCGCGAGCTGCAGACCCAACCCCAGGGAGACCGCCGTCGGGGGATGTTCGTCGGGTTGGTAGCGGATACCGGTGGTGGCCAATTGCGTCCTCTCTTGCTCGTGGATGGAGGATATCCCGGCAAACCACCCGATTCAATGTCGACGCGCCTGTCAAGACGGAAATTTGTACGGTAGATTGAAGCAACGTGCACTGAAAGTGAACGCTGGTCCACGGAGGCAAGAGTCCATGTCGGAGGAACACAACCTTGAAGGCACACCGGAGGGCATGCGAGCGCCCATCGGGCGCTACGCGGACACTCTCAAGGAACTGGCCGGCGACAACGCCCGGTCCCTGACGCTGTTCGGCGCGGTCGCCGCCGGCTCCTTCAACCCCCGCTCTCACACGGCGCGGAGCGTCTTCGTCGTGGCAGCGGTGGAGCTGGAGATGCTGCGGCGGCTGGCGCGGCAAGGGCCACGCCTCGGCAAGGCGCGCATCGCCGCGCCCCTGGTCATGACTCCGGAGTACATCGAGGCCTCCCTGGACACCTTCCCGCTGGAGTTCCTGGAGATCGCGCAACGGCGCATCTGCGTGTTCGGGGAGGATTACTTCCTGAACCTTCCCCTCAAGCCGGAAGACGTGCGGCACCAATGCGAACGGGAGATCAAGACCATCCAGATCGGCATGCGGCAGGCGCTGCTGGCGGCGGCGGGGCGGGACAAGGCGCTGACCACGGTGGAGGTGGACGTAGCGGAGCGCCTGCTGCGGTCGTTGCGTGGATTGCTGTGGCTCCACGGCGATGGCGAGCCCAAGACGGCGCTGGACACGGTGGCGGCCGTCGAGCGAGGCCTTGAGCTGGCGCTGCCCGGTGTCCGCGGCGCCGTCGACGACCGCGGCCGTCATGAGTGGGAGGAGTTCAAGACCCTCTACGCCGACGTCGATGCGCTCAGGACACACGTCAATGCGTGGTAAAGCCGGTCTCCTTGCCGCCGCGGGGCTGCTCGCGTTTCTGGCCCTGTCGGCTTCCCTCGCCGTGCCGGCCGGCGCGGCCGTCACGGTCCGCGACCCCGGCAGCTACGTCGTGGACACCGCCAACCTCATCGACGCCGCCACCGAACGCCGGATGGAAGGCTGGCTGCGCGAACTGCGGCAGAAGACCACGGCCCAGGTCAAGGTGCTGACGGTGCCGACCACGGACGGCGAGGACTTCTTCGGCTTCGTGCAGCGCCACGCGGAGGCCTGGAAGCTGGGAGAACGGGGCAAGGACAACGGCGCCCTTATCGCCCTGGCACTCAAGGAACGAAGGGTGCGGGTGCACACGGGCTACGGGCTCGAGGGGGTGCTCCCCGACTCCTGGGCGGGCACGGCCTCGCGACGCGTGGCCGCGGACTTCTTCCGGGCGGGGAAATACGCGGAGGGCCTGCTGGCCCTGACGGTGGCCACGGCCAACCGGGTGGCGGACGCGGCCCGGGTGAAACTCACCGGCGCGCCCGACTATCGTATCCGCGGCGGCGGCCGGCGGCGCGTCACGGGCACGAGTATCGGCGGCTCGCTGGTGCCGCTGCTGCTGATGCTGTTCTTCCTGGGCTCGCTGCGCCGCCGGCGACATCTCACGGCTTGGGGCGGGCGCGGCGCGGCCTCCGGCTTCCTCATGGGAGCGGTGCTGGGAAGCCTTCTCGGCGCCGGTTCCAGGTCCTGGGGGGCACCGGGCGGTCTCGGAGGGGGCTTCGGCGGTGGCTTCGGAGGTGGCTTCGGCGGTTCGTTCGGCGGAGGAGGCGGCTTCGGCGGAGGAGGCGGCGGCGCCGGATGGTGAGTTGCACGCCGGCGAGCGGGGTGAACACGTACGGACCGTTCCGGGGCCACGCCCGCTTGACGGCGAGAATGATCGTGCATACCTCTTGAGAAGGCTCTGATGAATTGGCCGGCGCCTTCGATTTCGCCGCCACTCCTCGCACCTCTTTCGTCATTCCCGCGGAAGCGGGAATCCAGGGGTCGGGTGTGGCGGTTCCTTGGCCCCGGCCCTGGTTTCCTCATGCTTGAGGGAGAGGAGGAAACGCCTTGAACGCGTTGAAAATTCTGCTGATCGCACTGGCGGTCGTCGTGGGCATGGCATTGCTGGCGGGCGGCTGCGTCCTCAACGGCTACAACCGTGCCATCACTCTGGACGAGGGGGTCAAGAACCAGTGGGCGCAGGTGGAAAACCAGCTCCAGCGCCGCTTCGAGTTGATCCCCAACCTGGTGGAGACCGTCAAGGGCGTAGCCGGTCAGGAGGAAAAGATCTTCCTGGGGGTGGCCAATGCCCGCAAGGCCTACTTCCAGGCGAACACGGTCAACCAGAAGGCCCAGGCCGCCGTGGGCTTCGAGCGCGCACTGTCCCGGCTGCTCGTGCTCCGGGAACGATACCCGCAGCTCAAGTCCAACCAGTCCTTCCTCAAGCTCCAGGACCAGCTCGAAGGCACCGAGAACCGCCTGGCGGTGGAGCGCAAGCGCTTCAACGACTCCGTCACCGCGGTCAACACGTTCGTGAGGCGTCTGCCGGGGCGCTTCTACGCGGGCCTCGCGGGGGTGGAGAAGGCGGAGTACTTCCAGGTGGAGGAAGCAGCGAGGGAGACGCCGCGGGTCAGCTTCTGAGAACCGTCACGCGACCCTGAAATTTGACTCGTCTAACTTTTATGGTTATACTGATGAGGGAATCAAAATCGCGGAAGGAGCGCAAATTTGGAAGTCTGGCTTGTCATTGCCCTGTCCATCGCCATCAGCCTCGCCATCGCGTCGTTGCTGGAATACTGAGACGCGACTCACGATAACCCTCGTCCAGTCGGCTTGCGCACAAACTGCGCTGCGCATTACAGAACTTGCTTCAGCAAGAATCCGATGTCGTTGGTTGCGTCTTCATTGGCCAGCCAATTTGCTCCTTGCGCGACGAGCAACATCGGCTGAAGTCTCTCCAAGAGTCCCGTGCCACGGAGTTCTGCCCGTACCATGTCCGGGGCGAGGCGACCGATGGTGGCCAACAGCCAATCGTCTCGTTGTACACCCGTATTCGCTGCCGCCACCAGTGACTTGAGCGCGACGAGGCTGTCAATCACGCGGAGGGCCTCGGACGCAGCCGCCGCCCGGCGCACGTCATCTTCCGCGAGCGTTGCCACGAGAAGATCGATAACGTCCTTTGGTGTATCCGGTCCGAAGGCAGCAATGGCGTGGAAGGCCGCATTCTCTTCGTCGTCTGCAATAAAGGGCAGGAGATCCCGGTACGATTTCAAGCCTTCCTTTCCGAGACCCCAGATCGCGGCCTGTCGCCTTTCATCGCCGTGAAACCGGCCATGTCCTGCGGCAACGCGGAGCTGTTCGCGCGCAAATTCGTTCTTCAGCTCCGTAAGAACCAGGATCGCCTCCATACTCATCTCCGCGGCACTGCCATCGGCCCAGAGTATCTCCACGATCCGTTCCTCGCCCGATTTCGAGCCCAGCGCTGCTGCACTACCAGCCGCTTCGAGTCGAACGCGAGGTTCGTGTTCCGTGTCGAGAAGTCCGTGAAGAGCCCGAACGGCATCGTCGTGGAGGTCGGAACGGAAGCGCAGTGCCTTCACCGCCGCATATCTGTCCACAGAACTTTCCGCGGTCACATCACGGAGCGGGTCATAGCGACTCCGTAGGTACTGATTGACATCCGCCCGTGATTGGGGGGCGCCTGCAACCACGGTCGTGTTTCCCACGAACCGCTCACCGGGTTTCACGTAAGCATGCTTGTCGCGCAACCTGTATGTTTGCCGACGGGCCGGCGCACCATCCCCCTCCAACATCACGACCAGCTTGTCCGTGTCCAAGGACAGGACACGGCCAGGCCGGCGCGGCACCGTGGAAGGCCACGTGCGGTCACGCTCGGCTCCTTCCGAAGCAGACTTTGGCGGACCCAGCTTGGAGAGCCGTACCGAGTCTCGCAGCGTCGCCACCGAGAAGTACGCTGCCTCATCCGCCGGTACGGGACCGTCCGGACCCTCCGCACAGCCAACCAGTGCCACGAGATCCTCTCGACGCAATCCCGCATCCCAAGCCCGTTCGGGGTTGTTCGGCGCGTCGCTCATTCGGATCATGAGGTCGCTCTTGGCGCGAACTTCGACCCGCAGGCCGGTCTTCACACAAAGCAGATCCGGCAAGCGAAGGCGCTTGACTTTGGTCGTCCAGATCTTGTTCGCCGTACAGTAGCGTTCCAGTTCGATGGGTTCAAAACCTCGGCTCTTGAGTTCAGCCCGCACACTCCGCACACCCAAGGCACCCATGGTCAGAAACCGCAGAAAACTGGAATTTACCTTGAACCCCATCGGCGGTCATCTTGGTCCGGGATCGGTCTGGAGCAAATCGCCTGGCTGCACGCCGAGGGCTTCGGCGAGAAGGAAGATGTTTTCCAGGGAGACGTTCCGTCGCCCATGCTCAATGGAGCTGATGTAGGTCCGGTGAAGTCCGGCTCTGTCCGCCAGCGCTTCCTGGGAGAAACCGGTCGCCACCCTGATGCGCCGAAGGTTGGTGGCGAATATGGTCTTGGGGCTGGTTTCCATCAATTTTCGGTCTCGAGGGGTTGCAGAAAGGCTACGAAGATGTCAACTTTGAGTCTACAGACTTTGAGTCACCCATCTGCGGCACTGCCACGAGAACGCGATGCCCGTCATAGCGACACTGCCCGAGACCGTCACCGCACCGCGTACGGACGCGATCTACAACTGTCACGCGTATCTCACGAAGGTGCCCATCGCCGCCATACGCCCATTCATAGAAGCACTCTCTGCCCCTGGGGATACGGTGGCGGACATCTTCGCCGGCTCCGGCATGACCGGCTTGGCCGCCCTGATGACGGGCCGCAAGGCTGTTCTGAGTGACATATCCGCACTCGGACAGCACGTTGCCGAGGGCTATCTGGCGGATGTCTCGCCGTCCGCCTTCCGCCATGCTGCTGCCGCGGTGATCGAAACCGCGCGCCGTGCGCTGGGCGATTTGTACAAGACCCGTCGAGCCACCGACCGCGCCCCCGTCGAAATGACCCGCACCGTTTGGTCATTCACTTATATCTGCCCTGTATGCGCCGAGGGACTCATCTATTACGAACACCTGGCACCCGGTGGCCGTCCTCCGCAACAATGCCCGTCATGTGGGGAACCGTTTGCACGCCGGAATTGGTCGCGCGCCGGAGATGCGCCGGTTGATGTCGTGGTGACCGGAGAGGACGGCAAGCTCACCTCACAGGCCGTATCTGATACCGACAGGGAAATGATCGCCCTCGCCGCGGCCGATCCCCGTCGCACCGATGTGCCATCCCTCCCCATCGACGAGACCAGGGAGATGTACAGCCGGTCAGGCCTCGGAAAAGCAGGTCTCACGGAAACAGTCCGGTTCTTCGCACCCAGGAACGCGATCGCGCTTCTCGAGTTGTGGCGCGCCATTCAGGCATGCAAAGACAGAGACATCAGACGCAAACTGAGTTTCGCTTTCACGGCGATTCTCCCACGAGCCTCGCGGCGCTATCAGTGGAGCGCCAAGCGTCCGTTGAACGCACAAAACCAGACCTATTACATCGCCCCGGTCTACTACGAGTGGAACGTGTTCGACCTTTTCCATAGGAAGGCAGAGGCGGTCCTGCGGTCCGACCGAGAGTTGTTCGACGAGACAGGTGAACCATTGTTCCGTCAAGTCAACGTGCAGGATGTCTCGTATCGACTAGCGTCGGCAGACCGCCTGTCACACCTGGCGGACGCGTCGGTGGACTACATCTTCACCGACCCGCCCTTCGGTAGCAACATCTTCTACAGCGATATGAGCCTGTTCCACGAAGCCTGGCTAGGTCGAACCACAAACAACGAGCGCGAGGCCGTTATCCACACTGCCGGCAAACGGAAGACAGGAGCGGCCCACCGGTATGAGGAAATCCTGGGCGGCGCTTTCGCCGAAGCGTTCCGAGTTCTGAAGACGGGACGGTACATGTCGGTGGTGTTCGGCAACAGCAGCGGCAGAATTTGGGGGGTTTTGCAACGTGCGTTGCGGAGGGCTGGATTCAGTGCTCCGCCCGTGCACGTCGCCACCCTTGACAAAGGCCAGCGTTCCGTGAAGGGTCTCAATTCCGGTGCCGAGACAGTCGTCACCGCTGACCTGATCCTTACGGTTCAAAAGCCCTTGCACAGCGAGTCCGTCGAGCGCATCCAGCCGGCATCGGGCGAAGACACCAACGCACTGATCCGCAAGGCTGTCGTCGATTTGCCGGTAGAGCATACTCGTAACCCAAGCTACGTCTACCTCCACGTCTTGACGAAGGCGATTCGCGAGAACCGAGTGCTCGACGATCTGCATCTTGAGGACGTATTGGTCGCCCTACGACACGCCGGTTACGGAATCGACCGCAAGACCGGTGCCCTACACCAGCACCCTACACCATCCTGACGCGGGTCGGCTGGTGGCAGGACGCCCTGCACGGGGAGGACGCTGAAGACCCCGCGGCAGCCTACGCTCCTTTGCAGGCGCTACACCCGCTCCACGCGCGCGGCGCAGAACTTGTACTCCGGAATCTTCCCGTAGGGGTCGAGGGCGGGGTTGGTCAGCAGGTTCACGGCCGCCTCGGCAAAGCAGAACGGGATGAACACGCAGCCGTCGGGGACGGCGCTGTCGGCGCGCGCCTTGATGTCGATGACGCCGCGCCGGGTGGCGACCCGAACCATGTCCCCGGGGCTCACGCCCAGGCGGCGCAATTCCGCCGGCGCGAGGTTCGCCACGGCCTCGGGCTCGAGCTCGTCGAGCACGCTGGCGCGCCTCGTGATGGCGCCGGTGTGCCAGTGCTCCAGTTGCCGGCCGGTGCTGAGGATCATGGGGAACGACTCGTCGGGTTGCTCGTCGGGTGGAATGATGTCCACCGGGACGAGCTTGCCGCGTCCGCTGGCGGTGGGGAAACCGTCGCCGAACACCACGTCGATGCCCGGCTCGTCCGGCGCCGGGCACGGGTAGGTCACGGAGCTTTCCCGCTCCACCCGCTCCCAGGTGATGTGGTCGAGGGACGGCATCACCTGCTTCATTTCCGCGAAGACGTCCGCCGGGCCGGCGTAGTTCCAGTCGAGGCCCATGCGCCGCGCGATCTCCTGGATGATCCACCAGTCCTGCCGGACGCCCCCGGGCGGCTCCAGCGCCGCCCTCCCCATCTGCATCTGGCGGTTGCTGTTGGTGACCGTACCGTCCTTCTCCGGCCAGGCCGACGCCGGCAACACCACGTCGGCGTGAAACGCCGTCTCGGTGAGGAAGATCTCCTGCACCACCAGGTGCTCGAGCCCGGCCAGGGCCTCGCGCGCGTGCCGCACGTCGGGATCCGACATGGCCGGGTTCTCGCCCATGATGTAAATGCCCTTGATCCGTCCCGCGTGCACCGAGTCCACGATCTCCATCACCGTCAGGCCTCGTTGCGGGTCCAGCGCCGTCTTCCACACTTCCTCGAAGCGACGGCGCACCGCGTCCTGCTCCACCGAGCGGTAGTCAGGATAGAACATGGGGATGAGGCCCGCGTCGGAGGCCCCCTGGACGTTGTTCTGGCCGCGCAGCGGATGGAGGCCGGTGCCCGATCGCCCCACCTGCCCGGTCACCAGGGCCAGGGCGATGAGGCAGCGGGCGTTGTCGGTGCCGTGGATGTGCTGGGAGATGCCCATGCCCCAGAAGATGATGGCGGCCCGGGCGCCGGCGTAGAGCCGCGCCACCGCGCGCAGGGTGCCGGCGTCGATGCCGCAGACCTCCGCCATGGCCTCGGGCGTGAACTCCGCCACGTGCCGCTTCAGTTCCTCGAAGCCTTCGGTGTGGGCGGCCACGTAGTCCCGGTCGTAGAGTCCTTCGCCGATGATGACGTTGAGCAGCGCGTTGAGCAGCGCCACGTCCGCGCCGGGCTTGAACTGGAGCATCCGGGTGGCGTGGCGCCGCAGGGCCTGGCCCCGGGGGTCCATAACGATCAACTCGGCGCCTCGTCTGGCGGCCTGCTTGAAATAGGTGGCGGCCACCGGATGGTTCTCCGTCGGGTTGGCGCCGATGACGATGACGACGTCCGAGTCCTCGCAGGCGGTGAAGGGCGCCGTCACCGCGGCGGAGCCGATGCCTTCCATGAGCGCCGCCACCGAGGAGGCGTGGCACAGCCGGGTGCAGTGGTCGACGTTGTTGCTGCCGAAGCCCGTGCGCACGAGCTTCTGCACCAGGTAGGCCTCTTCATTGGAGCCCTTGGCCGATCCGTAGGCCGCCAGCGCGTCGCCGCCGTCCCGGTCGCGGACCCGCCGCAGCCCCGCGGCCGCCGCGTCCAGTGCCTCCTCCCAGGAGGCCTCGCGGAAATGAGTGTACGGGTTGGCCGGATCGATGTCCGCCGACGCGTCCTTGGGGGCGTCCTCGCGGCGGATCAGCGGCACCTTGAGCCGGTGCGGGTGCGTCACGTAGTCGAAGCCGAAACGCCCCTTGACGCACAGCCGGCCGCGGTTGGACGGCCCGGTGCGTCCGCGCACCGCGACAATGGCGTTGTCCTTGACGCGATAGTCGATCTGGCAGCCCACGCCGCAGTAGGGACAGACGCTGGGCACCTCGGCGAGGTCCTCGCGCTTGTCGACGCCGTCCCCGTCCACCAGCGACGCGGGCATGAGCGCGCCGGTGGGACAGGCCTGCACGCATTCGCCGCAGGCCACGCAGGTGCTGTGGCCCATGGGGTCGTCGAAGTCGAAGACGACCTTGGCGCCGGCGCCGCGGTGGGCCATGCCGATGACGTCGTTCACCTGCACCTCGCGGCAGGCGCGCACGCACAGGTTGCAGTGGATGCAGGCGTCGAGGGCCACGCGCATGGCCGGATGGCTGGCGTCGGGAACCGGCGTCGCGCGCGCCGGGAAGCGGCTCTCCGCCACCTCCATCCGCTCGGCCCACTGCCACAGGCGCGAGCCGGCGTCGTGGGCGATATCCCTGGGAGGCTGGTCCGCCACCAGCAACTCCATGACCATCCGGCGCGCGCTCCGGGCGCGCTCGCTGTCCGTGAGCACCTTCATGCCGGGGGCCGGGCGGCGGATGCACGAGGCCGCCAGCACCCGCTCGCCTTCCACCTCCACCATGCACGCGCGGCAGTTGCCGTCGGGCCGGTAGCCGGGCTGCGGGTCGTAGCACAGGTGCGGCAGCACCGTGCCCTGCCGCTCGGCCGTCTGCCAGAGGGTCTCGCCCGGGGCGGCCTCCACCTTGCGGCCGTCAAGCGTGAAACGCACGGGTTCGCTCACGTCAGCTCCTCCCGGAAATAGTGGTAGGCGCAGCGCACGGAGTTGGGCGCGGCCTGCCCGAGGCCGCAGATGGAGGCGTCGGCCATGGCGGCGCCCAGGGCCTCCAGCAAGGGCTCGTCCCACGACGGCCGCTCCATGAGGGCCACCGCCTTCTCCGTGCCCACGCGGCACGGCGTGCACTGGCCGCAGCTCTCGTGCTTGAAGAAGCGCATGAGGTTGCGCACCACGGCCTTGACGTCGTCCCGGTCGCTCAGCACCACCACGCCGTGGGAGCCGACGAAGCAACCCTGGTCGTCCAGGGGGCCGAACTTGAGCGGGATGTCCGCCAGGGACGCGGGCAGCAGACCGCCCGAAGCGCCGCCGGGAAGGTAACCCTTGAAGCGGTGACCGGGCGCCATGCCGCCGCAGTGCTCGTCGATCAGCTCCCGCGCGGTGATGCCCGCGGGCGCGATCTTCACGCCCGGCCGCGCCACCCGGCCCGACACCGAATAGGCGTGGAGACCGGCGCCGCCGTTGCGGCCCTGGGCCTTGAACCACTCCGGCCCCTTCTCGAGGATGTCTCGCACCCAGTAGAGGGTCTCGACGTTCTGCACCAGGGTGGGCCGGCCGAAGAGGCCGGTCTCGGCCACGTAGGGCGGCCGGTGCCGCGGCAGGCCGCGCTTGCCCTCGATGCTCTCGATCATGGCCGACTCTTCGCCGCAGATGTAGGCGCCGGCGCCCCGGCGCAGCACCAGCTCCACGTGCGCGGCCATCCCCGATTCCCGCAGCCGGGAAAGCTCCCGCGACAGGATTTCCCTGACCTCGGCGTACTCGTCCCGCAGGTAGATGTAGGCCGTTTCCGCTTCCACCGCCCAGGCGGCGATCAACAGGCCTTCCAGGAAGCGGTGCGGGTCGCTCTCCATGAAATGCCGGTCCTTGAAGGTGCCGGGCTCGCCCTCGTCCGCGTTCACGGTCATGAGACGCGGGCCGGGATAGCCGCGTACGATCTGCCACTTGCGTCCGGTGGGGAAACCCGCGCCGCCGAGGCCCCGGAGGTCCGAAGCCGTTACCTGCTCCACCACGTCCTCACGGCGCCGCGTACCGTCGAGGCACTCCTTGAGGAGCGTGTAGCCTCCCTCCGCGAGGTACGGGTCGCAGGCATTGTAGGCCGGTATCGCGGGTCCCGTCTCCCCGCTCCGGACCACGGCCGCCACCGAATCCACGGTCGCGCGTTCCACGTAGCGCCGCCCCACCCTGGCCACGGGCGCGCGGTCGCAGCCGCCCATGCACGGCGCCGGCAGCACCCGCGCGCCGTCGCCCAGCGCCCGCGGCAGACCGGCGAGGAGGTCCGGCGCAGCCATCATCTCGCACACCAGCCCGTCGCACACGCGCACGGTCGTATCCGCCGGCGGCGCTGCACCATCCCTGTCCACGTCGAAATGCGCGTAGAAGGTCGCCACTTCGTAGACTTCCGCCAGAGCCAGGCGCATCTCCTCCGCCAGCGCCGCCAGGTGGGCACCGGACAGAACATGATAGCGGTCCTGAATCGCGTGCAGGAACTCGATCAGCAGGTCCCGCCGCCGCGGCCGGTCCCCCAGCAGCGCGCGCACCTGCTCCAGCGCCTCCGGCTCGACCTGGCGCCCTCTCGGACGGTTGCGCCCGCGGCCGCGTCCCGCTCCCGGGTGCCGCCGCCGCGGCGGCGGCTCGTGTTTCTCGGCCATCGTCCTCAGGCTTCCCGTTCCGACATCCGTGAACCGCGCCAGCCGCCCCGGCTCACCGACTCTCCTTCTCGAGACGCTCGATCAGCGCCGCCACCTCGTCGAGACGCGCGCGTGCTTCCGCCGCCGACCGGGCCACCTGATCCGCCGCGGCCTCGTCACGGACCGCGTCCTCAAGCGTCGTGACCGCGACACCGAAGAGCTTCAACAAACGGCGTGTCTCATCGCTTGGCATCGAGCCTCCCTGTCATCCGGTCGTTTCCGAACTCGCCGGGCAATGGTGCCTCTCGCCGTGTTTCCCACGGAACCGGCTGTGTCAAAACCCTCCACGCCGAGACGTTACGAATACGTCATTCCCGCGAAAGCGGGAATCCAGGGGTGGAGAGGGGCCAAACGGCGGCATTTCCCCGCCCACGCCGCCTGGATTCCCGCTTTCGCGGGAATGACGATTCGGGGGGTCGATGCCATTTTGTGTGACCTGCTGGTTTGTCACGCACTCAGCCCCAATTTCTTGAGTTTGGCCTCGGACACTCGGCCGTCCTCGTCCCACTCGCGGGCGTCGTAGTAGTCCCGCAACATGTCGCGCAGTTCGTCGCGGGTGAGCCGCGTCCCCCGGGCGACGCCCGTCGCCAGGGACTCGGTCAGCACCCGCGGCGGCAGCGCGTCGTCCTCGGGCTGCCAGCCCTCGCGCTCGTTGAAGCGGCGCTTGAGCGTGTGAATGCGCTCCGCCGCCAGACGCAGCTCGGCCGCGCCGTAGTCCCAGCCCGTGACCTTCGCCAGCAGGTCCGCGGCTTCGGCGTAGAAGTCCTGGAAGCAGTTGCGCAGGAACTTGCACACGATGAGCGAGTCGAGCGCGGCGGCGAAGTCCTCCGAGGCCGCCACCAGCGCGCCGCGCGGCGGCGCGGAGTCGAGGCGGTCCACCTTGCCGGAGAAATCCGCCTCATAGGCACCGGAGCGGTTGTGGCACGCGCCCCGCGGACTCACCGCCAGTCCCAGGGCCATGGTCTTGAGGCTCCGGGGCTCGTAGCCGGGCAGCTCAAGCCCCTTCACCTGCATGGCCCAGTCCAACGAATCGTGGCCCAGAGCCAGCGCGGCGCGCCGGGAGCCGTCCGCCAGCAGGTCGCCCACGCCCCGGCGTTCCGCGATGGCCGGTATCGCATCCAGCACCGCCTCCGCCGCGCCGAAGCGCAGGCCGCCGGCCTCCGGCAGAAGCCCCCGCTCCGCGCACTCCATGGCCCAGGCCAGGGTGCCGCCGGTGCTGATGCTGTCGAGGCCGTAACCGTCGCACAGGCGGGCGGCTTCCAGCACGGCCTCGCGGTCCTCGAGGCCGCACAGCGGCCCCAGGGCGAACAGGGTCTCGTACTCCATGCGCTGTTCGCCGCCCGACGACGCCTTGAACAGCCTCTCGCAGCGAATGGTGCAGGACGCGCACCCGTTGCGCCGGCTGAAGCTGGTCTCGGTCAGGCTCTCGCCGCTCAGCTCGTCGGCCGCGTCGAAGGTGGGCTGTTGGAAATTGCGCGCGGGCAGCGCGCCGAGCCGGTCGAACACCGCCAGGTTGGCCACCGTGCCGACCTCGCGGTACTTGGCGGTGTGCGGCCCCAGGCTCCGCTGCCGCAGGGCGGCGGCGGCCGTCGCCACCCCTTCGGGGTCGGCCGTTTCCACGCACTGGTTGCCGCACAACGCGACGGCCTTGAGGTTCTTGGAACCCATGACCGCGCCCACGCCGCCGCGCCCCGCGTGCCGGCCCTCGTTGCTAATGGTGGCGAAGCGCACGAGGTTCTCCCCGGCCGGCCCCACCGCCGCCACCCGTACCGCGGCACCCTCCAGTTCGGCGCGCACCGTGCTCTCCGCCTCCGCCGCGCTCTTCCCCCAGAGATGGCGGGCGTCGCGCAACTCGGCGGCGCCGTCGTGGACGAGCAGATACACGGGCCGTGCCGCGCGCCCGGTCACCACCAGCGCGTCGAGGCCCGCCGCCTTGATGGCCAGCGCGAAGAAGCTGGACGAGAGGGAATCCGCGATGAAGCCGGTCAAGGGCGACTTCGTCACCACCGCGTACTTGGCCGTGGTGGTGAGCCCGGTGCCCGCCAGCGGCGCGCTGGCGAAGACGAGGGGGTTCTCCGGCGCCAGGGGTTCCACGCCCGGCGGCGCGAACTCGTAGAGCAGGCTCGTACCCAGCCCGATGCCGCCGACAAAGCCGCGCAGGCGCTCCTCCCCGGTCTCGCGCCACTGGGGACGGCCCGAGTCGAGGTCCACGTGAAGGAACCGGCCGTGAAACCCGTGCACCGTCATCCTCCGGCGTCGCTGGACATGAGCAACACGCGGTCGCCCGGCGCCACCCGGCGGCTGCCGTCGCGCACGAAGTCCCGGCCGTTGAGATTGCACACGTGGCCGGCGGTGAGGCCGTCCGCCGTCTCGGTGAGGACCGGGCCCACTAGCGCGGGCAGCTTCAGCGCCAGCGCGGACCACACGTGGGCCAGCGTGGCCTCCCGCGGCAGCTCCACCGACACCCGGCCGGTGCGGGCGCGCAGGCGCGCGACCCCGAACAGCTCGACCTCGCAGCGGCCGGCACCGCCGCCGGGGGCGCTTGCCGGCGTTTCCCGCCACCGTGCCAGTGCGCGCTCGTAGTCCTCCGGGGTGTTCATGTTGAAGAAGCTCCAACCGTCGGGATCCAAAGCGCGGACCTCGTCCTCCGCCAACGTCAGGGTGCGCACCTTGTCGTAGAGGAACACCGGACGCAACTCGCCGCGCTGGAGCTGCCGCTCCAGCAAAGGCAGCACGGAGCGCCGGTACACCGCGTGGAGCGGCTGGAGGCGCCCCTCCCAGTGCGGCACCACCACGTCGTGGTCCGGCAGCCGGGCGGCCAGGTGGGAAACCAGGGAAAGATCGAGGAACGGCACGTCGCAGGAAGTGACGAACGCGGCGGCGCTCCGGCACGCCTCGAGGCCGTAGCGGATGCCGCCCACCGGCCCCTGGTACGCCACCTCGTCGCGGACCAGCGTCGCGGGGAGCTCCGGAAGCTCCTGCCCGGGCGCGGCCACCACCACGACGTCCGGGAAGACGGCGGCCAGCCCGCGCACCACGAGCGCGACCAGGGGCTCTTCCCCGAAGGGGAGCATGGCCTTGGGCCGGCCCATGCGGCTGCTCTTGCCACCCGCCAGAACGACGGCCGAGCCGACTGTGTCCGATTCACCGGTCATGCGTCATCTCGTCCGAAAGCCCGGCGTGGGCTTCCCGCCCCGCGCCCCTCTCCCGAATGATTCCACAACGGTTGCACAAGCACAACAAACCAGGACACGAAGAACGGTCCCGAACGGCACATGAGCCTGGTGGAGGAGGTGGAGGTCAAGGAAGCTCAGCCCGCCCGGACCTGGTTGAGGCCGGCCCCGGCCAGGTAACCGAGCCACACGGCGATCATGCAGAACACCACCGAGAGGACGACGTTGCCGAGGGCATGCAGCAACTGACCATCGCGCAGAAGTTGGAGCGTCTGCAGGCTGAAGGCGGAAAAGGTCGTATAGCCGCCGCAGAAACCGACCATGATGAACGCGCGCGCCTCGGGTCCCGGCCCCCACGGATGGTCGAGGGATTCGCTCAACGGCGCCACCACGCCGATCAAGAACGAGCCCACCACGTTGACGAAGAGCGTGCCCCACGGGAATGGGTCGCCGAACTGCTCCGAAACCAAGCCGTTGCACCAGTAGCGTCCTACGCCGCCGAGGGCGCTGCCGAGGGCAATCCACAGGTAGGTCATTTCACCCTGCCAGCGAGGTCGGCCGCGGGACGGCGGTCATCCGGGCTCGGAGCCGGGCCGCGGTCAGTGGCCGATGGCCCAGGGCCGGCGCGCGTGCCGGCGGCCGCCGCCGTGACCGTGACCGGGCGGCTTTCCGGACACGACCTTGGGTTCATGCGCACTCTTTTCGTTGCGCTGATGCGCGATCCGGTTGTGCGGGTCCATGTCGGCGATGAACGGCGCGGTAAGAATGCGGCGGGCTGCCTTCCCACAGGGGCAAGGCATCGGGTCCGACGATCGGCTCATGCTGCGAAACTCGGTGAATGGTCCGCAGTCCTCGCACTCATAGTCATACAAGGGCATGATGTTGTCCTTTCCCGGCTCTGCCGCCGCGGCGGCCGGATGCCGTCCGCCCGTCGAGGGACGGACGGCATCCGTCGTCTATGCCAGAATGCCTTCCAGCAGCAGGTAACCCGGCAGCCAGCCGGTCAGGATACCCTGTATCGAGGTTACCGCACCCGTCACCTTTGCGATCGGTTTCTGCATCGCCAGCAGCAGGAAGAACATGAACCACAACACGGCCCACGCCGCCCAGCAGAGCCCGAACCAGTACCCCCACAGAGTGGAGGCATTGATGAGCGTATCCAACGCTACCGGAACGACGGTGATGGCGACGAAGAGGCTGTACCAACCCAGCCCGCGACCATCGACATCGTGGAACCTGTTGTAAGCCACCCACAGGTACGTGAAGGTGAAGAGAAGCGTGAGCGCCGCGGCCTTGATCGACGCCGCGTCCGCACCCGGCCCGAAAGCCAAAAACGCCGAGACCAGCGCCGTGAGACCACCGACAAAGATATTGATGACAGCGATCTCCCGATCACCGATGCGGCCCATCAGCCAGATGCCGTTCAGGAAAAGAACGGACCCGACGTACAGCAGTGCAAGTCCCAAGAGCATAGTTCAAGCCCTCCGAGCGTCACATGTTCGCAATTCGGCCGGGTCGCGAGCGCCGCTCTATGGTGCAGAAACCGAGCCGGCGCTCGCCGGCCGCCATCCGGGAATGAGATGACGAGGCGGAGACGAGGTGAATGCCACCCCGCTCCGCCGGATGCCATCAACTGCAGACCGTGGCGTCCACGCCGCTGACCTGGACCGTCGGTCCGGAAGCACTCGGGCGGATATCGAAATCGAAGATTTCCGCTGGAACGGCAAGCGTGCAACACGCGTTGGGAATATCGACGATTCCGCTGACCCGGCCCTCTACAGGAGCCGTACCCAGGATCATGTAGGCCTGCTCGCCCGAATAGCCGAACTTCTTGAGGTATTCGATGGCGTTCAGGCAGGCCCGCCGGTAGGCCACCGTGGCATCCAGGTACTTTTGGGACCCGTCATGCTCATCCACACAGACCCCTTCGAAGATCAGGTACTCGGAGTAGTGCGGTTCCACCGGGCTCGGCTTGAAGACCGGGTTGGTGATCCCGTACTTCTCGATGCCGCCCTTGATGATATCGACGCCGATGTCGATCCAGCCAGCCATTTCTATGGCGCCGCAGAAGGTGATCTCGCCGTCCCCCTGCGACCAGTGTATGTCGCCCATGGACAGCCCGCCGCCCGGCATGAAGACCGGGAAGTAGCAGGTGGAGCCGCGCGACAGGTTCTTGATGTCGCAGTTGCCCCCGTGCTCGCGCCCCGGAACCGTCCGCGCTCCCTCCTTGCCCGCAGCTTCGGCGGCCGCGCCGGTCATTTGCCCCATCAGTGCCGTCGTGGTGCCGGCGAGCCCGTCCGGCAGCGTGCACAGCGGCGGCACGCGATCCGGATCCGTTCTGAACAGGGCCGATTCCCGGTCGTTCCAACGCTTCAACAGATCGGCCGAAGGCAGGGTGCCGATGAGCCCGGGATGGATGAGTCCGGGGAAGCGCACGCCGGGGATGTGGCGCGAGGACGTGTAGATTCCGTGGAAGTCCCAGCAGGCCTTGCGTGCCTCGGGATAATGCTTGTCGAGGAAGCCGCCGCCGTTCTCCAACGCAAAGATGCCGGTGAAGCCCCACTGCGAGTCTTCAAGCCAGCCGATGTCGTTGATGTCCACGACGAGAAGGTCGCCGGGCTCGGCCCCTTCGACGCCGAACGGACCGCTCAGATAGTGCACCTTCGAAAGGTCGACGTCGCGGATGTCGTTGGCCGATTCGTCGTTATGGATCTGTCCGCCGGTCCAATCGTAGCATTCGACGCGAAATTCATCGCCGGGCTTGAACTGTTCCACGATCGGAATGTCGGGATGCCAGCGATTGTGGGTCTTGACCGCTTGATCCTCGGGCCACTTGTCCATTTCCGCCCTGAACACCGTTTTGGCCATCGTTCGTTCCCTCCTTGCACGGTCTTCAAAATCCCAGGTGCGGTACGCGTTAGATTCGCCTGTGACAGATCCAACAGTCTGGGTAACGGCTGTTTGTCCTCCTTTCAGAGCAAACACTGAATAAGCTGCTGTTCTAACACAGCACAAAAGCGCAAACAACAAAAAAATACGAACGATTATTGATAACGTATTCTCAATAATCGTTCTAGTTTGCCGGGAACCTTCCTTGGCAGGCAGGAATCAGGAACACAGCCTGTGCCGCAGTTCCCGCAGGGCCTGATGGAACAGCTCGGGGTCCTTGGACAGGGCGGTCTTGTAGAGAGCGTAGCGTTCGTGGCCGGCCCAGCGGCTCCATTCGGCGGGGGTCACGCTCGTCGCTGCCGCCACGCTGCGCGCGGCCACCGCCTCCGGCACGGCGGCAGCGGACCACGCGTCCGGGTCCAGCGCCGGACCGCGCTCGGCCTCGACGCCGGCGCGGGTCCGGGCGAGCGCGTCGAGAAACGCCGCGAACACCTCTCGCTCCTCGTCCGTGTCCACCGGCAGATGACACAGCGCCCGGCGCTCTTCCATGCTGAAGGCGTGCCAGGTGCTCAGCGACACGCGGATTCCCGTCAGGTCGAGCTTCATGCGCACGTGGAACGGCAGCCGCTCCAATGTGGGATAGAACGCCGCCTCGAATTGGAACCGGTGGAACATCGCGGTCACCGCGGGCGTTTCACTTGAAAGCCTGTTCCCTCGTTCCCTTCAGGAAACGGATGCCCCACACCATGACGATGGAGATCACGAAGTTCCCGAAGGCGATCATGAACGGGACCGTGTAGTTGCCGAAGATGTCGTGCAGGAAGCCCCCGAGCCAGATCCCCACCGCGCCGCCAACGCCGATGCTCAACGTAAAGTAACCGTAGATGGCGCCGAAGTCACGGCCGAGGAAGACGTCCGCGGAGATGGCCGAGAGCACCAGCGCGCGGGAACCCTGGCCAAGCCCGTAACAGGCGGCGTACGCGTACAGCAAAATGGGATGGGTGGTGTCGCCGGCCGCCACCAGCGCCAGGATCCCCGCCGACGACACCAACTGCACCAGCGTGTAGGTCATCTGGTGGCTCAGCACGTCGGTCAGGTAGCCGAAGAGAACCCGGCCGAAGATGCTGAACAGCCCCATGAGCCCGAGGATGGAGGCCGCGAAAAACGCATCGTAACCGATGTCCACGGCGTGCGCCACCTGGTGGTTGGTGATGATCTGGTTGCCCATGCTGGCGAACACGCGCGACACGAACAGCAGCCAGAACATGGTGCTGGTCAAGGCCTCCCAAACCGTCCATTCCCCGCCCTCGGACGCGGGCTCCGCCTGGGCCTTCCGCGGTGCGGGCCGGTCGCGCGGCATGAGCACGCCCGAGGGCAGCACCACCAGTGCGAACGCCATCACTCCCATGGCCACATAGGCCAACCGCCAACCCCAGATGTCCACGAAAAACTGCGCCACCGGCAGCAGCACGGCGATGCCGAGGCCGCCGCCCGCCCACGCCAGGCCCATGGCCAAGCCCCGGCGCTTGGTGAACTGGCGCGCGATGATGGCCACGTGGGGGACCATGCCCATGAGCCCGAGCCCCAGCGCCGTCACCACTCCGACCCAGATGTAGAGTTGCAACAACGATGTGACCGTGGCGCTGAAGCCGAGGCCCACGGCGAGCAGGACCCCACCCAGGACCAAGGTCTTGCGCGAGCCCCAGCGGTCCACGAGGGAGCCCGCCACCGGCATGGAGAACCCCTCCACCAGCACGGAGATGGACAGGGCCGTGGCGGTGACGCCCCGGGACCAGCCGAAGGCATGGAGCAGAGCGACGTAGAACACCGCGTAGGTCCCGCGAATGCCGCGATTGAAGCCCAGATGCAGAAAGGCCAGGCCGACCTGCCCGATCCGTTGTGCCGTGGTGGGTGTTGAATCCTGAATGGGGGTTACCTCGCGCGAGACTTGGATCGGTTGCCGTCGCACCGGATGGCGTCCTTCGACTTCGCCGCGCTACGCTCAGGACGCCACAATCGTCTTCCCGAGCATGTGGATGAACGCAGGCACACGCGTGTGACGTCCGGCATCGTCCTCACAGGAATTCGTCGGTCCAGGCGTCGTACCGGTCCTGGTCCAGGACCAGCTTCATCACGTCGGGAGACGCGGCCTTGTCCTTGAGCCCGGCGGGCGGGTGTCCGGCGCGCAGGTGCGCGTAGGCATCCTGGAGCGCGCGCACCGCCACCTGGAACGGCATGTGACCCTGGAGAGCGATGCGCACGCCGTTGGCGGCGAGGAACTCCCGGTCGTGGAGATCCGGCGGCGTGGTGCCCAGCACCACGGGCAGGGACGTCATGGCGTGGATGGCGGCGACCTGCTCGCGGGAACCCACGCCGGTGAAGAACACGCCGTCGGCGCCGGCCGCCTCGCACGCCTTCACGCGTTCGGCCAGGGCGCCGACACCCTGGGTCGGGAGCACGCCGGTGCGCCCCAGGACCACCAGCTCCGGGTCCGTTCGCGCCGACACCGCCGCGCCCACCTTGCCGGTGAACTCTTCCAGCGAGATGAACTCGTCTCGCTCCTGTCCGAAGGCCCTGGGCAGACGCGTGTCCTCGATGGTCAGCGCCGACACGCCCGCGGCCTCCAGTTCCGCCACCGTGCGCATGACGCTCAGGGCGTTGCCGTAGCCGTGGTCCGCGTCCACCATCAACGGCAACCGGCCCGCGCGCGTGATGCGCCGCGCCTGTTCCGCAAACTCCGTCAGCGTCAGGACGACGATGTCCGGCGCCGCCAGCACCGTGGCCGAGGCCGTGGAGCCCGCCAGCATGGCCATCTCGAAGCCGGCGGCCTCGGCGAGCCGGACGGATACCGGATCGAAAACGGAGGCCGGGTAGCAGCACTCACCGCCCTGGAGCAACTGGCGACAGCGCCGGCGGCGTTCGGTGACGGTCACGACGTTCTCCTCGACGCGGCCCCCGGTGTCGTGCCCCGCGGAGGCCGAACATCGCGCCGCGATTCAGTGGCCGGTTTCAGCCCGCTAATGACTCGGGTCCAATCGCAAGAAGTCGTAACGGTCGCCGGACACGACGTTCACCTCTTCGACCCGGACCCCCTTGAGAATGTTGAGCGGCACGCCGACTCCCGGGGCGCCCAAGGCCCAGACCTTGCGGTAGAGGTCCGCAAGCCCTTGGACCGGCTCGCCGCCCACGCCCGCGATGAGCTGTCCGGCCTCAAGGCCCGATCGCGCCGCCGGCCCTCCCTTCGATACACGACGGATCACCACGTGTCCACCTGCCGCTTCCATCTGGGCGCCGAGCCACGGCCGCCGCCGGGTTGCGGAAACCCCCTTCGCCGTCAAGTCCGACAGGATCGGCTTCAGCAGGTCGATGGGTACGAACATGTTGCCCGGCACGGGCCGGCCCGGGATCGCTTCCGGCACCTGGAGCGAACCGATGCCCAGCAGCCGGCCGCCCCGGTCGATCAACGCGGCACCGCCGAAGTTGGCGTGGTGCGGCGCGGTGAAGATCGCCCTGTCCAGCAGATATTCCCAGTAGCCGGCGAACTCCCGGCGCGACACCACGTAGGCGCCCTGCCCCGACGGACCGTTCTCCGCATGGCTCAGAATCAGTACCTCCGCGCCCTGGTCCAGGCCCTCCGACATGCCCAGCGACAGGGGCCGCGCGCCTCCCACCGCGGACAAGGCGCGGAGCAGGCCGAAGCCCGTGGCGTGATCGTAACCCAGGACCTTGGCCGGCACGGTCCTTCCGGTCGAGTCGGTGAGCTGCACCCGCGAAGCCTCCAGGATCAGGTAGCCGATGGTGAGAACGAGGCCGTTGGAGTCGATGAGCACGCCGTTGCCCTCGCGCAGCGGCCCGAGGGTACCCGCGGTGCGCGCCTCCGCCGGCACTTGGGCGCGCACCTTCACGACGGCGTCGAGCGTTTCGGCCGTGAACTCTTCCCCCCGGACCGCGCCGGGAACCGCCAGGAAGAGGACGAGGATGACAAGGAGAACCCGCTGTCTCATGAGACACCTCCGGGGCGCCCGATGTCGGATGCGCGCTCCCGGCGCCAGGGGCAGGCGCGGGCGCCATCCGCCTGAATCATCATACACTCTTTTTCGAGCGCGTGTCGCGTGTGACGGCCGGCCGATTTGACACCGGGACCTCGCCGATGGAGGATGAGACATGCTTCGCATCGGCGCCAGCAGTTGCCTCCTGGGCCACCAGGTCCGCTACGACGGCGGCCACAAGCTCCACCGAAGCGTCACCGGCACGTTGTCGCGCTACTTCGAGATCATCGCCGTGTGCCCGGAGATGGAAGTGGGCATGGGGGTGCCGCGGGAGCCCGTCGACCTCGTCGGCGACCCGCTCGCGCCGCGCATGACGGGCCAGCGTTCCGGCCGGGACTGGAGCGAGGTCATGCAGCGGTATGGAAGGCGGCGGGCCGCCGAATTGGAGCGCCTCGGGGTCTGCGGCTTCGTGCTGAAAAAGGGTTCGCCGAGTTGCGGGCCGGATGGAGTCCCGGTACGCGCGCGGCGGGGAGAGGCGCCCGGGGCACGCCGCCTTCACGCGCCGCCCACCACGCCCCCGGGTGCGGCCAGCGGCCTGTTCGCGCGGGAACTGGCGGACGCCCTGCCCCTGTTGCCGGTGGAGCCGGAAGACCGGCTGGACGACCCGTCGGTGTGCGGCAACTTCATCGAGCGGGTCCACGCCTATCGCGACTGGCGCGAGTGCGTGGCCGAAGGGCCGTCCATGTCACGGCTCCAGGACTTCCACGCATCCCACAAGCTCACCCTGCTGGCGCACAGCGAGCGGCACCTGCGGCTCCTGGGACGCCTGCTGGCGGAACCCGGGAACGACGCCCCGGAAAACGTGGCCGCCCGTTACGGCGGCGCCTGGATGGAAGCGCTGAAACAGCCCGCGACACGGAGGACCCACACCAACGCGCTGCAGCACCTGGCGGGCTTCCTCTCCGCGCGTTTGGACCGCGACAACCGTCAACGGCTCACGCGTCTGGTCGACGACTACCGCCTGGGAAAGGTCCCGCTGTCCGCGCCCGTGGCCCTGATGCGCCGCCACGCGGCCGAACATCAGGTCGACTACGTGCTGCGTCAGAGCTTCCTGCGCTTCCCGGCGGCGTGGGATCCCCTGTAGGGCGGCTTCCGAACCCGCCCGTGCGCGTTCGACTTCGCTCGGCTGCACCGGCCGACGCTCGGGACGAACGGGTCCTGCGCGGTCCTACCCTCCGAACAGATCCCGAAGGATCGCCTTGCGGTAGTCGAAGATCTTTCGGAGATCCGGGCCCACGAGGAACCTCTGAACGAGGGTGCCGAAGGGCACCGCGTATTCCACCTCGTCCTCGACCCGGGTGCCGCCCTCCGCCTCGGTAAACCTGTGCTCGTGGACCCAGAGGCGATAGGGGCCGCGCCGCTGCTCGTCAACGAAACGCCATGGCGGCTCCCAGCAGGTAATCTCCGACTGCCAGCGTATGGGAAATCCACGGACGCGCAGGCGGTACTCGATCAGCCTTCCCACGCGCATGTCCACGGGCCCCCGTGTCAACATCTGGAAACGCAGCCACGGCGGCGTGAGCCGTTCCAGGTTGGCGGCGTCGGCGAAAAAGGGAAACACCTCGGCGCGCGGTCGCGGCAGCCACGACTCCGAGTGCAGGCTGTAGGTCTTCATGGAATCAGGGCAGCAGGCGAAGATGTTGTAGCCGTGGCGCCGAATGCCGACGCTGAAGTGGACCGCCTCCAGGGCGCGTGCACTTCGTGTAGAGCCGGTCCGGGGCCAGCGGTTTCGGGGTCGCGCTCACGGGTTCACGGCCAGACGCCCGCCACCACGGCTCAGGCCGCGCCGTTGGCGAGGATTCCGTGAAGGTACAGGTGCAGCTCGGGAATTTCCGTGGGCACGTCGGGCGCCACGCGCTTGCCGAACTCGAACAGGCTGCCGGACTCCACCGCCTTGAGGCCGGTGCGCTCCTCGAGAACGGTGAGATCATCGAACCCCGTGACCCACTTCACCTTCAGGGTGTTCTCGAACGCATCGGTGGTGGCCGTGATGTCGTCGTCGCCGGTGGTGCGGTCGATGACGCTCTTGTCGAAGAAGTCGAAGGCGATCCTGAAGGACGGGATCCCCTCGCGCAGGCGGTTGAGGAAGCCGTAGATCAGGTCCTCCGGCAGGTACATGGTGTTGCCCTCCCAGATGATCAGCATGGGCGCATCGAGGTCCAACCCTGCCTCGGCCAGCTTCGCGGGCAGGTCCACCTCGAGATAGTTGCACGGGATGCCCGCGCAAGGGGTCACGCCGTGGGCCTCCAGCACCTGGCTCTTGAACGCCAGCACCGCGGCCTGGTCCACGTCGCAAAAGCGCACGTCCTCGTTCTGGAACACGTGCGGCCGCATGTCGAAGCCGGAGCCGAGAATGACGATCTGACGCATGCCCCCGGCGATCTCGCGGCGGATGATGTCATCGAAAAGGGCCGAACGGTAGCGCACCAGCTCCATCCCTTCCGGCAGGACCGCGAACACCTGGCGGACCTTGGTGCGGATGTCGTCGTTGACGAACCACTCGGCGTAGGGGTCCCTGAACAGAGCGTGTTCCCTGTCCTTTTCCTGCTCCCGGATTCCGGCGACAAAGAACGCGGTCGCGCCGACTTCGTTGATGTCCGACATCATGTCCTCCCGTTGGCTTGCGTCTGCGAAAAGCGAACGATCCGATGGCTACGGAAAATTCTAAACCGTTCCGCGCCGCCGTACAAACGCGGGAGGCTCATTCATATCCCGGCGGCGGGACAAAGCCCCGGTAGTGTCGTTCCAGCAGCCGCGCGAAATGGATGCAGTTCAGGTCACCGTACTGCGGGCCGATGATCTGGATGCCCGCCGGGAGCCCTTCGCCGTCAAGTCCGATGGGGGCCACGGAGGACGGCAGGTAGGCAAGATTGGCATAGCCCGGCAGCGAGACCTGGTTCATGAACGGCTGCATGACGCCGTCCACGGGCACGGAGCGTTGATAGGGCGGCGTGTGGTCGTGGCGCATGGCCGCCGACACGGTGATGGGCGCCAGCAGGAGATCGTAGCGCCCGAAGAACTCGTGCCACTTCCACCGGATGCGGTGCCGCGCCTCGTCGAGCCGGAGCCAGTCCCGGTGCGGCAGCGTCACGCCGCGAAGCATGCGCGCACGCTTGCCGTCGTCTCCCGCGACGAGCCTGTTCCGCGCCTGCACGTTGGCGGCGAGTTCCTCGTCGGTCTGGCGGCCCGACGTGGCGGCGCGAAGCAGCACGTCGAACACGCGGTGCGAGTCGGCCGCATCGAAACGAGGCCGCACGCCGATGCCGACCCTGACGCCGCTACGGCGGAGGAAACGGGCCAGGGTTTGATGCAGGCTACGGATGTCACGCGCCGTGGGCACCGTCTCATCCTCCAACAGCAGCGCCACGCGGTATTCTTCAAGGCCCTTCCCGCGGGGCCGTGGCAGCCTGAGCCGAAGCCCGGCGGCGTCGATCTCGTCCGGGCCGGCGATCACCGACAGCAGCAGCGACAGGTCACCGGCGCTCCGTGCCAGCGGGCCGATGACCAGCATGTCCAGGGGCGCCCGGTTGCCGCCGAGAGCGTGCCCGTCGGTGGGACAGATGCCCTGGGTCGGCTTGTGCGCGAACAAGCCGCACCAGGCCGCCGGGTTGCGCACCGAGCCGGCGATGTCGCTGCCCATCTCGAGGCCGGTGAGCCCGGCCGCGAGGGCGGCGGCCGAACCGCCGGAAGAGCCGCCGGGCGACCGCCCCGGGTCCCAGGGGTTTCGGGTGGCGCCGTGGATGTCGTTGAAGCTCTGGGCGTCGGCGAGCCAGATGGGTACGTTGGTCTTGCCGAATATGACCGCGCCGGCGCCGCGCAGACGCTTCACCGGCAAGGCGTCGGCACGGGCGATGTTGTCCCGTTGCGACGGCACGCCCCACGTGGTCGGCAATCCGGCCACGTGGAAGGAATCCTTCACGGTCATCGGCACGCCGTGCAGCGGCCCCCACCGCTCGCCCCGGTCCAGCGCCCGGTCCGCCTCCCGGGCACGCCGGCGCGCGCGCGGAATGTCCGTGGCGATGATCGCGTTCAAGGCTGGGTTGAAGCGCTCGACGCGCGTCAGAAAATGGTTCAGCAACTCGAGGCAACCAATCTTCCGGCGGCGGACGAGACTTGCCAGATGTGTCGCCGGGAGCAGCGCCGGGTCGGTCATCGCCCGCCTCCGGCCGTTGGGGACCTTCCAATAACCATAGCCAGCCTCCTCACGTCCTGGCCGCCGGCGGGTTGCCGCGCCCCGAATCCGATGCCACGTACGCGCGGGCACGTGAAACCCCGATACGGGGCGTCACGCGCTTCGCCCTCGGATGGGCATTCGCACCAACACCCCGAACCGTCATTCCCGCGGAAGCGGGAACATTCCCGCGGAAGCGGGAACATTCCCGCGGAAGCGGGAATCCAGGGGTTGGAGGCTGTTCGCCGAAAGGGCCAAGGTCCACGGGCAACCACCGGCGGCCACGAGACCGCCGGCGGTTGCCCGTCTACGACAAGTGTTTCTTGAAGAACGCCACCGTCCGCTCCCACGCGAGCTTCGCGGCGGCTTCATCGTAGCGCGGCGTCGAGTTGTTGTGGAAGCCGTGGCGCGTGCCCGGATAGACGTGCGCCTCGTAGGGTACGCCGTTGGCCTTCAGGGCGGCCTCGTACGCCGGCCCCTGCTTGTTGATGCGCGGGTCGTTCTCGGCGTAGTGGATCAGCAGCGGCGCCTTGATCCTGGCAACGTCGTCGGCCGACTTCGGAGCGGAACCATAGAACGGCACGCCGGCATTCAGGTCGCTCCCCATCTGCACCGCGAGGAAATTGACCACGCCGCCGCCGAAGCAGAACCCGGTGGCGCCCAGTTTCCCGTTGGACAGCTCGTGGGCCTTGAGATACCGGGCGCTGTTGAGCAGGTCGGTGCGCAACTTGCCCCGGTCCAGGCTCCGCTGCATCTTCTTGCCGTCGTCGTCGTTGCCGGGGTAGCCGCCGATGGGCGAGAGGCCGTCCGGCGCCAGGGCGAGGAACCCCGCCACCGCGGCACGGCGCGCGACGTCCTCGATGTGCGGATTCAGGCCGCGGTTCTCGTGAACGACGAGCACGGCGGGGAACGGACCCGTACCGGCCGGCTGGACGAGGTAGCCGCGCATCTTGCCGGAGTTGCCGCCGGGCGAATCGTATGTGACGTAGCGCGCCCTGATGCGCTTGTCGGTAAAAGAGATGGTCTGCGCCCTGGCATAGCGCGGCAGCATCGCCTTCGCCATCGCCAGCGCCGAGCCGCTCACGACCACGAGGGCGGCCGCGCGCTTCAGGAACTCACGGCGTTCCATGTTGCTGTGGCAGTACTCGTCATACAGGTCGTAGACCTGTGGATCGATCAGATGCTTGTCCATGAGGTCTCCTTCTCTTGAACTACACGGCCTTCGGAAGGTTGCCGGCGCTCGCGCGGTCAGGCAATCCTCTCCGTCCATGGGCACATTTTATGGCGAGGAATCCGAAATGCAATGGGAAGGGGGTCGCGACACCGGATCGATTCGCAAGTCCTCGCCGACATGTCCGCTTTGCGGTAGAAAAAGGGTTTGGTGATCGGCAATGCAACTCCAGAGAATAGGCGTCGAGAGGTACAAAGGTTACGCCGAGGCGGCCGAGCTGACGCTCGCTCCTCTGACGATCCTGGTCGGGGCGAACAATGCCGGGAAGACCGCGCTCGCGGAGGCCATTCAATTGATCGCCGGGAGTCTCAACCCCCCGATGGCAGATATGCCTGAGCCGCTTCCGCTTCAATACGGAGGCATTCAGCACGGTCAGTCGTTCGAAGACCTGGTCACCGGACGTACCGTTCATGGCTGGTTACGCTTGTCCGCTGACTGGGCACTCGGTAACGACAAGCTGTCGTTGTCAGCTACGGTCAGAAACGTCGTAGCCCCATCCCGCCGGCCTGAACGGCAAGTAGCGGAGTGGAGCCTCGGAAGGGATGACGACAAGATCGTGGTCGAGCGACAAGGATTTGAGAAGGACTCCGCATACACTGCTGTCCCACAAGAAATACGAATGAGGAGGACCTGAAGAGCTCCGTCATGCTATGATGGCAATTGCAAAACCCATCGTAGGAGGAGGTTCAGGTCCATGGCGTACAATCATACCGTAATGGGGCAAATACTCAAGC
>JAJEAI010000029.1 GCA_022824205.1 Candidatus Binatia bacterium
GCTTGAGTATTTGCCCCATTACGGTATGATTGTACGCCATGGACCTGAACCTCCTCCTACGATGGGTTTTGCAATTGCCATCATAGCATGACGGAGCTCTTCAGGTCCTCCTCATTCGTATTTCTTGTGGGACAGCAGTGATCCGGTACATGTCCTTCGACCTGAGCGCGTCGTCCATGATCGCGTTCGCGTTCCGGCTGTTGGGGGTCGTGCACAGCCAGTGCATCTTGCCGTCCTTGCGCCACGCGGTCTTGGACCTGGGGTCTCCGGGTATGAAGTGAAAGAGAGGGTAAATTCGGAACAGCTCGTGCTTGGGTTTGAGGATGTTCATGGTCTGGCTGATGTAGTTGCGGTACGCGGAGGCCTTTCCCTTGTCGACCTCGAAGACGAGATCATTGTCGTCTATAAACTGCGAGGAATAGGCCACCAGGCGGGCGTCGTCGGGACCGAAACCCGCTCTGGCGGCGATCAGGTAAGTCATGTAGTAGTGGAATTCGACATCCATCGAACGACCTCCGGTTACGGGCGCCGGCGCGGTCGCGGCCAAGGAACGGCCTCCGCCGGCACGATTTCTCCGTTCGCTCTTCGAGACGACCTGATTGTTACGAAACGAAGGCCGGGAGTCAAAGACCGGATGGTGGCGGAAGCGGGGGGGCGGTTTTAGTCAGGATGGCCAATGGACACAAGGGACCCGACAGGCACGACGAGCCGGCAGGCAGACACGACAAGCCGTCAGGTGGACCCCGTCACCTTCGAGATCCTCTCGCACCGGCTCCACGAGATCACGCGCGAGATGGGCGCCACCCTGGAGCGCGTGGGCGGCACGGTCAACACCACCCAGCTTCACGACTACATGGCCTCCCTCTACATGGCCAACGGCGACGTGCTGTCGGTGGGGGAGTCGATGATCCGCCACGCCGCGTGCGCCGGGTTCGCGGTGAAGCGCATTATCGAGCGTTTCGAAGACAACGGCGGCATTCATCCAGGCGACGTGTTCCTGCTCAACGATCCCTACCTGGCCGCCATCCACCAGTCCGACATCTACATGATCGCGCCGATCCACCACCACGACCGGCTGATGGCCTGGAGCGCCACCTTCGTGCACGTCATGGACATCGGCGCCATGTCGCCGGGCGGCAACTCTCCCGGCGCCACCGAGATCTGCCACGAGGGGCTGCGCATTCCGGGCCTCAAGCTGGTGGAGCGGGGTCGGATGCGCCAGGACGTGTTCGACACCCTCACCAACATGACCCGGCAGCCGGTGCTGGTGGGGCTCGACCTCAAGTGCGAGTTGGCCGCCAACAACGTGGCGCGCTCGCGCATGGAGGAGATGTTCGAACAGTACGGCCCGGAGCTCATCACCGCCGTGTCCGCGGAAATGATCCGCTACGCGCGCGAGACCCTGCGAAAGCGGCTCCGGGAGATCCCCGACGGCACCTGGAACGACTCCGGAACCATCGTCGCCAACGAGACAAAGCGGGTGTGCGTGGAGTTGCGCAAGCGCGGCGACCGCCTCACCTTCGACTTCACCGGCAGCGACCCCCAGGCACGGCAGGGCATCAACCTGCCGTACCACGCCACCTTCGGCGGGGTCTTCGAGGCGGTGCTCACCGCCTTGGGCTACGACCTGCCCAAGAACTACGGTGCCTTCGGCCCCATCGAGGTCATCGCGCCGGAAGGCACGGTGGTGAACGTGCAGTATCCCGGTCCCGTGTCCATGAACACCACCTCGGGGCTCAAGACCGTCTCCTACGTGTCCGCCTCGGTGCTGGCGCAGATGCTGGCCGGCAGCGAGACCTGGAAGGACGAGGTCACCGCGCTCACCCTGGGTTTCCGGGTGGTGCGCCACGCCGGCGTCAACCAGTACGGCGGCTTCTACGTCTCCACGCTGCTGGAGCTGAGCGGCTCGGGCGCGAGCCCCCACGGCGACGGCATCGACTCCGGCGGCTACCTCACGTGTCACAACGTCGAGTGGCTCGAGCTGAACTTCCCGTTGATGTACCTGTTCCGGCGGCACCTCAAGGACGGCGGCGGCGCCGGCAGGTTCGCCGGCGGCGTGGGCGTGGAGGCCACGGTGAAGCTCCACGACGCGCCCGAGGAGAAGATCCGCGGCGTGGCCTTCGGCGTGGCCGGCCTGCGGAACTCCGGCGTGGGCTTGTTCGGCGGCTACCCCGGCGCCCCGAGCCTGCTGGTGCTGCTCGAAGGCACGCGCGTCAACGAGTTGCTGGCCGGCCAGCAGTGCATCGACGGGCTTCCGGCGCTGGAAGGGGAGGGACGGATGCTGCCCTACACCGAGTTCGACCTCGGCAAGGACGACGTCCTGTACCTGCGCCTGGGCAGCGGCGGCGGCTACGGCGACCCGCTGGACCGCGAGCCCGTGGCCGTGGCCGAGAGCCTGCTGAACCAGCGCATCTCCCGGGCCACCGCCGAGGATATCTATGGCGTCGTCGTGGAAGATGGCGGCCTGAAGGTCGACGAGGCCGCCACCCGAGAACTGCGGGCTCGTCTGCGCGAGCGCCGGTTGGCGCAAGACTAGTGCCCTGTCCGGATCGGATCGACCGGGCACCGCGCCAGCAAACCAGGAAACCCCGGAGGAAAAGACATGACCGAAATCACCGGCCCCAACCGGCCCGAACCGAAACCCGTCTCGCTCGACGCGGCCAAGACCGCCGTGGTGGTGCTCGACTTGAACGCCCGCTGTCAGGACCCGGAGGAAGTCTGCTCCAAGCTCATGGAACCGCTGGGCGGGTTCCTGGAGCGCGCGAGGGGGGCCTCCGTCCCCGTGGTTTTCACCGTGTCGCTGCAGTTCAAGGGCACGCCCATGGGCGAAGTGGCGGCGCCCCTCGGGCGCCGGGACAGCGAGCCCGTGCTTCATCCCGACGCCTTCGACAAGTTCGCCGGCGGGGAGCTGCGGGCGATCCTCGATGACGCCGGTACCGAGAACCTCATCGTGACCGGCTCCCTCACCAACGTCGCCGTGCTCTACACCTCCACCGCGGCGGCCCGCGTCCACCGCTACAACGTCATCATCCCGCTGGACGGCGTCAACGCCAAGAGCACGTACGAGCACGAGTACGCCATCCACCAGCTCACCGTGATCCCGGCCGGTGCCGCCGACCGCATACGGTTTACCCGGCTCGACATGATCGACTTCGGGCGGAGACCATGAAGACCCTGACACACCGAGGGTCGGAGCCCCGTGTCTACTTCTTGCGCACCACCGCCGGCAGCGAGGTGGATTTCGTGGTGGAGGTGGAAGGCAGGCTGGTCCCCGTCGAGGTGAAGCTCTCCGCCACCCCTCGCCCGGCCATGGGCAACCCGATCCAAAGGTTTCAGAAAGACTTCGGCGGGCAGGCTACGCTCGGCTACGTGGTGCACCCGGGCGACGTGCGGCTGCCGCTCGGCGACGGCGTCACCGCGCTCCCCTTCGCGGAGCTCTGACGGCGCTTGCCATCGGTTCGTTTTCCTTGTACCATTAACCGTACAAAAGGATCGGAGCAACGCGATGAATACCCTGACATACTCCGACGCCCGGGCACGGTTCGCCGAGACCATGGAGAAGGTCTGCGACGACCATGCGCCGGTAGTCATCACACGCAAGAACCATCGCTCGGTGGTGATCATGTCCCTGGAGGACTATCATGCGTTGGAGGAGACCACGTACCTTCTGAAGAGCCCGAGGAACGCCCGCCGGCTTCTCCGGTCGATTGCCGATCTCGATGCCGGCGCGGGAGCTTCGCGCGAGTTGATCGAGTGAAGCTGATCTTTTCGCAGGACGCCTGGGAAGACTATCTCTACTGGCAGAAGAACAACCGGCAACTCCTCAACCGGGTCAACCTGCTGATCCGGGACATCCTCCGCTCACCGTTCGAAGGTGTTGGAGCACCCGAACCCTTGAAACACGGCTTGACGGGCTACTGGTCACGCCGCATCAATAGCGAGCATCGCTTGGTCTACAAGGTGGAAGGCGACTCCGTGATGATTGCGCAGTGCCGCTACCACTATTGACCGCCTACGCCGTCTGCCGCAGCAGAAGGTTCCCCTGGTCGTTCACGGACAGGTCGAAGGAAGGGTACACGACGGTGGTGGAACTGTATTCCTCGATGACGGCGGGACCGGCGATGGGGCGGCCCGGGGCGAGGTCGGTGCGGCGGTAGACGGGCGTGGGCACCGGAGCGGCGTCGCCCGGGAAGATCGCGGAACGCTGTTCCCGGGGTTGCGCGGAGCCGCCGGTTGTGGGTGGCGCGGCCAGGGTCATCTTGGGCAGGCGCCCGATGCAGCGCACGCGGTAGTTGACGATCTCCATGGACTCCTCTTCGGCGGTATGGCTGTAGAGTCGCCCGTGGGCTTCGTGGAAGAGGCGGGTGAGGACTTCCTTGCGGGCGTCTCCGGCCGGCACCGTGACCTCGTAGGACTGGCCGGGATAGCGCATGTCCAGGAAGTCCTCGGTGTCGATGGCATCGGCGGGCACGCCTTGCTCCCGCAATTCCCGCACGCCCCGGTCGCGCAACTCCTCGAAGGCTTCACGAACGGCCTCCGCCGGGGTTTCGTCCAGCGCGCCGATGCGCGTGAGTGAGTAGCTCCGGATCAGGTCCGTGAGCAGCATGCCGGCGGCGCAGAAGTTGCCCGGGTCGGGCGGGATACAGATCTCGGGGATCTCAAGCTCCCGGGCGATGGGGCAGGCCACCGTGGGACCGGCACCGCCGTAGGCCACCAGGATGAAGTCCCGTGGATCGTAGCCCTTCTCGATGGTCACCGAGCGCATGGACATGGCCACCTGCGCGGCCAGCACCTCGACGATGCCCGCGGCGGCGCGTTCCGGGGTCAGCTCCAACGGGCCGGCGATGGTGCCGGCGACGGCGCGGCGGGCGGCGACGGCGTCGATGGGCATAGCGCCCTGCAGCAGCGCCTCGCGGTTGAGGTGGCCCAGTACCACCAGGGCGTCGGTGAGGGTGGGCTGGTCGCCCTTGCCGTAGCACGCGGGTCCGGGCACGGCGCCGGCGCTTTGCGGCCCCACCTTGAGGATGCGGCCGGACTCCACCCGCGCGATGCTGCCGCCGCCGCTGCCGATGGTCTCGATGGCGACCGTGGCGGCGCGCACGGTATAGCCCGCCACTCTGCTCTGGGGCGCTGTCAGCAGCTCTCCGGGGATCACAGACATGTCGCAGCTCGTGCCGCCGACGTCCAGCGAGATGGCGTTGTCGCGGCCGATCTCCCGGCACAGGCGGTGGGTGCCCACGACCCCGGCCACCGGACCCGACATGAGCGTCTGCACCGGCGCCCGGGCGATGACCGCGGGTGTGGCCACGCCGCCGTTGGACTGCATGATCAGCACCCGGGCGCCTTCCAGCAGCTCCTGGACCGCGGCTTCAATGGTGCTGACGTAGCCGCTGACGCGCGGGCCGATGAACGCGTTGATCGCCGCGGTGCTGGTGCGCTCGAACTCGCGAAACTGCGGGTCCACCTCGGACGACAGGGTCACGTAGACGTCCGGCGCGAGTTCTTGCAGGATAGTCCAAAGCCGCCGTTCGTGCTCGGGGTTGGCGAAGGAGAAGAGCAGGCTCACGGCGACGGAGCGCACCTCCGCTTCCAGCAGCTCACGGACCGCGGCGCGGGCCTGTTCTTCGTCCAGCGGCAACACCACTTCGCCGCGAGAGTCCACGCGCTCCCGCACCGGACGGATCAGGCGCCGCGGCACGAGTTGCCGCGGACGGTCGAAGAACAGGTTGTACACGTGTTCGCCGCGCCACTGGCGGTCGAGTTCCAGGAGGTCGCGGAAGCCCTCGGTGACCAGCAGTCCGGGCGCCGGCTCGCGTCCCTCCAGCAGCGTGTTGAGTCCGATGGTGGTGCCGTGCAGCACGTAGCGGGCCTTCTCCGGCAGCCGCGCGGTGATCTCTCGCAGTCCCGCGGCGATGGCCGCGGTGGGGTCCCGCGGTTGCGACGGCAGCTTGTGGGTGAGGCAGACCCGTCCGTCGTCCTCGTCGAACACGCTCAGGTCGGTGAACGTGCCGCCGGTGTCAATGCCGATGCGCAGCACGGTCGCCGAAGGCCTTTCCCGTGGAGACGGTTGAGGAGGTGCGTGGGATCCGGCTGCTCATGTGACCCCAATCGTGTCCTTGGTGTCCGGTCCCGTGGCACGTGCCCGTTGCCGCGCCGTGGCCGCCGCATCGACGGTCATGGACTGGGTGTCGACAACCACGCCGTACACCTCGCGCGCCGCCTCCAGCGACACGTAGCCGTTGCGCACGTCGTCGAGCACGCGCTCGGGATCCCGCGCCAGGGGGTCGCCCCAGCCGCCCCCGCCGCCCAGTTCCAGCAGCAGGGTGTCGCCCCGGGACAGGCGGATGTTGGCCGTCTTCGAGTGGAGCGGCCGCGGCTGTTCGCGGTCGGGGTTGAGGGTGCAGCGCGCGGGTGCGCTGGGGTGCGCCCCGAACAGGCCGGGCGAAGAGAACTTGAAGCGGTCCAGGCGCAGGTTCAGGGTGACGTCGTCGTTCAGCACCTGCCATGCCCGCCGGATCCCCAGGCCGCCCCGGTACTGCCCGGCGCCGGCGGAGTCGGGGTTCACCTCGAAGCACTGCATGCGCACCGGGAACTCGTTCTCCAGGGCCTCCACCGGCGTGCTCATGACGTTGCTGATGTCGGCGGCGCAGCCGCTGACGCCGTCCTTGCCCGGCCGGGCGCCATAGCCGCCCCACAGGATCTCGTACTGCGAGTAACGCCGGCCGCCGCCGCCCGGCTCCACGCCGTTGAACGAGACCGCGCCGCCGGAGCTGCTCTGGGGCGCGGCCACGCGCTCCGGGAGGGCCTGAGCCAACACCATCATGATCACCGGCGCCAGCCGGTGGCAGGTGGTGGCATACATGTTCACCGGCGCGGGAAACTCGGGGTTCAGCAGGTGTCCGGGGGGCGGGAGGTTGATGCGGATGGGCGCCGAGCAGCCCTGGTTCTTGGGCAGGTCCGGTCCGATGGCGGCCTGCACGCAATACTCCGCCACGGCCCGCACCACGCAGGGACGCAGGTTGAGCGGACCCCGGGACTGCCTGGCGGAGGCGAACTCGAACTCCAGCTCGTCGCCGCGCACGTGCAGGGTCGCGGTGACCGCCAGCGGCTTTTCCAGCTCCACGCCGTCGTCGTCGATGTAGTCGGTGACCGGGCCGTAGATGCCCGGCGGCATGGCGGCGATGCGCGAGCGCAGTTCCCGCTCGGTGATGGCGATGCGCTCCTCCCAGCAGGCGAGCACGTCGTCCA
This sequence comes from Candidatus Binatia bacterium, assembly GCA_022824205.1. Classification (GTDB taxonomy): domain Bacteria; phylum Desulfobacterota; class Binatia; order UBA9968; family JAJDTQ01; genus JAJDTQ01. The sequence goes on from JAJEAI010000029.1 coordinate 7,249, forward strand.
GGCCGAAGCGGTCCGCCAGTGCCGCGAGCCGGTCGATGCCGTGGAGGTTGGCGGTGACCTGCGCGCGGATGTCGCCCCAGGTGACCTCGGGAATGCGCGTGTTGGCGCGGATGAGCTGCCGCACCGCCTCGTTGAGCACGCCGCGTTCGTAGAGCTTCAGCGGCGGGATCAGCAGTCCTTCCTGGAACACCTCGGTGGCGTCGCCCGCGTTGGTGCCCGGCACCTTGCCGCCGATGTCGGGCTTGTGGGCGGTGTTGCCCACGAAGGCCATGATCTCGCCCCGGTAGAACACCGGCGCGATCAGAGTGACGTCGCTGGGGTGGTTCTGGCAGTAGCGGTAGGGATGGTTCAGGATGAAGGTGTCGCCCTCGTCGATGGCGCCCGCGAAGTCTTGCAGGATCCCCTTGAGCTGGGACCCCACCACGCCGAGCCCCACCGGGTTGGGCGAGTACTGCCCGACGTTGCGCCCGTCGCGGTCGCAGATGCTCAGGGCCAGGTCCTGGCTCTCTTTCACGATGGACGAGTAGCCGTTGCGCATGAGCTTCTGCGTCAGCTCGTACGCGATCTGGTTGGTGGCGTTGTAGATGACCTCGAGCTTGATGGCGTCCATGTCGCGGGACACGCGGGGGCAAGGCTTCCCGTGCCCGTCGGTGGGATGCCCTTTGCTCCCGCGCGAGTTGCGGGAAGTCTCTACCCGGGCAGCATCTCCACCGGCGTCTGGCGCGGCCCCAGGCTCTCGTAGTACTCGTTGGTCTCGGGTTTGTAGCGGCCCTGGTTGAAGCTGCCGCCCTTCTGGCTGCGAATGATGACGGCCACGGTCCTCTCGCCCACGGTGGTCTCGGTGTGCACCTCGTAGGGCCGCACCAGGTCGATCTCGCCCGGTCCCACGTGCTTGTCGCTGGCCAGCCGGATCTCCGCGTATCCGGGCTTCGAGCGGTCGTCCAGCCGGTCGTAGCGTTCGACACGTTCGTGGCCGTCCAGCACGCCGTAGAGGGTGTAGATGTGGGCGTGGTCGTGGATGCGGGCGCGGCCTCCCTGGCGCGCGTCTCCCTTGGTCAGGCCGTTGATGGCGAAGCCGTAGTCCGGGTCTTCGTAGAACAGCAGGTTTTCCGCGCGCCCGTCCCGCGGCACGCAGTCGGGCCAGGACTTGGAGGCCTCCAGCACCTGGGGGTCGGCCAGCAACTCCGCCAGGATCGGCTCCAGCGCGGTCCAGCGCTTGTCCAGGTCGGGTTCCGCGGCGAACAGCGCGCGGGTCTTCTCGATGAACCGCTCCAGGGCGTTGGGATTGTCGTTGTCCATGCCGGTCCGTCCTCCGTGGCGGCGATTTCTTGCAACAGCCAAGGACAGTATGCAATCCTGCAATGGCTGTCAACATTGTCCCCGGACAGCGTCGGGCAGGCTTGGGAGGAGCCACGTCGATGAGATACAGGACCCTCACCGCCATCGGCATGGTGGTCGCGCTGGCCGTCGGAGCCGTGGCCCGGTACGTCGTTTACGCGGTGTTGGCGCCGGGCTCCACGACAGACTTCGTGGCCACCGTAATTTTCCTGGGCGGATTCCTGGGCGGCCTCCTGGGCTTCGTGGGGATCTTCCGCATGCGCGAGGGAAAGCCCTTTTTCAACAAGCCGTTCTGAAGGGACCCCCAGTTGATGCTCCACCCGGATGAAAATCGATACCCGCGCCCCATTTCGTCCGGTGCTCGCGCCGGTTTCGTCCGGTGCTCGCGCCCCGTTTCGTCCGGTACCCGCGCCCCGTTTCGTCCGGTGCTCGCGCCGGTTTCGTCATTTCCGCCCCCCGTTTCGTCATTTCCGTCCCCCCAATTCGTCATTCCCGCGAAAGCGGGAATCCAGGGGTGGGGAAGGACTACGCGGGCGCATTCCCCGCCTCACCTCGCCTGGATTCCCGCTTTCGCGGGAATGACGAATGGGGGACGGGAATGACGAAACGGGCGCGGGAATGACGTTTCGAGTGGTTTCTGCCTCATGAGTTCGACACGGCCTGTTCCGCGGGGAGGCACGAACCGGGAAAGCCCCGTGCGAGGAGACGGCGGTGACGAGTGAAAACGGACACGACATGACGGGCGCGCTGGAAGGGACGGTGGCCATCGATGCGAGCGGGCACGTGGCCGGACCCTATGCAGGAAGCCTCCTGGGCGACCTGGGATGCGACGTCATCAAGGTGGAACTTCCCGGGACCGGGGATCCGGCTCGGGGGCGGGACGCCTATGGGCCGGTCTTCCGGGTGCTCAACCGGAACAAGAAGAGCGTCACGCTCAACCTGCGCGAGGCCGAGGCCCGGGACATTCTGTGCCGCATGCTGGACTCGGCGGACGTGCTCATCGAGAGCTTCCGGCCGTCGACGCGCAAGGCGCTGGGGCTCGACTACGAGGATTTGCGGCGGCGCAACCCCGGGCTCATCCACTGCTCGGTCACGGCCTTCGGTCAGAGCGGCCCTTACGAGAGCCGGCCGGGCTTCGAGTCCATCGGCCAGGCGGTGAGCGGCATGCTGAGCCTGCTTACCGATCCGGGTGATCCCAAGATGGGAGGTCTCTCCATTACCGCCCACGTCACCGGCGTCTTCGCGGCCTACGGCGTTTTGGCGGCCCTGGCGGCCCGGAGCCGTACCGGCACAGGCCAGTTCGTGGACGCGTCGCTGCTGCAGGCGAGCATGGGCTTCATCGAGTCTCACTTCGCCGAGTTCCTGAACGGCGGCGAGGCCGTTACGCCGCGCAACTTCCAGCGGGGACGGCTGTTTTGTCTGCCGGCGGGGGACGGTCGTCCGCTGCTGGTCCACCTCGCCACCCACCGCAGGTCCTGGGAGGCCCTGGTACGTGTCATCGAGCGCCCCGACCTTGTCGAAGACCCACGGTTCGCGACATACGAGGACCGCGCCGCCCGCCACGAGGAGTTGATGGAGATCCTTCGCGAGATCTTCGCCGCCGCTCCACGGGCGGCGTGGCTGGAGCGCCTGGGCCGGGAGGATTTGAGCCATGCGCCCATCTACACGGCGGAGGAAGTCTTCGACGATCCTCAGGTCAGGCACCTGGGGCTGCCGCGGGAGATCGAGCACCCCGAGCGCGGGACCACCCGGCTCATCGGCACCAGCGTGAACCTGTCGGATACGCCGGCACGGTTCGGGCGCCCGGCGCCGTTGGTGGGAGAGGACACGGACGAGGTCCTGCGTGGGCTGGGCTACGACCCGGAGGCGATCCGGAGCCTGCGCGAGCGCGGCGTGATCTGAGGGCGTCCTCGCGGAGTCCGTTGACTGGTATGGCAACCCCGTCCCTCAGCGAGTTCGTCGCGGAGATTCATCGGAGCCCCTCCATGGCTGTGGTGGTGGTGACGGGAGGCGGTACGCAGGCGCTGGCGGACCTCTTCGTGGTGCCTGGCGCGTCACGCACGGTGCTGGAGGCCTTGGTTCCGTACAGCGATCCGTCCATGGCCGCGTTTCTCGGGCGTCCGCCGTCCCGGGCGGTGTCGGTGGAGACCGCCGCGGCGTTGGCGCGCAGCGCCCGCGGCAGGGCGTTGGAACTGAGGCCGGCGCGAGAGGTGGCGGTCCTGGGGGTTGCCTGCACCGCGGCGTTGGTCACGGATCGGCCCCGCAAGGGGGAACACCGCGCTCATGTCGCGGTGTGCCGTGGCGAGGCTGCAGAAGTCCATTCGGTGACGCTGGCAAAGAACGCCCGCACCCGCGAAGGCGAGGAGCGCGTCGTCGCGAACCTGGTGCTCTCGGTCCTGGGCCGGGCCTGCGGCCTCGATGCCGCGGCCTGCGATGCGCTCTCGCCCGAAGAGGCGGTAAGGGTACGGGTGATCTGACGGCCGGGCTGGAGCCTGGCGGAGCCGGTCCATCGGCCCCGCCGTCGTGTCACCCGTTCGTCGCCCTTCCTTGCAACAGGGTCTCGACGGCAGGAACGTAGGTACGGCTCACGGGCACGTCATGGCCCCCCGCGAGGCGCAGGAACCGGCGCCGGCCGCGCCGCGCCAGGCGTTCGACATGAGCGCTTGCCACCCAGTAGGAGCGGTGGACACGCATGCCCAGGCCTTCGAGTTCCATCACCGCGTCCGCGAGACGCATGAGCATCACCGTGTGCCCGGCGGTGGTGAATACTTCCACGTAGTGGTCGCTCATCTTGAGATAGACGATATCCCGACCCAACTCCGCCGGTAGCCGTTGCAGGAAATTCGTCCCGGGAATGCTCGGTTCCACCGCTGCCGGGGTCGGCGGGGCGTTCCCGGCTTGTGTTTCGCCACCGGAGGCCGCTTCCTCCATCCGTGGCAGGGTCTTCTCCCATCTCTGTCGCCGCGCCACGGTGTACTGGGCCACCGACGCGCAAACGAGCAACAGCGCCAACCCGAGCACGTACGGGTCACGCATTCTGTTGGGCATGAATCCCACCCGCAACAGCCGGTCCACGCCATAGACCAGCACGGTCGCCGAGCTTGCCGAAAGCAGCGCGGTGCCGGTCATGGAGAGCGTTCCGGCCACGCGGTCACGGAGCCGCGATAGTTGGTCCGTCAGCATTCCGTGGAAGATACAGATGGGTACGCACAAGAGCGCGCTGATACCCAGGTAGGCGGTTCGGCGCGTCCATGAGACTCCGCCCTTGTAGATCATGCCGATCAGCGCGAGCAGGAGGACATATATGACGATTGAAACGAGGGCACGGTGAAGGGTGGGTGAGGCAAGGGATGTCTGAAATGGCGGGGGTTCCTGGTTCTCCGCACGATCGGCGGGTGCCTGTTCCGAACTTGCCGCGCCGTCCATGATTTCACCTCCGTTTCCGCGAAGCTGGAGCTTCGTCGTGTCAGGGCTAGTGGCGCGTCGTCCTGCTACTAAATGCTAACTCGCGAACGGCCGGGAGTCAATATCGCGAACAAAGGAGCAAATCCGGTTGTTGGAAACCCTTTTACGAAGCACGTGTCGATGCGACGAATCCTTGGTGCTGTTCGCGAATGGATGTATTGCGGTGCATCGTTCGAAAAGAGAAACGGAAAGGAGAACGAATCGGTATTTTATAGCCGGTACGAACGATCAACTGGCGCGCTGATCAAGGGAGAACAAGGCGAGTGACGGCATCACCGCGGCACCTCGAATCAGGGAGGAGGACCCTTCGGGTCGATGGCGCGGCTGTCCGGACGCGGGAACGGATGCGGATTCCCCTCGCGGAAGCGACGGATCGCGGGCACTTGGCCGGGTGGCTTGTACCGCCGCCAATGTGGTACAGGCCAGTTGTATATTCGTTTCTCGTCAATGGAGGACAGGCATATGGAACGCGAAGTCACGGTAGACGGTCTCAAGATCCGTTACCTGGAGGAAGGCTCGGGGCTGCCGGTGATCATGCTGCACGGCGCCTCCCTGGGCTCGTCCGCGGACGTGTTCGAACGCCACCTGGGCCCGCTGGCGGAGGCCGGCTTCCGGGCGGTGGCATACGACCAGCCGGGTTTCGGCTTGTCGGACGTCCCCGAGAACCACACGCTGGCCTACCGGGTGGGCTTCCTGCCCGAGTTCATGAGCGCCATCGGGGCGGAGCAGGCCGCGCTCGTCGGCCATTCCCAGGCGGGCGGGATCGTGGTCCAGACCGCCCTGGACCACCCGGATCGGGCGGCCAAGGTGCTGGTGGTGTGCAGCGGCAGCCTGTTGCAGGGACTTCCGGACTTCCCGCCGCCGGCCCACGCCAGCAGCGAGAGTACGGACGCACCGCCCACCCTGGAGGACAGCCGCAAGCTCCTGGAGTCCAACCTCTACCACAAGGAGCTGATTACGCCGGAGGTGCTGGAGAAGCGCCACAGCCTGAGCCTGGGCCGGAACCTCGAGGCGTTCCTGGAGCGGCAGCGGGCGGTGGAGCCCAAGCGCGAAGGCCCGCGGCTGTGGGAGCGGCTCATGGAAGTGAAACCGCCGATGCTGCTGCTCTACGGCAAGCAGGACCGAAACCAGGCCGCCGAGAAGTGCGCCAAGCTCAAGGAACTGATGCCCGAACTTCGGCTGGAGATCATCGACAAGGCCTGCCACATGCTCATGTGGGACGCGGGCGAGGCCTACGACCGCAGGTCCATCGAGTTTCTGAAGGAGTAGGGCGGAAACAAGCCCGTCCCCAGTGTCCTGTCCGAAGGCCCGCACCGGTGCGTTCTCGTCGTGCAGTTCGGGGCAGAACGTGTCTACCTGGAGCATGGCCGAAGTCCGCGACGATGCAATGTTCCGGTAGCGGCATGCGCGGCCCTGGAACTGGACCGGGTGGGCCAGTGTGCCCCACGCCTCACTCTCGAGCTGACCCGGTTGGGCGGGATATTCCGCCGCCGCGCAACCATTCCATCAACGCGGCGCCGTCGGTGTGGAACACCGCCGAGGCCATCGAAATCGCCAAGCGTTGTGTCCTCGACGGCACGGCGGTCATTTTTCAAGTCGGGCGAAGTAGATGAACGGTACTGTATCTTGATTCGCTCGAACCCTCTCAGGCTGTCTACGCTCGGGTGTTGCTGCTGGCTTGAGGTGGCGTGAGGTTTGTATTCTTCGAGAGCATGGCTCTTTCGTTGAGGCGTCCAATGATCCCATCGCAAAGGCTCTTCCTGGATGGCCGGGACCGAAACGCTACTCCGAGTTCATGCGCCAGAAGTCGGAGATCAGGAAGGGACATGTCCTGGAGCTTTTCGTGGGCGACTGCCCGCTGGCCACTACTGAAAAGAACCGATAGATCGTCAAAGAGGCCTCGCGCTTGGTTTGCGGAAATCGTCGGAGTTCCGTCGCCAACCATCGGCTTTTCGCCGGGCCTTTTGCGTGGCGCGTTGTTCTCTGGTTGTGCCGGAACATCGAAGGCCCGCCTCACGTGTCGCTCAATTCGACTGACGGTTGCCCCGATCTCCTTCACAGCCCTCTTGATATCGTCGAGTTGCCCAAGGAGACGTTCGAGTTCCTGATCTCTTGTTCGAAATACAGAACTGTTGTTCACGGCATATACTCCATAACTTCCTGCCAAAGTCTTTGGAATGGCTCACGCAGGTCTGTAGGTACGCCTCCGGATTTGATGGCTCTTTTCACACCCACCCGCTCCGGAATCCAGGACTCGAAGAACTTCGTCTTGATCTGCTGCATCTTGGCAGCATTTTCGCAGACAAGTCTCACTTCCTCCATGTAGAACCTTGTTTCTTTGGTTGGTGTTCCCCGCGTCTTCGCCTTGTTCATGAACACTCCGATTCGCGGGATGGGAAATGGTTCAATTCTCATTTTCAGGCTGTTCAATATGAGGTTTGTTCCCTTGGACGCGAAGAAGTCGGGATTCACGGGAATAAGGATCAAGTCACAGCAAGACAGCACGCTATAGGATAGTAGCGTGAATGAGGGCGGGCAGTCGAACAAAACAAAGTCATACCGAGGCAGTTTGCGAGAATTTATGATCTTGCCGAGCAGTCTTCTAATGAAGTCCTTGACGGCGTCCCGGTCGAACACCTCCAGCTCCTGCCAATACAAATCTTCGACCGATGGTACAAAGTGAAGATTCTCCGTAAGACGGTAGATGAAGTCAAAACCCACTGGAAAATCGAAGTGTTGGGTCCGGTTAGTGAATCGATCAAGGGCATTGAAGATGGTTCTTTGCCGACTTGTCGATGCTTCGTACCAGTTCTGGAACTCTGGTTCTAGTGTATGGCCGTCCTCATTGAGACCTATAGCCTGGGTCAGCGACATCTGAGCGTCGAGATCGAAAAGAAGAACCCTCGCGTCCGAAAACTCGGATAGGACGTCTCCGAGGCACCACGTCACCGTGGTCTTGCCGACACCCCCTTTGAAGTTGATGGTAGCGATCGTTTTCGGGTTGTCGTGAGCCATGGGCACCTCCTGGAGGATCCCAATACGCAATAATCAAGCCACCCTGATCGGCAAGCCCGGTTCTCGGACTTGGTGGGTCTCCCTTACAGCGCGTACAACTCCACCGGGTTGTCGTAGAGGATGCGCGAGACACTCTCGGGGACGACGAACTCGTGCTGTTGCAGCAACCGGAGCGCGTGGATCTCGGTGGAGGAGTCGGCGTGGCCGTAGTCGGTGCCCATGACCAGGCGGTCGTCGCCTACGTACTTGATGACGTGTTCCAGGTCGTCGTTCATCTGCGCGGCGACCCAGATGTTGTTGTCGGCCAGGATGCGCTCCTTGAGCTTGCCGCCGCGCCGTTCCACGCGCCGCCGCAGGTCGTTGATGAGGTAGGGCAGCCAGCCCGCGCTCAGCTCGATGATGCCCCAGCGGAGCTTCGGGAAGCGATCGGGCAGGTTCGACATGATCAGCAGGTGGAAAGCGCCGAGCCCCACGAACTTGTTGCGCTGGTAGCCGCACAGGGGCTTGCCCCAGACCCGGTCCATGTCCGGGCTGTTGGTGCCCGAGTGGATGCACACGGGCATGTCGAGGTCGCTGGCCTCCTCGTAGAGCGGGAAGAAGTCCGGGTCGTTGATCAGGCGGTTGCGGTAGTCGAGCCCGGAGATGTTCACCGCCACCGCGCCGTGGTCCCGGGCGAAACGCATCTGCCGGCGCGCCTCCGGGATGTCGCTCAGGGACGCAACACAGGCCCAGCGGAAGCGGCCGTGCCCCCGCGAATGGATGTCGGCCAGCCAGCGGTTGTAGCTCCAGCAGAGGGCGTTCTCCACCGCCGGGCGGTCCGTGAGCGGGTGCACCCACAGGGTAGGGAAGAGCACCTGGACGTCCGTGCCCAACTCGTCCATGTGCGCCACCCGGGCGTCCACGTCGAGCATGTACTTGGCCTTGAGGTCCAGCGGTACGTTGCCGATGAAGGTGCCGGTGATGGCGTCGCTCCGGGTCCCGCCGCCGGGCCAGGGGGTCCCCACCTTGTTGCCGCCGATGATCCAGGACTTGAGGGTCTCACCGTTGTCCAGCCTCTCGTAGACCACGCCGGGCTTGTACTCCCGCTCGGAGGGTCCGAGGTATTCCCAGGTCTCGTCGATTTCCACCACGTGGGCGTCAGCGTCGATGATCGGCATGGTCGTTTCCTCCGGATTCAAGGCGGGGTTCCAATGGCCAACGATGCGGCTTTCAGTTCGCCACAGTCGCGGGTTCCTGTCAAATTGGGATTATTGGGGGTAAAGCATGGACAGGCGGAATTCGATGACAACGTTTGAACTCTTTCGCATGATCGGTCTCCGCGTGCTGTTGGTCTTGGTTCTGACGCTGCCCCTGGCGGGGTGCGGGGACGGGGCGGAGGAGATGTTCGAGACGGCGCAGTTCGAGGAGGTGCAGAACAACAAGGAGCACGCGCGCAAGCTCTACAACCGCATCCTGCGCGACCATCCCGACAGCCCGTTCGCGGCCAAGGCACGGGAACGGTTGGCGGCGCTGGAGCACGAGGGGCGCTAGCCCGGATATTTCACCAAGGGTGGGGAGCGGGACCTCAGTTCGTGATATAAAGTAATCATATCAACGACTTGGCGGGTCGAGGAACGAGGTCCCACGATGACAGAGTGTATTTTGGAGCAACTGGAATTTCAAGGG
>JAJEAI010000031.1 GCA_022824205.1 Candidatus Binatia bacterium
CACGCTCAGGGGCTTCGGGCCACATCGGGGAAGCCCACCCGCTCCTGCCGCCACACTCGGTCCGGCGTCAACAGCCGACCCCAAGCCCGGGGCACGTGTGCACACCCTCGCCTTGTGTCCGTTTCTGTTTCACGGCAAAACCCCAATCAAGAGAGGCAACAATCCCCTGAATCGTCATTCCCGCGGAAGCGGGAATCCATGGGTGGTGGTGTGGCGGCCCCATTGCCCCAGACCCCACCCCGCCTGGATTCCCGCTTCCGCGGGAATGACGTATTGGGGGCCGGGAATGACGTATTCGTAACGTCTCAGCGTGGAGTGTTTTGACACAGCCTGTTGCGCGGGAATGACGTTTCGAGGGGCGTGCCGATTGGGGTGCAAGAGTTGAAAATCCCCAAGGCTTCGGCTAGCGTGGCTAGCGTCCGAAGGGGTCGATTTCCCATTGGAAAAGGAGTTGTGAATGGCATACACGAGTTGGCGCGGCACCATCGGCGTGGTCAAGCCCACCATGCGTCCGGGGTCCCTGGAGGAGTTCATCCGCATGATGCCCGAGGGCATCGGTATCATCCCTCTCTTCATCGGCTTCCAGCGCGGCACCGCGGACGAGTTCCAGCAGGCCATGAAGGCCTATGAGGAGCGGGTGGCCGAACTGGCGGGCTACGGGGTGGACCTGATCCACCCGGAGGGGGCGCCGCCCTTCATGTTCCAGGGAGTGAAAGGGGAACGGCGCATCATCCGCGCCTGGGAACGGAAGTACAAGGTGCCCATGGTCACCGCGGGCCAGACACAGATCGAGGCGCTGAAGGCCCTCAAGGCCAGGAAGATCCTGGGAGTCACCTACTTTACCGGCAAGATCAACGACACCTTCGCCAAGTACTTCGTGGAAGCGGGCTTCGACGTGCTGGCCATGGAAGGCATCCCGGTGGACTTCGAGGACGTGGGCAAGCTCGCCGGCCAGGAAGTCTACGCGCACACGCGCAACCTGTTCCTCAAGCACAAGGGCGCGGACGCCATCTACATGCTCGGCTCCGGCTGGCGCACGCTGGACATCATCGAGCTGCTGGAGCAGGACCTCCAGGTGCCGGTGGTGCACCCGGTGCCCGCACGGGTTTGGGCAATCCAGAAACGGCTCCACGTGAACGAGCCGGTGATGGGGTATGGCCGGCTCCTGGCGGAGATGGTGTAACGCCGTCCTGCGACTTCACTGGCGCTACGCTTGGAACGGACGGCAAGGGAGGTGCCATGTCGGATCCTTCGCCGTTCGTCCCGAGCGTCGCGCCAGCGAAGTGAAGGACACTGTTTGCGGTCCCGGTCGTTGTTTCGAAGAAGGGCCTACGCCCGCGCCGCGCGCCAGCCGCGCAGTTGCATCAGCAACCCCGCCGCCACCAGCGCCGATCCGATCCCGAGCATGTTCCAGCCCGGCAGGATGAGCAGCACCCCACCGGCGATGAGCACGGACCGCGCGGGCCAGGTCAGCGCCACCAAGCCGTAGCCGATGGTGCCGGCGGACAGGCTCACCGCTCCCACCAGCGCCGACAGCGCCGCCAGCAGCACCGCGTCCACCGTATCCTGCAGCAGCAGGGCGGGGTGGAGGGCGAAGGAAAACGGCAGCAGGTACTTGCCGATGGCAAGGCGCACGGCGTCCTTGCCGGTCTCCCAGATCCCGGCGCCGCTGATGCTGCATGTGACGAACACGGTCACGCACACCGGCGGCGTGATGTGGGACGCCAACCCCCAGTAGACCACGAAGAGATGGGCGGCCAGCTCCGACACGCCCATCAGCACCAGCGCCGGCGCGCACAGCGTGGCCACGGTAATGTAGGCGGGCAGGGAGTCCATGCCCATGCCCAGGATCAGGCTCGCGAGCCCCACCATGGCCAGCGCCAGGGTCAGGTTGCCGCCGCTCAGGTCCACCAGCGCCCGGGAGAATTTGGTCCCGAGGCCGCTGAGCCCCAGGGCCGCCACCAGCATGCCCACCGCCGCGGTGAGGATGGCCAGCGGTATCCACGCCTTCACCGCCGATACCAGGGCGCCGTGGATCTGCTTGGGGTACAATCGCTTGGAGCGGTCCCTGGACAGGAAGCTCACCGCCACCAGCAGGGGCAGGCTGAAGATGCCGGCCATGTCCGGGTCGAACTTCTGCACCAGCATCAGGTAGATCATGAGCCCGATGGGCAGCAGGAAGAACCATCCCTTCCGGAAGGTCGCCCCCAGCGCCGGCAGCTCGTTCCGCGGCATGCCCGCAAGGCCCTGCCGGGCGGCCTCGAAGTCCACCCCCATGAACACGATGACGAAGTAGAGGAACGCGGGCACCGCGGCCGCCAGGGCGATCTGGTAGTACGGAGCGCCGAGAAAATCGGCCATCACGAAGGCGATGGCGCCCATCACCGGCGGCAGGATCTGGCCGCCGGCGGACGAGGCCGCCTCCACCGCGCCGGCGAAGCCCGGGCGGTAGCCGGCCCGGATCATGAGCGGGATGGTCACGGCGCCGGTGGTGGCGGCGTTGGCGGAGGGCGAGCCGGAGATGGTGCCGAAGAACGCCGACGCCAGCACCGCGGTCTTGGCGGCCCCGCCCCGGGTCCAGCCGGCAATGGACATGGCCAGTTCGCTGAACCACTCGCCCACGCCGGCCCGTTGCAGCAGGTGGGCGAACATCAGGAACACGATGACGATGGTGGAGGCGACTCCCAAGGGGACGCCGAAGATGCCTTCGCCGGGGACATAGACCGCGTAGGTGAGGCGGTCCCAGGCGTAGCCCTTGCCGAACAGCAGGCCCGGCAGGATGTTCTGGTAGCGCGCCACCGCCAGGAACAGGCACACGATGGTCACCAGCACCCAGCCCACCGCGCGCTTGAGCGCCACCAGCAGCGAGATGGCCAGGGAGAAGGCCAGGGCCATGCCGGCCATGTCGAGGAAGCCGTATTCGTCGTAGTCCGTGACCTGCTCGTAGAACAGGATGATGTACCACAGCGGCGCCATGGCCATGAGCAGGAGCACGATGTCCGACCAGAAGCCCGCGCCGTGGCTGGCGCGCCGGCGCATGTGGATGAGATACGCCAGGAGCAGCGCGAACGTCAGGCTCACGGCCCGGTGGAAGGGGGTCGGGTAGAAGATGCCCAGGTAGATGAACGTGCGCCCCACCACCACGAGGTGGTATGCGGCGGCGAGGAAGGCCAGGAGGTCGATGACCCGGTCCCAGGACGTGCGCGCGTCCGGGTCCGGGCTCGGCAGCGGTGCTCCGATCTCAGCCATCGCCGTTTCCGTCTACGGGGTCCGCGTGCGCCACGAGCCGCCGCCGGGAAGGGGTTGCGGCGAGCGGGCGCGGACGGGTCTCAAGCGTGCCCCCGTCCGTGCCGCGTCCGCCCGGATGGTGGGGTCCGGTCACTGGTTGGCCAGCAACGTTTCCTGCTTCTTGGCCAGAGCGTCCGTCCAGGCGCCGATCTCCTTGTAGTAGCGGATGGCGCCGGGATGATAGGGGATCGTCGGATTCGCCAGACTCCCCTTGAGGGTGTATTGCTTCGCCGAGGCGTGCACCGGGTAGAACTGGTTCAGGTTCTGGAAGAACGCCTTGGTGAAGGTGTACATGGCGTCGTCCGGCATGTCCGCCCGTGTCGCCGTGAAGGTGCCCACCGCCAGCGAATTCACGTCTGCGTCCAGGCCCTTGATGGAGCCCTTGCTGATCTTGGCCTGACGGTATCCGTGCAGCCGCGGGTCCTTCAGGATTTCCGCGGCCTTGTCCGCCGGGATGGGAATGACCTTGAGCGAGATGGCTTGGGCCAGACGCCGGATCGGCGGCGAGCCCGTCGTCGGGCTGCCGAAGGGCATCACCGCCGCGTCCGCCACTCCCAGCTTGAGGGATTCGAGCTGCTCGTTGGTGTTGCCGTGGCGGAGGATCTTCACGCCGTTCTCCGGGATGCCGTAGACCCGCATGATCGCCCGGGTGAAGGCTTCGAGGTCCGCCAGCGACTTCCGCTTCCCCTGCACGGTCTTGCCGTTGAGGTCCGCCGGCGTGTTGATGCCGCGGTCGCCGCGGGCGACGATGGCGCGGGCCCCCAAGCCGCCCTGGAACAGCAGCCGCAACGGCGCCTTGCCGTCCTTCTTGAAGGAGCCGATGCCATGGTAGCCGTGGGTGCCTGCCAGGGAGTTCAGCATCGCCACCTCGATGCGCTTGGCCGTCAGCGCGCGCACGTTGGCGTCGCTGCCGCCGATGGGTTCCACGGTCACGCTGATGTTGGAGTTCCGGCTCACGGTATCGCCCATGCCCACCGCGAGGATGTGGAAGCGGGCGCCGACGGTGGAGGTGCCCAAGGACAGGGCCGTCTGGGCGTTCAGGGGCGCCGCAATACAGAACACTCCTGCCATGAGCAGTAAACCTGCGCGTGCAAAGCCTTTCATCTGTCCTCCCTGCGTTGCGGCGGTCGTTGGAATCGACCGCTGGATACAAACTGAAGTTTTGGCCAAGTTCTCGCTAACACCGCAAGAACAGGGTGTCAATCTTGTCTGCCGGCGGAGAGCCGACGGGTGCAAGGGATTCTGAAGCGGCCCCGTTTTTGTCCATTCGGTACGATTGTGTTAGACGTGTTCGTGGAGGTTGACCGATGGTGAAAGATGCGCTCGTTCCGGTGGACATCGACTATCCCAGCACGGACGGCATGCCGCTGGCGGAGAGCGATTTTCAGTTCGACCCGCTCGCCTACGCGCGCAACGCCTTGCGGGACTACTACCGCGAACGCTCCGACGTGTACGTGGCCGGCAACCTGCTGATCTACTACGAAGAGGGGAACGTGAAAGCGCGGGTAGCTCCGGACGTGTTCGTGGTGTTCGGGGCGCCCGCCCTCGACCGGTCGTCGTACCTGTTGTGGCGGGAGCCGAAGGGGCCGGACTGGGTGCTGGAGGTGACGTCGCGGAGCACGCGGCGCGAAGACCAGGGAAGGAAGCGTGATTTGTACCGGGAGCTTGGAGTGGCGGAGTACTGGCAGTACGATCCCACGGGAGACTATCTGGCGCCGCGACTGCGGGGAGAGGAGTTGGTGTCGGGGGAGTACAGGACACTCGCGGGGACGGAGTTGGCGGGCGGCGGGTTGGCGGTGTGGAGTCGGGTGCTAGGTCTGGAGTTGCGGCTGGGGAGCGGGGGATTGCGGTTCCGCGATGCGGCCACGGGGGAATACCTGCTGAACCTTGCGGAATCGAACGAGATTCGAAGGCGAACCGAACGGGTTTGGCAGCGAGAAAGACGGGCGCGCCAGTGGGCTGAACGGGAACGAGATCGCGAGAAACATGCGCGGCGGGAGGCCGAGCGCGCAGCGGACGAGGCGCAAGCCCGTGCTGCAGCGCTCGAGGCTCTGCTGGCGAAGGGTCGAGGGCATGGCGAAGCCGAATGATGTCCGGACTCGGTCTGCCCTCGTGAGGATGCGACAGGGAACACGTTCAAGTTGTAGAGCCTCGCGACATTGGCGTTAAGCAGCCGTCCGGCTCGTTGTGAGTCCGGTAACTTCCCTACACGCTACCGGCTCGGCTCCGACCGCTTCGTCGCGGCGAATCGGCGCCGCTCGATCTCGTGTTCGAAGCTCACCAGCCGGCGAATCAGGGCATTGTACCGTGAGTGTGCGTCGTCCGGGTGGCGTTGTCCGACGGCGCGATAAAGCGCAAGCTCCGGGTGTTGCGGCAAGCGTCCGGCGTCCGGCACCGGGACCCCCAGTGACCGCAGCCTTGGCGCCCCGACTGCCACGAGCAACGCTTCGACGCTAAGTTCCCCCCGGCCAAGCGCCTCGATGCCGATCGCCACCAAGTCCTCTCCAGGAATGCCGTCACCCGGTGTCGCCATGGAACTTGCCTCGGGTAAAACTTTCGACCTTCGCCCGGAACGCGTCCGGGTCAATGGCCGGGTAACGGATGATGTAGGGTGCAATGGCGTCGAACTGCCGGGCCAGTTCCAACACGTCGATCAACCCGCGCACTGTCATCTGCCTTGCGTCTTCTATATCCGTCGCGTGTCCGCGTTCGATCTTGGCCAGTGCCTGTGCGTAGAAATCGTAGTGGAAGAAGTCCACGGGTCCATGGCGGATGATGAACGGGCTACGGTCCTTCCAGCCCGGCAACGGTGGGATGAAGTCGTCGGGTGCTGCCATCTCGACGTTGATGTCGAGTTCGACCTTGAGCTTCGTGATGGCGTCGAAGACGCCCTCCGGCTCCGGGTCAAACTTCAGGTCCGCGTCAACGGTGGTGGAGCGCCATCCGATGGTTACCGCAGACGCGCCCCCGACCAAGTAAACCCGCCCCGGCCCCTTGGCCAAGCGGCCAATGCCCTGCATCAGCCGCTCGATCTTCCTCGCGTCGCTCGCCGCCCGCATCGGAGACTCGCCGCCCGCTCGTCATGCCCACGGGACCCGCACCGGAACGTCTCGGGGTCGGTCTTCCTGTTCGACTCCAAGCGCGGCTACTAACCATGGCTTCATCTTATCACATCCATGAAAGCTCGGCACCCCGTGAATTTCAGTGCGATGGTGAACTTGGCCAAGGGTCGTCTTTCACGTTGTATCCCAGTTGCGGAAGTCGGGCTAGGCGGCTAGGCCTACCGAGTCATGACAACAAAGACATGACAACAGGCTAGTCGTCGTGACGTAACGCGAGCCTCTGGCCGGCGCGGAAGCCGATCCGGTGTCCGAGGGCGGCGCTACTGAGGCGGGTCTGGCCATGCCACATGATCTGGTTGCCGGGGTCCGGATCATGCTTGCGATCACGATAGCCGCCGAGATGGGCCACCAGA
>JAJEAI010000197.1 GCA_022824205.1 Candidatus Binatia bacterium
CGTTCTGTCCCCCCTCAGCGCCTCCAGCGCCACCTTCGCCTTGAAGTCCCCGCTGAACCGTCGCCTCGTGCTCATCGCGTATCCCTCCTTCGTCGGTGGAATACACCTTAGCAACCTGTCCGATTTTCTGGGACCACCTCAGTCATTCCCGCGAAAGCGGGAATCCAGGCGGCGGTGGGCGGGGACACCGGCCAGTTGGCTCCTCCCCACCCATGGATTCCCGCTTTCGCGGGAATGACGATTCGTAGGGCGTGCTTCGGATCGCTCTTCACAGACTTTTTTTGCAACATTGAGGTTAGTGCGGGTAACGGTTCCCGCCCCGCTTCGTCCAGCGGACAGGGGTCCCCAAGGGGGGCCTGGCGCCGGGGGGCCACCGGCGTCAACAACGACAAAAGCCAAGCGCGTTGCAGGGAAGATTCCCTGCGTCATGCTTGGCTTTCTGATTGTGGCGCCGGGAATGTCTCGCCCCGGTCGCGTTGTGATTGGTTTAGGTTAACGGCAACGCCGCGTTACTTGTTCTTTGCGAGTTCTTCCTTTATGGCGCTCTGCACTGTCTTCAAGAGCATGGGTTGCAGGGTCAACAGGGTCTGTTGCAGCACTTGCATGCTCTGTCGCAGTTCGCGAATGTCTGTCCGTAGTTCCGTTAGGTTGTTGTCGAGGTTCTTGACGCGCTCGTCAAGCGGGGAAACCTTGGCTTCGACCCTGGCAATGATTTTCTGTTCCTGAGCGTTGAGTGTCCATGCCCACGCACCGCCCACAACACCCAATGAAGCCACGACAACGAGCAACACCGTTGCATGGTCCTTCACCCAAGTAAACCATTCGCGCATAGTGACCTTACCCTAGCACAGTCGCTCCGTTTCGCAAGTCCTATCTTTCCTGACCCTCACCTTTCCGACCACTTGCACCTTGCGCGGCTTCTCTTGCCACAAGTCGCGCCCCGCCGTGACGGTCCGCGCCCATGAACCCGTGACGGCAAGGAAGCCGCCGACCATGAACGCCACGGACAGCACCACGAACAAAATCGCTAGAGCCATGCCGTTACCGTCCTTTCCCCAAAACCCCATGAGCACCGTTGGTGAAGAGCTCCGGTTGCCGCCCCACGCCCCATATCCCAGCGACCCGGCAACTACATGCCGGCGGCCTCACCCCGTGACGATGAGCCGGTAGCGCCCCTCGGCGTCCTGATCGATCTCGCCGGCCGCGTGAAGCTCGCCCATGGCGCGGGCGACGCCCGCGAACTCGATCCCGGACATCGCGTGCGCGATGTCGCTGAAGTACAAGGGCCGGGCCTTGAGCAACTCGCGTATTCGCGCGACCGCGCCTTCGGTGCTTCCGCCGCCGACGGCGTCCGCCGCGCCAACCTCGCCGGCCTCCGGCTCGCCCAGGTAGGCGTCGAGGTCCAGTTCATCGGCGTAGGGATAGGTGATGCGCTGATAGCGTGCCTTCGGAACATCGTCGGGAATGGTGGCGTCGATGACATCTTGGCGGTGGTGGGGATGCCGTCCGAAAGGGGGAGGCTCGGGTCGAGCGGCTTGGAGCGGGCGTCGGAGAGGATGGTGACGTCCCGGTCGGCCTGCACCCGGGTGGCCATGGCCCATTCCACCTCCATGGCGTCGTAGACGTCGATGTCGTCGTCCACGATCACCACGTGCTTGAGGTCGGCCACGGAAAGCGCGGCCATGATGGCGTTCTGGGGGTCTCCCGGCTGCTTGCGGATGGCGATGATCGCGTGCCAGTGACAGCAGCCTCCCGGAGTGACGTTCACCGCCGTCACCGTCACGCCGGCGGCGTCGAGGACCCGTTTGAGCACCGCCTGGAAGCCGTGCTCCTTGATCCAGATGTTCTCCCAGGGCATGTGCAGCGCGTAGTAGACGGCGTCGTCGCGCCGCGAGATCGCCTTGACCCGCACGTGCGGGTTGGAGTGCACGTCGCCCATGAGGCGCGTCATCTCGCCGAACCGGCCCTCCTGCCGGGTCCAGCCGGTGGGAAGGATCTCGGCCTCCAGCACGATCTCGGCGTCCGCCAGGCAGGGTGTGTCGATGGTCCGGCAGGCGCCGAGACGGACCGGGCGCCCCAGCATGCCGCCGGCGATGGCCAACTCGTTTCGCCCCAGCGGCGCCTTGTAGAGCGACGCCATCAGCTCCAGCGGGTGCGTGCCGATGTTGATGGAAATGGGCAGCGGCGCGTTGGCCGCCAGGGCCTTCTCCGCCAGCCGGCGCAGGTTGTTGGGCGTGACGATGTCGATGCCGGTGAGGTTCCGTTCCTTCACCTGGAAGCGGTACGTGCCGGCGTTCAGGCCGTGTTCCGGATCGTGCGCCAGGGTGACGCCGGCGGTAATGGTGGGGCCGCCGTCGAACTCGGAGAAGACCGGCACCGGGAGGTCGAAGAGGTCCACGGCGGCGCCTTGCCTGAACCAGCGCCGTTCGCCGCCGTCGTGGGCCGTCACGGGATCGATGGGATGGTCGAGGGCACGACTCAACCGCTGCTCCATCTGCGCGTAGTCGCAGCCGGCCGAAAGCGCGATCCTCTTCCTGTCGTTCAGCAACCCGGAGACGACGGGAAGGTCGTAGCCGGCGACCCTGTGGAACAGCAGCGCGGTGGACGCCTGGTCCACCAGCGCCGCCACGTGGCGCACGTCCACGGGCTTGTGCACTTCCACCAGCTCGCCGGCGTCGCGCAGCGCGTCCAGGAAGGTGCGGAAAGTCTCCATGGCGTTACCCTGCCAGCTTTTTCATGAGGCTCCGGGCCCGCTCCACCGCGCCCGGCTCGATGGACAGCGTGGAAGCGAAATCGTTCAGGGGCTTGGTGGCGTCGATGCCCATCTTGGCGGTGATGGCGTCGGTGGCGGACGGGTCCAGCAAGGTGCCCATGGCTTCGTCGACGATGAAGACGTCGCGGTTGGCCTGCATGCGGGTGGCGATGGCCCAGAGCACCTGCTCCTCGTCGAAGATGTCCACGTCGTCGTCCAACCACCACCAGCTTGACGTAGTGGTCCGCGCCCATGACGCTGAAGATGGCCTGCTTGCCCTGCCCTTCGGCGGTCTTGCGCATGGACACGTAGCAGTGGAAGCTGCCGATGCCCGAGCGCACCGGCACGTGCACCGCCTTGAGGTTGGGAATGGTCTTCCCCAGCACGTTGGTGAACTCCACTTCCCGGGGCATGGACAGGCAGCGGCAGTGCTCCATGCTGTCGCCGCCGTTGATGTCCTGGTAGACCGCGCCGTTTCGGTAGTGCAGTGCCGTGGCCTCGAACACGTTCTCGGTGCTGCGGCTCGACGCGTAGCCGGTAAACTCGCCGAACGGCCCCTCCTTCTCGCGTACGCCGGCGAGGATGTGCCCCTCGATGACGATTTCCGACCAGCGCGGCACGTTCACGTCCACGGTCTCGCACGGCCCCAGCTCCAGCGGTTCGCCGAGCAGCCCGCCCTGGAGCGCGAACTTCTCGATTCCCGCCGGCGGCAGCGTCAGCGCCCCCAGGGAGACCAGCGGATGCACGCCGATGCACACCGCCGCCTCCAGGGACTCGCCCTTCTCTTCGGCGCGGCGGAAATACTCGAACATGCGCCGCCGGGAGTGGAGGCTGACGCCCAGCCGGCGCGGCCCCTTGAGCTGCATGCGGTGGAAGCCCACGGTGCTCATGCCCGACAGCGGGTCCCGCGCCACCACCAACCCGGCGGTGACGTAGGGACCGCCGTCCTGCTCGAAATGGGTCAGGACCGGCAGTTGGCGGAGGTCCACGGCCTCGTTCAGCAGGCTGTTCTCCTGGTACGGCGCTTCCGTCAGGACCTTGGGCACCACCGGGTGCTGGATGCGCTCCTTGAACTCGGGCACCAATCCTTCCTCGGACGTGCCGAAGGCCCACGCCAGCCGCGGCCGGTGCGCCAGCACGTTGGCCGCCATGGGGAAGTCGCTGCCGGCCACGTTCCGGAACATCACCGCCGGGCACGACGGCAGCCGCTCGGCCTCCATGACGAGCGCCGTGGCCTCGAACTCCCGCGCCACGGGCTCGTCCACTTCGAGGAACTGCTCGGGACACTCGTCCTTCAACCGCTTCAGGAAACTCTGCAAGTCCTGTGACACTGAACTCTCCTTGCCTTTAATTTGTCTTCGCTGATTCCCGTCAGACATGTCGCTTCAAGACCTACGTCAACACGAACCGCCACCAACCCCCGAAACGCCATTGATATGAAAATAAAGTCTTGTTCAATGATTTCTGGTAGTTACGGAATCCCGCCACACCCCAAACGAGTCATTCCCGGGTCCCCTTTTTCGTCATTCCCGGGTCCCCTTTTCGTCATTCCCGCGGAAGCGGGAATCCAGGCGGGGTGGGGCCGGTCAATGAGGCCGCCACACCCCCCACCCCTGGATTCCCGCTTCCGCGGGAATGACTCATTGGGGGGGCCGGCGCCCCATTTTCATCCCCGTTTGTGTCGGCTGCAGGCCGACATGGGTGATTCCCGCGAAAGCTTGCCCTCGACCCCGATCGGGGGCGGGAATCACGATTCATGAGATCCCTTCCCATCCAACGCAAGTCACGACCGCGCCACGCGTTTTTCCACCGCGTCGATGGAGCAGTCGAGCGGCTCCGGCGCTTCGACCGCTTGCAACGCGGCATCCACGTCCTTGAGGCCGTGGCCGGTGGAGACCACGACGACGCGTTCCGCGGGCGAGACGTCGCCGCGGCCCACGAGCTTCACGAGCGCGGCCACGGCCGCCGCCGCCGCGGGTTCCGCGAAGAGTCCGGCGGTCCTGCCCAGGAGCGGCATGGCTTCGAGGATTTCGCCGTCGGAGACGCTGACCGCGGTGCCGCCGGAGGCGCGCAGGTCCTGCACCGCCATGACGCCGTTCCGCGGCAGCGCCACGCTGATGCTGTCGGCCAGGGTGTCCTCGGTCACCGGCCGAATGGTGCCGTCGCCGTCGAAGGCGTGTTTGATGGCCTGGGACCCCTCTGCCTGGGCCGCCACCAGGCGCGGCAGCCGCGAGATCCATCCCAGACGGTGCAGGTCCGTGAACCCCTTCCAGACGCCGCTCAGGATGCAGCCGTCACCCACCGCGACGACGACCGTGTCCGGCGGC
This sequence comes from Candidatus Binatia bacterium, assembly GCA_022824205.1. GTDB lineage: Bacteria > Desulfobacterota > Binatia > UBA9968 > JAJDTQ01 > JAJDTQ01. The sequence goes on from JAJEAI010000197.1 coordinate 5,080, forward strand.
TCCCAGCCGAGTTGCTCGGCGATCTCCAGCGCCACGGTCTTCTTCCCCTCCACCGTGTAGGGGTTGTAGCCGGTGTTGCGGTTGTACCACCCGAAGCGGTCGCTGGCTTCCACGCAGAGGCTGAAGGCCTCCGAGTAGCTGCCGCGAACGGCGAGCACGTCCGCGCCGAAGACAAGTAGCTGCGCCACCTTCGCCCGCGGCGCCGTCTCCGGCACGAAGATGTGACACGGCACTCCCAATGCGGCCGACAGGCACGCCAGCGACGCCCCCGCGTTGCCGGTGGAGGCGGTGGCAAACTCGCGCCGGCCCAGTTCCCGCCCCTTGAGCAGCACCATGGAGCTGGCGCGGTCCTTGAGCGACGCGGAGGGATTGGCGGTGTCGTCCTTGATCCACAACCGTTGCAGGCCGAGGGCCTTCCTCAACCCCGGCACGGAATAGAGCGGAGTGCCGCCCACCGCCAGTGGGAAGTCGACACGGTCGGCGGCCAGGGGAAGCAGGGGCAGGTAGCGCCAGTGATCGGCGAACGGCGTCGCGGCAAGGCCAGAGCGAGCCACTGACGCCCTGATGCGGTCGTAGTCGTAGGCAACCCGCAGGGTCCCCAACTCGCCGCACTTGGGGCAACTGTACCGGGTGGGACCCTCCCGGTAGGCGGCACCGCACAGAACGCAGGTGAGGCTTTCGGGAAGGGGCATCGTCAGTGTCCTGTCCGAACGGCGTCCTTCGACTTCGCTTCGCTACGCTCAGGACGAACGGTTGTGGAAGCATCCCCCGTTCGTCCTG